>CAYSYZ010000164.1:1032-4654 GCA_964435205.1 uncultured Desulfovibrionales bacterium
CTACAAATTCATCCCACATGGTTCGGTCAGCAGGAGTAAAAAATCTGATCTTCACAGTTTTGTGTTGACGTGCGTTTGGGGTAAAAGTGTCTTGAAGAGTAGTTTAAACGTGCTTATTTCTTAACCAGTTGGTTTGTGTGTCCATGCTGAGGCTTCTCTGAACAGGCTGTTGATGGGTGCTTTCAGGGTAGGCTCCGCCCGTCCAGCCGCCTAAGTAGCCACTTTAACCGTCTAATTTTACTGCACAAAATCAACTTCAATAAGTAGTTATTCGTTATTAGTTATTGGTTATTAGGAGTAAGATTAACGAATAACGAGTAACAAATAACGATAACGAATCATCCGGCCTTTTCGATCAAGGAATGGTGCAATTCGAGCCGAGACTGATAGTTAAACAGGTCAAGGAAAATCCTGACCCTGCCCTCATCTGAAACCCAGTTCTCGAAGATGCCCATAATATCTTTCATGGGCCCTCGGATAATCCGGATTCGCTCGTTTTTGCGGAAACTCCTTTTTCGAACAACTTCATTTTTGTCGGCCAGAGTTTTTATCGATTCGATGATTGCATCGTCCAGGGGAATAGGATGCAGATTCTCGGGCAATACTTTGTGGACACCCTTTGCCCAGCTGACCTTGTACAGGTTTTTTTCTACGTTAAAACGAGCAAAAACATAGTTAGGGAAAAGCGGTTTCCGGATCAGGGTTCCTTTAGCCCCGGTCATGATGCAGGTTTCCATCTTTGGGAAGTAAATCTCTATGCCTTTTTCCCGCAGGAAGAAGGTTGCCCTGTTTTCCTCACGTACCTTGGTCTGGATAACGTACCATTTTTCCATAAAATACGACCTGCCAAACAGCGTACAAAAAGAATTTCCGGATGCGTTACCTGCTGGGGAGCAACTACTATGCCATTGGTGGGCTGGTGGTATAAGATGTGGTAGAATGACAGGTAGGAAATATTTATTCGCTAATCTCTTGAAATCAAACCAGATATTTCATGCCGGGTAAAGTTATTCACTTGATATGCAACCGGTAACGATTAGGTGGAAAAAGTTTTCACATTATGCCCAAAAAGTTGGGGAACATTTTTTCTATGAAAAGTGGAACGGGAATTCCATTGTTGGATTTCGAAGTTCGCAATCCGAAATTCTTTTTACCTTTTCTGCACAGATAACAGCGCATTGATACCAAACAACATGGCCAGGCCTAAAAGGAATATGAGCCATCCTGAGAATTCGTGTAAAAAACCCTGGGCGACCTTCTCACCGTACTTGCTAGCTAGACCAGCCGTCAACGCCAGCCTTGTAATGTTTGTTACGATGGCTATGGGAACTGCCGAAAGAAATAGGAACCATTTCCTGGGTCTTGAGTGTCCGGTAAAGAATGCCATGGCCGCACCCAAGGCTAAGAGAGAGGTTAGCGACCGAAGTCCGGAGCAGGCATCCGCAACCTCAAGGGTGGTATTAGCTAGGTGTAAGATATTTCCTTCTCGAAAAATAGGTATGCCGAGCAAGCCAATGACTTTGACCGCCAGATATGAGGCAAAGAGTTTCATGGGGAAGGCAATCTTATCCCAGATGATAGCCGGAAAAGGGATCATGAAAAATAAGTAGGCGACAGGAAAGGAAACTTTCCGGGTAAACTTCTTTCCCATTAAAAATAATGAAAGCCCGAATAAAACAAGTATCATCGAAGTCCGCTGCAGAAAATATTCAGAACCGATTCTAGCTACCAGTAACTGGCAAAGACCAAAGACTAATACCGCTAACCCCATATTACTCGGTGCTGTCTCAACCTGTTTTAGATCGTTCCTGGCAATCCAGACCATATAGCCCGATATGATTGGGATTAAATAACCATGTGAATAGTTGGCGTCGATCGCCCAGTCTTTTACCATGCCGACGATTACCGGATAATAGAGAAAAAAGAAAAGACCGGAGAGTAAGCAAAGCTGCACGTAGGTCATGTTTCGGTGTTTGGTAAGGATGGCTTCCATTATATTTTCACCGCAGTTTCTTACACACCCCGCCTGCTTACGCAGGCACCCCTCTCAAGAGGGGATTACACACCCCGTCCGCTTCGCGGCCACCCCTCTCAAGAGGGGATTACACACCCCGTCCGCTTCGCGGCCACCCCTCTCAAGAGGGGATTTTCGAGTCCCCTCTAGTAAGAGGGGACTTAGGGGTGTGTTCATGTTCCTCAATCCATTTTTCAATAGAAACCAAAACGGCTTCCATGTTCTTTTTCACATCCGAATCATTAAATCTAAGTATATGAAATCCTAATGACTCAAGGTGTTTTTCTCTCTTTTCATCCTCTTCGCCTTTAAAGAGATGGCTATCCCCGTCAATTTCAATGATTAACCTCAATTTGGTACAAAAGAAATCCACAATGTAATTATCAATCGGTTTCTGGCGATGAAAATCATAGCCTTTCATCTGTTTGCCCTTAAGGTGATTCCATAGCAACACTTCGGATAACGTGCTGGAATTCCGGAGCCTTCGAGCCAGTTCTTTGAGTTTTGGGTTGTAATATACTCGCATCTTTCTTACACACCCCGTCTCCGCCTACGGCGGATCCACCCCTCTCATTAGAGGGGAATTTCAGCGTCCGCTTAGTGCGGAGACCCCTCGTTACAAATCCCCTCTTGTTAGAGGGGAATTTTACCCGCCTCCGCGTTCGGCAGTCCCCTCTAAAAAGAGGGGATTTAAGGGGTGTGTCACCGTCATGCTCCTGGTAAATGCTCTTCCAACGCCGTAATCGCCTGCTTCGTAAAATCCTTTAAATATTCGGCTGTCTTCGCCTCCCGGCCACTCTCCACCGGTGCCATGATGCGGATGAAGGCGCCGTCAGACCGGCTCTTCAACATGGAGTCCAGCACTAAGTAAATCTTTTCCATATATTCAGAGTGTATTATCCGACCCCGGCATTGATACCAGTAAAATACAATCTCTTTTTCAGCGCCCTTCTGCATTACCATCTTGTTAATCTCAACGGCAACTGGCCTGGAGTGGCTGACCGTCAATTTTAATGGCTCTGAGTGTATGACGTTCCAGCCAGAGCCGGGCATGCAGTTTTTCGGAGAGTGGTAGCCCTTCTCACCGCTACCCGTGCGCTCAAAATAACTCACGTACAGGTTTACCGGCACTCCGTCTTCCGATACATAGTCATACTGGACGTAGTCATCGACCCCGAGCTTTTCCCGTACCTCATCGCCGAGAGGATTCCTACTGACACACTTCCAGGTGCCGATCACGGTGGGAAACGTGCTGAGTGGTTTTCTTATGGGCATCACTACTACCTTTCCTACATAGCAATAGGAAATAACAGCAGAAATGGCCAGGAGAATGGATATAATGGTTACGCGGGCGTTCGATAACATAATTTGGGTTCTTTCTCATTTCAAGTGGGTAATTTCCCCTCCCTTAATAGGGGTGTCACCAACTACTTTCCCCTCCCTTTGACGGGAGGGGATTAAGGGGAGGGTGAGATAAACAGCTCTCCCTTATCACTGCTAAAACTCCGTCCATATTTTGTAAGACCTCGCTATTCCAAAACCTTAATACCCTGAATCCCTGACTTGCAAGATATATATCTCTTTCTATATCCTTTTCTTTTTGCGCCG
>CAYSYZ010000165.1:0-4610 GCA_964435205.1 uncultured Desulfovibrionales bacterium
CATTATTTTCATTTCTTTTTCTCATCTCTGCGAACTCGGCGGTTCCCCTGTTAAATTTCCCTAAGGGAACCCTATTTAACAGGGTGAATCTGCGGTAAATCTCCTATTCATCAACATTGTCCAAACGCCCTTATCTGCGCCATTATTTCTTCATTCGTAAATCCGCCCATAGAAATAGCCAGGGTCGGGCAGTGTGAGGCACATATCCCACAGCCTTTGCATGAGGCAGTAATGGTTTCAGCTTTTTTCTTCTTATTCACCTTGATTATCTGGATAGCCTTGTACGGGCAAAGGCTTTCACAAATCCCGCAACCGATACATTTCTCCGCGTCCACCCTGGAAACAATTGGCTCTACCGCTACAAAACCCTTGGCTAGCGGGATACAGGCCTTACCGGCCGCGGCCTTAGCCTGGCTGATAGATTCATCGATGGGTTTTGGAGAATGAGCAAGCCCACACACATAGACCCCGGACACGGCCATTTCCACCGGACGTAGTTTGACGTGGGCTTCTAAAAAAAAGTTCTCCTGGGTAAGAGAAACCTTGAGCAGTTTCGCCAGATCTTCAATCTCATTGGGAACTATACCCACGCTAAGGGTCAAAAGATCAGGTTGCAGTCTGACCTTCTCGCCCAGCAAGGTATCCGTGAACTCAACCGCAATCTTATCACCAACCGGTATCACCACCGGGGGATTTTTTCTCTCATAACTTATGAAGACCACGCCCTTTTCTCTGGCCTGGCGATAATAATCCTCCATAAAGCCATAGGTCCGCACGTCCCGGTAAAGTACATATACGCCTGCGCCCGCGTTGAGCTCTTTGATCTTCAGGGCATTCTTAACGGCCTGACCACAACATATCTTGCTGCAATAAGCAAGGTCGTCTCCGCGCGAGCCTGCGCATTGGATCATTACGACTTCATTTATGTTTTTGGCCTTTTCCGGTGAACAAAGGATTTTTTCCAGTTCAAGCTGGGTAACCACGTCTTTGGCCTGCCCATAGAGATACTTGTTCGGGCGATGCTCCCGGCCACCAGTTGCAATTACCACCACGCCGTGATCGATTGTCTGAGTCCCGGCCCCCGTATCAAGTGTTGTGGTGAAGTTGCCTAGATACCCGGAGACATTTTCAATCTTGGTGTTGGTGTAAACGCTGATACGGGGATGACTTCTTACTTGGCCCTCGGCCTCTTTTGCCAGTCGCCCCGGGTCTTCACCGGTAAGGGTAGCTTTCAACCGTTCCAGATTACCGCCTAGATGCGTCTGTTTCTCGACCAGGAAACATTCAAATCCCTGCTCGGCAATACTGAGAGCGGCAGTCATACCGGCTATCCCGCCACCGATTACCAGGGCCTTAGGTGTAACCGGAACGGTCTGCTCTGGAAGTGGACAGAGAAGTCCGGCCTTGGCCACCGCCATGCGCAACAGATCTTTGGCCTTGGTCGTCGCCTCTTCTGGCTCATGGGCATGTACCCAGGAACACTGGTCTCTAATGTTAACCATCTCGAAGAGACAACGATTCAAGCCAACATCCCTCAGCGTCTCCTGAAACAAAGGTTCATGCGTTCGCGGTGTACAGGCAGCCACAATCACACGATTCAGGTTATGCTCCTTGATAACATCCTTCATGGCCTTCTGGCTGTCCTGCGAACAACTGTAAAGGTTGTCATCAACAAACGCCACATTTTCCAGGCTGCGGGCATACTTGACTACTTCGCCGATGTCTATCACTCCGCCGATGTTTATGCCGCAGTGGCAGATAAATACCCCGATCCGTGGTTCTGCAGCTATTTCCATCTCCGAAGGATACTCCTTCTTGATCACCTCCGTACCACGGGCGGTACGCAATATCTCGGCGGCAGCTGCAGCTGAGCCGATAGCTTGCATTACACTTTCCGGGATATCCTTTGGGCCTTGAAAAGCACCCGCCACGTAAACCCCCGGTCTTGATGCCTCCAGAGGCGCAAAAGCCTTTGTATCACAAAAATCATATGGATTTAGTTTTATCCCCGCCGCGCTAGCCAGAGACCTGGAGTCTTCCGGAGACTCCAGCCCCACCGAAAGGACAACCATATCAAAGTCCTCCTTTCTACGGTGGCCGTCGCCATCCACGTAGCAGAGTCTCAGTTGTCCACCGCTTTCGCGGACCTCTGCCACCCGGCTCCGGATAAATTTGACACCATACGCATCCCGTGCCCTCTTGCGACTGGCGTCAAACCCTTTTCCCTGGGTTCGCATGTCCATATAGAATATCGTAACATCAACGTCTGGAGCATGTTCTTTAGCCACTACAGCCTCTTTGATGGCGTACATGCAGCACACGGACGAGCAATAGCCATTGCCACAACTAAGGTCCCTGGACCCTATGCATTGCAGGAAAGCAATCCGCCGGGGATGTTTGCCGTCTGAAGGCCTGATGATCTCGCCCCTTGAGGGACCTGAGGCACACGTGATTCTTTCAAATTCAAGGCTGGTGACCACGTCCGGAAAACGGCCGTATCCATATCGTGAAAGCACCGCATCATCAATCCGGCCAAATCCGGGGGCCAGTATCACCGCACCTACGGACAGGTCGAGGTGTTCTTCTTTCTGGTTAAAGTCTATGGCCTTGGCCTGACAGGTAGGGACGCAGATCTGACACGTCTCATAATTCAAAAAGAGACATTTTTTGGGATCAATATAGAAACTGGTCGGGACTGCCTGCGGATAATCTTTATGGGGAGCCCTGGTTATAGCCAGCCCCTCATTGTAGGCATCGGTAACCATAACCGGGCAATACATGGTGCACACACCACAAGCGGTGCACAAATCTTCATTGATAAAACGTGGCAGCCGATGTATCCGAGCGGTGAAGTTTCCCGCTTCACCCTCTAAGGCCTCAAGCCTGGCATTGGTCAATATCTTTATGTTCGGAGACCGACCGGCCTCAACCAACTTCGGGGCCAGAATTCAGATGGCACAGTCATTGGTGGGAAAGGTCTTGTCAAGACGGGCCATGGCTCCGCCGACTGAGGCTGATTTTTCCACCAGGTAGACATAGAAACCCATCTCGGCAAGGTCAAGGGCAGACTGTATACCAGCGACACCGCCCCCAACCACCAATACGGCACCGGATTCGGCACCCTGCGCTTTTTTCATAATTCCTTACTCCTGAAACCTTTACTCAAACTGAGCCATGCGGCCATATAAGAAATCTGGAGACTATAATTCTCTGCGCATGGCCATATCAAAAAGTACCCGCTCTTTCTTCTTGTGGATGCCGAGGGCCTCACGCCGCTTCTCAATCCCTTCGATCATCCATCTGGCAATGGCATGCGGGTCGCTCTCCATCCCCCAGCAACCCCCGTAAACATCGTGCAGATCTTTGAAAAGGTAATCCGTCATAATCTGACTCTTGCTGGTAGGAAATGTATGACCAAATATGACGCTGGCCCCGCTGGCCACAAAATACTGGCCGATAGCTATCGCCTTCTCACTCATCCACTCCGGGGCACAACCAGCCGCCGGGATCTGGCTTATATCTTCTCCCAGACCACCCTCACGGACTATCTCTGTCGCAGCAATTAGTATGCGGCTATTGTCCACACAGGAGCCCATGTGTAACACCGGAGGGATACCCACCGCCTCACAGACCTCCCGTAGACCGGGTCCCGCGAAACTCGCTGCTTCTGGGGTAAGTAACCCCTCCCGGCCACAGGCTGTAGCCGCACAGCCGGTCGTAAGGACCAAAACATCATTGGCTATCAATTCTTTGGCCACCGTGGTGTGTACGTAACCGGAGCGAACGCGTGCGCTGTCGCAACCCACGATGGCCCCCACGCCCTTTATGCGCCCGTTGATTATGTTATCATTCAGAGGACGATACGAGGCTCGAAACGCACCGCCTAACATGTGGTTTATAGTTTCGTGGCTAAAACCTGCCACTACATCCATTTTATGCTGTGGAATATGTACAGTTCCCCTTTGCGGATAGCGGGAAATAGCACGCATTATAATGTCCTTGGCTATCCGCAGGGCATTATGATGGTCAAACTCAATGTGGGTAGCCCCGGTTATTTTCGCCCGTGGTGAGGTGGTGATAATCTCGGTATGGTAGCATTTTGCCACCGTGGGCAAAGACTGCATCACGCACTGGATGTCTACCACCATGGCCTCCACAGCCCCGGTAGCTAAAACTATTTCCTGCTGTATAAAGCTGCCAGCAATGGGTATGCCGTGGCGCATCAAAACCTCGTTTCCACTACAACACACTCCAGCCAGATTTACCCCTTTTGCCCCCACGGCCTGAGCGGCTGACACAATCTCAGTGTCATCAACCACCATGGCCAGGGCCTCAGAGAGTAATGGCTCATGTCCGTGCACAACCACATTGACCTCATCGGTCCTGAGAACGCCGAGATTAACCATAGCCCTAATGGGTACCGGTGTGCCAAACATGATATCCTGAAGCTCCGTAGAGATCATTGAGGCACCCCAGCCATCGGCCAGGGCACAGCGTGTGCCCTGCAGAATCAGATTAATATAATCCTGGTCAGTCCCCATGTGGGTACGGTGCATAATCTCTACCACTTCACGATCTATACCCCGCGGCAGGACGCCCGCCTTTTTCCA
>CAYSYZ010000166.1:0-4584 GCA_964435205.1 uncultured Desulfovibrionales bacterium
CTTTAAGGCCTTTGTGTTTAAATATCTTCCCAATATTTTCGATATTATCTTTATCCTGCTCAATAAGAACAACATTAACCTTCCTGCCCAAGTTCTCTTTGGTTTTTTCAACTATCTCGGCTGCGAGCACCGGCGAGCCGAAGTATATCTCCTTACCTTCGATATACGCACCGCTTCCAGCATAACAGTCAAAATAATTCAGTTCATTCCACTTTCCTAAGATTTTTACCCATGTATCGAAGTACTCTTTAAAAACGAAGTGTTTTATTTTTGTTTGTGGCTCATATCCCCAGAAGAAGAAATCGTAACCATTCTTATAAATCTTCTCCTTCATTACCCCACCTCCTCCACCACAACACTCTCAAACCCGAAGACATCAACGGCCTTCACGCATATCTTTCGTTTCCCCTTTACCTTTGGGGCCAGGATTCGCACATCTTTTACAACCCTGAACGGGTCTCCGTCGTTTTCCGTATTTCCCCGGTAGTCCTGCCACTTGCTGCGGAAGGTCTCCCCGTCGTAGTCCGGGTCAACGCTCCAGTATTCTATCAGTGCCAGTGGCTCTTTGGCCATGACCTCCTGGAGCTTCTCCCTGTTCTCCTCATCGAGGGGAAGGGCGTCGGGGGAAAGGAGGATGTAGTTGTCCAGCTCAATCCTTATTTCATCAATGTCCGAGGAATAGCTGCTGACAACCGGCTTCTTGATAGAAAGGTATTGAAGCGATGAAAAGCGTATCTTTCCGTTCTTGAGAAGGCTCTGATAGCTTGATTTACTTTTTAGCTTGTCCAAGAGGTCCGGCGGGATGACCAGGACCTCCAGCCTGTCGTCGTTCAGGTTTCTGATTATGGACGCTATGTCAAAGGCAAAGTTCCATCCGAGGACAATCACCTTGTCCCATCCGCCAAGGAATGATTCCCTGAACTCCTGCGCCCGCTTCAGCGTCGCATGCCCTGTGATCTTTGAAGGCGAATCTACCATCACCAGCGTCCTCGTGTTCTTGAGGTATCCCAGGTTCCGGTTAGGGTTCTGCTCATCAGGGAAAGGCAGCGCCCCGTAAAGGCTTAAGACCACATTGGAAAGGTCGCCCACCCGCCGGAATATGCGGGAAGACGCAAATGCCTCCTTCTGGTAATCTCCGATGGACTGGTAGATAAACGGCCTACTCTCCTGGTCAATAAGCCTTTTTCTGGTAATCATTATGGCAGGCTTGCCGATGTCCGACATGATCCAGCGGCGGCCAAGCCTTTCGGCCACTGCGCCGGTAGTACCGGAACCCATAAAGAAGTCAGCAATGATACTATTTGCCTGGCTCGAAATTTTGACAAGACGTTCAATTAATCTTTCAGGTTTTTGGGTTGAATAATCGATCCATTCACTATTTGCATTATGCTTTGACATACCACGAAGCATTTGAATGTCTGCCCACAGACTTTGCGGCGGGATACCAAGCGATTCATCTAAATATCTTTTTTCGTAAGGACGTCCAGTTCTAGAAAAAACAATTCGATTATCAGCTTCTAACTGTTGACGAATTTCCGGTTTATAAGCCCACATTCTGCCTGCTGGCGGTTTGACACCATGCCACTCATCTTGATTGGCACTTGAACCATGAGCTGGCGCAGTAATGTCTGCCTTGTTGTAATACCGGACAGTCCCTTTAGGAATAAGTTTACCAAGTTTATTAATTCTATCCTTGGCTGTAATTTCGTCATTATTATACCAATTCAGCCTCGTAGATTCCGGCAGTTCTGAATTATCTACTCCTTCATTCCAAATATAACTGTCGCTTTTTGAATAAAATAAAAGGGTATCATGAATAGCACCATAGCGCTTTGGGTCATTATGAGCATCTGTACGCTTCCAAATAATCTCATTCCTGAAATTCTCCTTCCCAAATACCTCATCCATCAGCACCTTCACATAATGTCCCACGTGCCAGTCAAGATGAACATATATGGAACCCTGGTCGCTCAGAAGCTCCCGCATCAGGACAAGGCGCGGATAGATCATCTGAAGATAACTGACGGTGCCGTCCTTCCAGGTGTCGGAATAGGCAAACTGCTCAAGGACCGTGGGTTTCTGCTCAATGACAACAGACAAATCCCCCCCGCCCCCCTTTGCTAAAGGGGGGGGTTGTGTTGTGTGCCCATTTGCTAAAGGGGGGGTAGCATCTTCGGTTCCCCTCTTTGGGAAAGAGGGGTTAGGGGAGATTTTAGAAACATTCGGTAAGGTAATCTTTGTGCGGTAATCCGCCTTGCTGTCAAAGGGAGGGTCTATGTAGATAAGGTCAATCTTCCCGCGCATGGAAGGAAGACCCGTCGCCTGGTCTCCCGCAAGAAGGGCCTGCATCACCAGCAGGTTGTCGCCGTAGATAAGCCGGTTGTGCCATTCCTTTTCGTTCAACTCTGTTATCTGTCCACGGAACAACCCCGACTTGTCCTTGGACGGCAATACATACTCATTGGTCTGCAAGGCCAGCTTGTTCGGCCCGGAAAGCCTCTCTAAAATCTTCTCAACTTCCTTTTTGCCTTCGGCGACTATCTTGGGAAGCTGTTCTATAAGTGATTCGGGCATCTAAGATATACTCCTACGAGTTTTATTCAGGAGCGGAATGCTATTAAGCCTTATGAACCGCCTAATCCGCCACGGCGGATGCCAGATGGTGTGAGGGCTGGGGGTGAGAAGCCCCCGGTTATCCGATTAGGGCAACGTAAAGCCACCGGACTTTTTTGATGGGGAATCGGCATTATCTTTCGCGGCCTGAAGTCGTTTCTGGTGCGTCCGTTCAGTACGCTCTGCGCGCTTCCCCTTGATCCTGTTTGAAGTATAAAACTGAAAACTTCATGTCCTGTTATCAGCCTAGCCGTTCCCGGTTAGGCAAAGTTGTTTCCTTGCCTATAGTGAAAAAGGTTATGTTGGGTGGCTCATGGAATACTCCCAGTCGCAAGTGCCATTCCCGCCCAAGTGGGTGTGACAGCTCGTATAAATACACGAATTATGGCCATCGACTCTTCTTCCGATCTTGCATCAAGGAGTCTGTCCGTTGTGACTGAAAAATTGCTTATTAAAGAATCGTCTTCGAGAAGACAATGGAATGGACTATCTGAATAGTGCTTTCGCGCGTCTTCCGAAAACTCTTGTCTCTTGTCGGGTAATCGCAAGCCATCTATTAGCGTCTTTATCTTATTATCGATATCTGCCCTTGAGTTTCGCTGACCGGAGGCGTATGGCTCCAACAGTAGTATATCTAGATCAGCTCGTAGGCTGTAAACGTTATTGATTAGGGGTGCGAATTCCAAACCATGTCGTTTTATGAGAATACACGGGTCATTCGTTTTGGAGTGTGTCAAACAAGCGGATAACCCACTGAGGGGCACTTGGTTCCAGAGCAGCCTGAGCTGGGGATGAATCTGAGCCCTGATCATATGTTTGTCTAAGGCACGACGATTATTGCCCCGCAGGATGCCTCGAAATACAAGACGGAAATCCATAGTCCTCCCTTCGATTCAACAAGAAACGTTGACAAGAGCCTAACGAATAATATTTTTTACGGCGCAAAGCCGACTGTAAAAAATCCTGTTGAAGTGAACCACAAGCTGTTATTTGGAAATTTAACAGGGTGAATCCTGCTAATATGTTGATACCTTAGCAAAAGTACGGGCCGGAGGCAAGGGTCCTTTGCGAGAAAACCGATTTTCCGTTTCTTTGGTTCCGGCGGGGTCATGAGCTGCCGGATGGCATCAAAGACCACTTTGAACTGGGTATCGTATTCCCTTTCCATTGCATCCAGTCGGCGGTTCAATTCGGCATGGTCGGCAAGCCACTGTCGCAGTCGGACAAATGCCCTCACAACATAAACGCTCATCTCAACCGCCCTTGGGCTTCTCAGGACATTGGCGGCCATCAAGGCGCCATGTTCCGTGAAGGCATAAGGGATATAACGGGGATCACGATGCTTCTGCGAACCGGTCACAGATTGTGACCGGTTCCCTTTCTCGTTTGAGGTCACATATTGTGATCTCAAAGAATCGGCCGCCTCTTTCCGGTGTAAGCCGAAACACAAAGTCATCGGGAAAGCGATCGGCGTTCCGTTTGACCGCCTGATTCAATGCCTTGGTCGATACGCCATATATTGCTGCAAGATCGCTATCCAGGATCACCCGTTGGCCGCGAGCCGTACGAATGATCTGTTCAATCCGCAGCGTCATCGCTAAGGAATTTTCCTTTTTCATCTTTTTCCCTTTCACATGAATTGGTTCAGATGCACGTAATCTTTCACGTACTCCGGGATAACTTCCCGCCACTGGTCGAGGGCCTGGAAGTCGGAGAGGTTGCCGTTGGAGAGGATGACGAAACGGACATTCTGCGAGCGGGCGTACTTGCGGGCCTGTTCCTTGCCGACGAGCGGATCGAACTTCTCGGATTTCGCTTCCAGGATGGCTATCGGAAAACCGCGAATATCAAGCAGGAGGTAGTCAACGAATCCGTGGCTGGTCTTTTCAAAGTCATTGCCGAGGTCGTCGAGGGCCTTTTTCTTCAGTTTGACATTGGTTTCGAGCGTGATGTTGGCGGGACCGTTCTGGT
>CAYSYZ010000167.1:0-4570 GCA_964435205.1 uncultured Desulfovibrionales bacterium
ACTTGTTCCCCCTCCCCTTAATCCCCTCCCGCCAGGGGGAGGGGAGTTTTCGGATAGGCACTAATTAACCTTCTCCTCCGTTATAATCCCTAACTGACCCCCAAAAATAGAAACTTACAGGTGACAGTTTTGTCCCCTGATTATGGACAATTCCGCCGGTCTCAGGCCTCCCCCCAGATGTAAAATTCATCTATCTTCTTTCTGAATTCGTCCACCGTGATAGGCTTGATTATGTATCCCCTGGCCCCGTATTCCAGAGCCTTGCTAGCCTGCTCTTTCTGATGGAGGTAAGCCTCGACAAGGATGACTACATCCGGTGACAGGCGCTTAACTTTCTTAAGAAAGCTGTAGTCGCCGGCCATGGCCATACCCATGTCTATCAGCAAAACCTGAAAAGAAATGTCCTTTAAAAGGGCCAGGGCTTCCTCTTGTTTTGAAGTCAGATAACACTTACAGTTCTTGCATGTCTCCAGGACCCGGGCAAATAGTTCGCCACTATCTCTTTCTGGATCCAGTATAAGGACATTCTTGCGGTTCATCCCGCAGTTCAGAGATACAAGTATTATGCCAGGGATCAGGCGATAGATTCATCCGCCTATGGCGGATGAGTCGTCTTTTTGGACCGGGAGGGTAATGGTAAAAGTGGTGCCGGGGGGTCCGGGTCTGTCTTCTTCGGTATAACTTTCACATTCGACCGTACCTCCGTATTTGGAGATAATGCCATAACTTACCGAAAGGCCCAGGCCGGTGCCTTCACCGACTTTCTTGGTAGTAAAGAAAGGATCGAATATCTTTTCCATGAATTCTTTTTTAATACCACAACCGGTATCTGAAACCAGTATCTCCACCCACCCGGTCGTTTTACCCGGCCGGGTTACCACGGTCAGGGTCCCCTGCCCGTTCATGGCGTAAAGGGCATTATTAATAAGGTTGAGAAGCACCTGTTGGAGGCTCCTCGAATCTCCTCTGACCCTGGGTAGCCCTTCGGCCAGGAGAGTGACCAACTCAACATCATTCATGTTCAGGGCGTGTTTGGCCACGGAAAGCGTGGCTTCGATGTTGGCGTTAAGGTCACAATATTCCTCGGTTTCCTCGCTCACCCGGGCAAAGCTCAGCAGCCCTTCGACAATACTTTTACAATGGAGGCCATGCCGTTCGATGATTTTCAAGTCATTATACTCCATGGTCCCAGGCTTAATTTTTTCCTGGAGGAGGTCACAAAAGCCCAGCATAATGCCCAGGGGGTTGTTGATCTCATGGGCTACACCGGCCGCCAGCGTGCCCAGCGAAGCCAATTTCTCTGCATTAATAAGCTGTTTCTCCAGACTCTTGCGGTCAGTAATATCTCTGGCTATGCCCAGTATGAGCCCGTTGCCGCTTCTTCCTTCTTTGAGCGGAATGTACTGGATATTAAACCAGAAATCCTCATCCTGGATTCTAAAAAGGGTCTCTGTCCTTTCTTTTTTTCCGAACCGGAAAACCCTCTCAACCAACTTTAATTGTTCTTCAACCTGCTCCTTTGGCAAAAAACGATAAAGACTTTGACCGGCCAACTCATGGCCGCTCATACCTAAGAGACGCGACATATGCTGGTTCGCGGTCTTGATAATCCCGTCCTGATTCAAGGTAAAGATGAGGTCTTCAGCGCTTTCGACCAGGGATCGGTATTTACCTTCCGACCGTTCCAGCTCGCTGGCATAGCGGCGCATATCATCTGTCTTTACGGCCACCTCGTGCTCAAGAATGGTTGACCAGCGAAGCTCATACAAAACGACGATAGCAGTGCCGAGCAGAATTACGAATACTATGATGCCCTGCAGCATGACCTGTCTTTCATAGATATAGCTGACGGCGCCTTCTATCTCCTGAACCGGTGCGACCACCGCGACAGACCAGACGTAATCCATATAAGGACCCTGCATCCGCACCGGCGCATAGGCGATGAGTTTCTCCATGGGCTCAACCATATCCCGGTGCCATCCCGAGACATACGTTCCCGCCCCCTCTTTTCCTTTAAGCATCTCATCCCGCTGTATCTGATTGATCTGCTTAAAGGAAATCCGGGGGTTTCGTTTGCTGCGGATATTAAAGGCGTTTTCTCCTATGAATGGACTTTCCGGATGGTAGAGAAAGATGCCGGATGAATCCAGAACCCAGGCATATCCGGTCTTCCCGGATTGGATGGGCGGGATAATCTGTTGCAGGAGGCGGCTGACGTCAAGGGTGGCACGCAGGTATCCGGCAAAGCGATAAGATGGCCGGGGGTGGTGGTTATCCGTCGAATCTTCATAAGTGGGCATAATCAGATCCAGAACAAAATGTTTCTTGTTTTTGGTGGGGTCCCGGGGGCGAATTCCCGTGGCCATGGTCTTTCCACGGTTACTCAATGTAGAGGCCCAGGAGAGGTAAATACCTGCCTCCTGATACACAAAACCGAAATGCCTCATGCCGATGCCCTGATCATTGGCCACGAACATGGTATTCCCGTCCCGGCCCACACGGCGGATCTCGATAATATTGTCCCGATTTAGTAACGGCAATGTGGATACCAGTAAAGTTTCATATGCCTCGGGATCACAATATTGGATGGCAGGCAGGGAGTTCAGGAGGGCCAAATCGGTGATCGCATTCTGGAGGTTTGTTTCGATACGGGAAGCAGCAGCCCTGGCCAGGCCCAGTTGTTGTTCATTAAATTGATCCCTGATAATCGCCTTCATGTGCCGGGCCGTGGATAAACCGAGGTAAAGGGCTCCGCCGAGCAGGATGGCAGTCGTAATTCCTAAGATTACCAATACCTTACGGAGTTTAATCCTTTCTCTGGTTTCCATGGCACTTAATAGTGTAATAAATGCCCTTTAAAATCAAGCAGTATCTATAGTGAAACTTTTAGATGACATTCTTGTTGACTTGTAGTCGGCACTGTGATTAAATCGTATTCAGCTATCAGCCGCCGCCGTAGGCGGGCACGGGTTCCGGATAAAAACTAACCGATTCCTGAGGGTGCGGAAATGCCAGAAAAGATCCTGATCGTGGACGATGAACGGGATATGCTGGCCCTTTTGCGGCGCATCATATCAGAGAAAACCCCCTATGAGGTTAGCACCGCCGCCGATTCTTCTCAGGTGCCGGAATTATTGGAAAAGAATGACTACGACCTGGTTATTACAGACCTTAAAATGCGCGGGCTCAATGGTATCCAGGTATTAGAAACAGTCAAGCAAAAACAAGAACATACGGCCGTAGTCATCATGACCGCCCATGGGACCATCGAATCAGCTATCGAGGCCACGCGTAAAGGGGCCTTTGATTATATCACCAAACCCTTCCGTAAAGAGCGGATTCTGCATGTCATCGAGCAGGCCATGAAATGGCAGCATCTCCGGAGAGAAAATATCTGTCTTCGAAAAAAATTGGAGGGAAGCCCGGAATTTCCGAATCTCATCGGTAATAGCCCGGCCATGCAGAAGCTATACAGCCAGATTAATCAGGTAGCCAAGACTACGGCAACCATACTCATTACCGGTGAAAGCGGCACGGGCAAGGAACTGGTGGCCAGGGCCATTCATGTCCATAGCCTGAGAAAAGATAACAATTTTATTCCGGTCAACTGTAGCGCCATCCCGGAATCCCTGATCGAAAGTGAGCTTTTCGGCCACCTAAGGGGGTCTTTCACCGGAGCGGTCAGAGACAAAAAAGGGCTGGTGGAGGAGGCCGACCACGGAACACTCTTTCTCGATGAGATTGGCGACCTGAGCCTGGTCATGCAGGTCAAGCTGTTAAGGTTGCTACAAGAAGGTGAGTACAAGATTGTCGGCGACAACCGGACTCGCAAGGTGGATATCCGCTTTATCGCAGCTACCAATCAGGACTTGCCGGAAAAGATCGGCAAGGGTGAATTCCGTAAGGATCTGTTCTATCGTTTAAACGTCATTAACATACATCTTCCTCCGCTCCGGGAAAGGACAGAAGATATACCCCTCCTGGCCCACCATTTCTTGAAAAGGTACAGCATCTTAAATGGCAAAAATGTAAACAGCATCTCTAAGGGAGCCATAGACTACCTCGTAAGGCGAGAGTGGCCGGGCAATATCCGGGAACTGGAGAATGTCCTGGAACGGGGCGTTATTATAGCGGGCGGTGACACCTTGCAGGTGACAGATATTTCGATGCCGGGCCAGATATCCCTGGCTCCCGCCCCCCCCGTGTTACCTATGGGAGATGTCTTTTCCATGCCCTTCAAGGAGGCCAAGGATAAGCTTATCGAAGAATTCCATACCCAGTATATTACCAGAATGCTGGCCAGACACGGCGGCAATGTCTCCCGCGCAGCAAAGGAACTGGGGCTCAAAAGGCAGTATCTCCATCGCCTGATGCGGGAAACAAATGTCGATTCCAAGGCCTTCAAGAAATAACCCTTCAATAAGTAACCATGGGAAACGCGGAGCAGTTCTTTAATAACAGTGGGTTAGATAGAGTTCATCCGGAAATCCTATCCGATCTCCAGGGAATTGAAGCTCCCCGCAGCAAGCTGCTGGGAATCTCCGTATGTAAGGTAAAATGCATAATATTC
>CAYSYZ010000168.1:0-4536 GCA_964435205.1 uncultured Desulfovibrionales bacterium
GACGGGGAGCTTCAATCTTTGTTAAAAGTAAAAGGTAATTTATAAGATTTCTTTTGAAAACCGTCAAGTAAATTATGTTGACAGACAGACAAGTCTTAACTTTTAGTGATTACTGGCATTTTCCACGCGCTAATCTGGCCATCAAGATCAAAGAAAAAGCTAAATGACTTGCAAAATGCTGTAATTGCATTATAAGGTTTGTAGTATTATGACTAAATTCTGGACAAAGGCCATCCCCTTAGGCCCAAATTTTTAAGAAAGGATCCTTTGAATGGCACGTATAACAGTCGAAGATTGTCTCAAGAAAGTTGGCAGCCGATTTGCCATTGTCGAACTGGCAGTAAAGAGGGTGAAACAGCTCCGTAGCGGCGCTCAAGCTCTCGTCAATTCCAAAAACAAGGAGGTCGTTGTTGGCCTGCGCGAGATAGCCGCCGGAAAGGTTACGTTTGAAAACATAGACGAACTGGGAAGGGTTAAAGAAGTAAAGCCAGTGGAAGAGGAAGCCAAGGAATAGGTTCGGCCCAATATTTTTTGGAATCGCACAGGTTATGATGAAGCGTGATTATTACGAAGTTCTTAATGTGCCGAGGAATGCTTCTGAAGACGACATCAAAAGAAGCTACCGCCGCCTCGCCATGCAGTACCATCCCGACCGAAACCGTGGAGATAAAGAAGCCGAGGAGCGTTTTAAAGAAGCCGCCGAGGCCTATGAAGTCTTAAGGGACCCGCAGAAGAGAGAAGTTTACGATCGCTACGGACAGGAAGGCCTGCAGGGCACCGGATTCACTGGATTTAGAGGATTTGATGATATATTCGCCAGCTTCGGCGATATATTCGAAGAATTTTTCGGTTTTGGGACTACAAGGCGAAGTCGAACAGCTCCCAGACCCGGGGCGGACCTCCGGTATGATATGGCTATTTCCCTTGTTGACGCGGCTTTCGGCAAGGAAACGGAAATAGAAATGGCCAAACTCGAAACCTGCGCAGCTTGTAAGGGCAGCGGGTGCCGGGAAAACACCTATCCCAGCACCTGTCCCACCTGTCGGGGGGCAGGCCAGGTCGTACGCGCCGAGGGTTTCTTCCGTATCAGCACAACCTGTCCCCACTGCCGGGGCGTAGGCACCATTATCACCAATCCATGTGTAAAGTGTGCCGGAAATGGGCAAACCCGTGTCAAAAAGAAAGTGGCCATAAAGATACCCCCGGGCGTAGACACCGGTTCAAGACTTCGGTTGAGGGGTGAGGGTGAAAGCGGAGAAAGAGGCGGCCCACCGGGCGATCTCTATGTGGTCTTACATATTGAACCTCATGATTTCTTTGAACGTAGAGGAAATGACGTTTGTTGTCAGATACCAGTCTCTTTTACACAGGCCGCCCTTGGAGCCGAAATCGAAGTCCCAACCCTGAAAGAAACTAAGAAAATTACTATACCGCAAGGCATACAATCCGGTGAAACTGTCACCTTGAAAGGCGAAGGCATCCCTTTTCTGCGGGGCCAGGGGAAAGGCAATCAAATAATTGAGGTGCGCGTTCAGACCCCGGTATCCCTTACGCCCCGTCAGAAGGAACTTTTGAGCGAATTTGCCGAAATCGAGTCAGAAAAACAGGGTGGATTTTTCAAAAAAATATTCCGCAAATAAGGATCAGATAGCATGCAAACTCTGAGTCATTTTGACGCCGAGGGAAAGGCGATCATGGTAGAAGTTGGACATAAAGAAGTCACCTGGCGGCGAGCCCGGGCAAGCGGCTCAGTCGTAGTCAGTCCCGAAACCCTGCAATTAATCAGGGAAGGGCGGGCTGAAAAAGGGGATGTTCTGGGAACAGCTCGTCTGGCTGGCATCATGGCCGCCAAAAAAACCAGCTCACTTATTCCTCTCTGCCACCCATTATCGATCAGCAGTGTAAGTATTTCCTTTTCTCTGGATGAAAAAGCAAACAAGGTGTTGATTGAAGCCACAGTTAATAGCCAGGACAAAACCGGTGTGGAGATGGAAGCGCTTACAGCTGTGTCTGTTGCCGCCCTAACCATTTATGACATGTGCAAGTCAAGGGATAGGGGAATAACCATTACTGATATCTGCCTCCGGGAAAAGGAAGGAGGTAAGAGCGGCCGGTACCAGAGACCTATCCCATAGCAAAAGTAACCCTCTGAACCCTTTAAATACCTCCGCTGCGACCGCTTCTGCGTCACTGTTATCCCCCTCATGAGAATATTTTTACATATGAATCTATGCCTCTTTTTCGCTTGCTATTTTTTTATATGTATTGTATGTGAAACTCCGCACGATGGCAAGCTAGCATAAATAGAAGATTATGCGGGAGGAGTAGAAATGGCAAAAAAAGCAGCTGTGTCTGAAAAACAGACCACCGAGGCCTTGATACAGGAAGAGCGCTTCTTTCGTCCACTACCGGACATCGTGGTAAATGCGAATGTCAGTCTGACGGAGTATGAAAAGGCGGTCAAAGAATCGAAGCACGATCTTGAAAGCTTTTGGGAAAAAGCAGCTGAGGAACTGGACTGGTTCCGAAAATGGGATAAAGTACTAGACCGCTCCAAGGCCCCCTTCTTCAAATGGTTCGTCAATGCCAAGACGAATATCGCGCACAATGCCCTGGACCGCCACGTCACAAGTCATCGCAAAAACAAGGTAGCCATCATATTTGAGAGCGAGGCCGGAGAACGGACACGTATGACCTATTACGACCTCTACCGCGCCTCCAACATGGTAGCCAATGCACTGGCCGGTCTTGGCGTTAAAAAGGGGGACCGGGTGGCCATCTATCTCCCGAATATACCACATATCGCCATCTGCATGCTGGCCTGTGCCAAGCTCGGAGCCACCCACAGCGTAGTTTATGCCGGTTTCAGCGCCCTGGCCCTGCGGGACCGGGTTAACGATGCCGAGGCCAAGGTGGTCATTACTGTCGACGGCTTCAATCGAAAAGGAAAGCTCATCAAGCTGAAGGAAGTAGTAGATGAGGCCATGATCGATTGTCCCACCGTGGAAACAGTGGTGGTGGCCAAATGGGCCAATATACCAGTCGACATGAGTGACGGGCGCTACGTCTGGTACGAAGACCTCATGGCCACTGCAAGCAAGGATTTTGAAACCGTTCCGATGGATGCCGAAGACCCGCTCTTCATCCTCTATACATCCGGTACTACCGGAAAGCCAAAGGGTATCGTCCATACCCATGGCGGCTACCAGGTAGGAATCAACCGTACCCTGAAGTGGGTCTTTGACATAAAAGAGACCGACATCTTCTGGTGCGCAGCCGATCCCGGCTGGATAACCGGTCACAGCTATATTGTTTATGGCCCGCTGATCGCCGGAACAACCACGGTGATGTATGAAGGGCACCCGCTTCATCCCACGCCAGACCGGATGTGGAATATCATTGCCAAATACGGAATCAACATCCTTTACACCGCGCCTACGACCATCAGAATGCTCATGCGGTTTGGTGCCCATTATCCTAAGAAACACGATCTTTCCACACTGCGCCTCCTCGGGACGGTCGGAGAGCCGATCAATCCGGAGGCCTGGGTCTGGTACTACGAAAACATCGGAAACAGCAACTGCCCGGTCATGGACACCTGGTGGCAGACAGAAACTGGGATGTTCATGATAACACCCGTTCCCTCCTCCGTTCTCAAGCCCGGTTCATGCTACCAGCCGTTTCCGGGCATTCAGGCCGACGTGGTAGATGCCAAAGGAAACTCGGTACCTGCTGGCAAAGGAGGTTTTCTGGTCATCAGGGAGCCTTGGCCGGCCATGGCCAGGACTATCCACAAAGAACCGGAGA
The DNA here is from genome assembly GCA_964435205.1 of uncultured Desulfovibrionales bacterium. Lineage (GTDB taxonomy): Bacteria > Desulfobacterota > QYQD01 > QYQD01 > QYQD01 > CAYSYZ01. Next base: position 3,808 of record CAYSYZ010000168.1, read on the forward strand.
GATATAAAGAGATCTACTGGTCTAAGATACCAAAGGCCTACCTGACCGGTGACATGGCCACCAGAGACAAGGACGGGTACTTCTGGATTCAGGGCCGCTCCGATGACGTCCTCAATATGGCTGGCCATCGTATTGGCACTGCGGAGATTGAAAGCGCCCTGGTAAGTCACAAATCGGTAGCCGAGGCGGCCGTCATCGGCGTGCCGGACAAAATCCGGGGCGAGGTCGCCAAGATATTTGTAATACTGAGGGAAGGTGTGGAAGTAACCGACGAAGATGCAATGGTCAACGAATTGAAGGACCATATCCGGAAAAAGATGGGACCCATTGTAATCGTGAAAGGAATCTCCTTAGTAGATAAATTGCCCAAGACCCGCAGCGGAAAGATAATGCGCCGTGTACTCAAAGCCCAGGAACTCGGGTTAAAGGCAGGCGATCTATCCACGCTGGAAGACTGATCTCCATTTCCAAAGCTCTCATCTCGATAGGCAGGGCAGGCATGTCCTGCCTATCGTGTTTATAATCTCAACGAAAAAAACACCTGCCCGGCGTAAAGCAACCTCGTATCTGCTGGCACTTCTTACCACTTCAATATCGCATGGTCACCGCAGACCAAGATAAACAGATTTATCTTGACCACAGTCTGTCTATCCGGATACACTTTTAGTAACCTTAGTGCTTCGATTCGCAAATACGATCACGTATCCTCATGCTGCGAATTGAAATAAT
>CAYSYZ010000169.1:0-4526 GCA_964435205.1 uncultured Desulfovibrionales bacterium
CAGTAATGATGCTGATCTGTGTCGGTTGCAGCACTCCTGAAGAAAAAAAAGCCAGACATTACAAAAAGGGGATGGAATTAGTCAAGGAAAACAGATTGGATGAAGCCATTATCGAACTTAAAAATGCTGTCCAGATCGATCCCAAATATGTGGACGGGCACTATCAGCTGGGTCTCGTCTACCTTAAAAAGGGAAACTTTAAGGGCGCATTTACGGAACTAAGTCGTGCGGTAGAACTCAACCCCGGCCTAAACGATGCCCAGCTTAAGTTGGGAAATGTTTACCTATTGGCCCAAAAAATGCCGGAGGCGAAAGAAAAGGCTGGATTGGTGCTAAAAAAAGAGCCTGGTAATATTCATGCCCTTTACTTGTTGAGTAGCGTTTTACTGGCAGAAAAGAAAGTTGATGAAGCTACCGCCACTCTGGACAAAATTATCGGAATCGATTCGAAACAGCCTGCTGCTTACATAACACTGGGAAGAATTTATGCCGGCCAGAAGAAATTGGGTGCGGCAGAAGACTACTTCAGAAAAGCCGTGGCAGTAGATGAAGGGGCAGTTGGTCCTCACCTGGCCTTGGCCGAATTTTACAGTTATACCGGGCGGTTTGAAGCTGGTGAGTCGGAACTCAAGAAGGTCATCTCGTTGGATCCCAAGAAGGCTGATTTTTATATTATGCTCGGCAACTTTTACATGGCAAGACAGAAATTTCCGGAGGCTGAAGATATCTTTCGAAAGGCCACACAGCTAAATGTAAAGGACCCAAAGCCTTTTATGACCCTGGGACGACACTATGCCTCGCAGAATAAGTTTAAAGCGGCTCTGGCCGAGTTCAATAAGGCCTCGGATGCCAGGCCGGATGATTTAAGTATCAAGAACACCATAGCGAGTTTGTACTGTGATTTCGGAAAGCTTGATGAAGCGGAGAAGGTGATAAAAAATATTCTCGAAGAGAACGAAAAAAATATTCCTGCCAGGATAACAAGTGGCCGGGTTTATCTCAAGAAAAGGGATTTTACCAGTGCGTTGTCAGATTTTGATAGCATCCTTAAAGAAGAGCCACGTCTTCAAAACGTTCGTTATTACAAGGCCGTTGCACACATAGGTAAAGGTGAAACACAGCTTGCCAAAAGCAGTCTCATCGAGGTTATTAAGGAAGCACCGGGAGCTGTAAAAGCACAATTGTTACTTAGTGAAATTTATCTAGGGGAACGTTCTTTTAATGAGGCCCAAAAGGAACTGCAAGAGTTGATTAAAATTCAACCCGCAAATTTGCAGGCAAGACTTCTTCTTGGAGATACTTATTTGGCACAGAAAAGGTTTGACCATGCACAAAGGGAATATCAGGAGGCCAAGAGTATAGCTCCTGGCGCTGCAGCAGGCTACTACCGACTTGGTATAGCTTATCGAAAGGTAGGTAAGAACAATCTGGCCTTGAGGGAGTTCGAAAGTGCCTTAGATCTAAATGCAAATTTCGTTGATGCCTTAAGTCAGGCAGTTTCTGTTCATTTGGCCGAAGGTAACTTGAAGAAGGCAATAACCCGATCTGAAGAGCAACTTAAGCGTTCTGCCAAGAATCCGTTCATTCATAACTTGCTGGGCAACCTGTACCTTGTGGATCGGAAGGTTGATCTTGCAGAAGCAAGCTATAAGAAGGCAGTCGATATTAACCCGAATCTTGTCGCTCCGTATCTGGCCCTTGGAAGGCTGTACGCAGCGACAGGACGGGTTGACAAGGCTATAGAGGAGTTTAAAGAAAGTGTAAAGAAAAATCCGAGAGTCATAACGGCCCACATGTATCTGGGTATACTTTATGATTCTCAGGGCAAGTATGACGCAGCAGAGAAGGAGTATCGAGAAGCCTTAAAAATTGACCCCAAATTTGCACCGGCTGCGAATAATCTGGCCTGGAATCTCGCGGAGCATGGCGGCAACATAGATGAAGCCCTTACTTTTGCCCAACTGGCAAAGGAGCGGAATCCCGAGGATCCGGGAGTAGCTGATACCCTGGGATGGATATACTATAAGAAAAACGTTGTTGACAGGGCTATAAGAGAGTTTGAAGATGCCATTAAGAAGATTTCTAACAATCCTACCATCCATTATCATTTAGGCATGGCCTATCTGAAAAAAGGAGATAAGGCTAAGGCTGAGGTAGAGCTAAATCGAGCCCTAAGCATAAGTCGCGCCTTCCCGGAGGCTAAAGAGGCAGAGAAGGCCCTGGTGGGGATAAGATGAACCTTAGTTAGTTTTCATCCGAAAAACCCCTATATTCCCTCCCCCTTTGCCGCCATAGGCCGGCCGAGGACGGACGGGGGAGGGCCTGCCCTGTTAAATAGGGATTCCCTACGGGAAATTTAACAGGGTGAAGGTGGGGGTGAAAAAAATGCGTAATTTCAGACTGTTCACCCTCCCCCTGACCCCCTCCCGTCAAGGGAGGGGGAGTTTTGGGGGGACTTTTCGGATGGAGGCTAGTTATTAGTTATTGGTTATCCGATCAACGAATGACAATTAACGAATAACCTTTGGGACTTTCAGTCTTGCGCATTCAGCTTTTTATCCCGGAAGACAGGACACCAGGCCAGGTTTACCCGGTGAGCCTTCTACGTGGATTTTAGCGTTGGTGAATTGTTGGACAACCCAGATGTTCGTCATAAGATGCGAAGTTATTTCCGCGGTAAGAATTCCACTATCGGCATTAGCCATTGCCATGTAGGGAATAAGTTGATCAGCCAGGTATCTATCTACGGCGGCTTGCCCGCTCAAAAAAGCCGAGAATAGATCGGCAACTTCATGGGCCACGTCCTCTGCTGGCTTTCCTTGGGCACCCAGGGCTGAAAATCCGGCACAGGAATGTGTCCCTTGCGCCCTCAAGAACACAAAGGTTCCCTGCCCGATGGATGGTGCCCTGATTTCGTCGCAGGTGGCCTTTATCCCCATAGCTGAAAGTCTCGCCAAGAGTTGTTTCTTCTGGCGGTTTATGATGTGGTCAGGCAGATTTGAGGCAGCAGATATTGCGGTCACCGTTTTCAGACACATTTTTTCGGCTTTAAAAATCCTGTCTAACTGGATAACCGGTCTTATGGAAAATTGTGCAATGCCCTCACCCATGGGGTACCAACCCCAACGCTGGAGATCAGCCTTTACACCAATTCCCATTTCCTCGATGGCCGGAATGAATATTTGATCCAGATAGTGGAAGGGAGGACTCCATGCTACATGTGTTCCTCCTTTTATGATTACTGTTGAAGGTTGGGTGGCAAAAGCTAGTGGGAGCAGTATGGTTTGAAAGACTAGCGAGATGGAGCCAGCGCTTCCTCGTTCTTCAGCTACATCAAATTGATATCTTCCACCTCTTGGCGAAGAGGGCTCAAAAGTTAGAGTAGTTGAACCTATAGCCGCACCATCCACTACAGCATTTGTGATCGCCTTTGCTGCTCTTACTCCGGCAAGATGCTGCGGACGCAAACCAGGTTTTTTTCTGTTAGCACGAATTTTAAAAATACGGAAGGGCTTTTGGAAGACACAGGATAGACTCAGAGCTGTACGGAGTATCTGCCCGCCTCCTTCTCCGTAGGATCCATCGATTTCTATCATGCAGACTTTACAAGTGAGTTTTCAGAAACTGGTATAAGTAACGAATATATAGTATCACCAAGTTGTTCTTGGACGGACAGGTCAAAGCCGTATCTTTTCTTAAAGAGGTCGAGAATGGATGGGAAAATGGAATGATTATGCGTGGTCTGCCTTGAAGTTATACCTGAGTACTTAATATCCAGATAGACCGCATTGTTTTTGAATCCGGTGGAAATAAACATTTCCTTTTTATCAGAAAGCTTCATCGCCTCAATACAGTGATTTAACAGTATAAAAATAAGTTGCGAAAAATCAACATAATTGCCCCAGATTGGAGGAAGGTTTTTGGCTAAGGCCAGCTTTCTGCTGACTTCATCCCTAAATTTTAAGTTCATTTCTAAAGACTTGATTTCATCCATGATAATATCATTCAAATTGAGAAGACGGGGCATAGTATCCTGTTCTTTCTTTCTCCTGGTCATGAAGTTGCGGCAAAGGTCGATAAGGGTTCGCACATTATGACCGATCATCCTTAGCTCTTCTATATACTCATCGATTTGTTTTATCTCCAGGTTCCTATCAGAAGAATTCGCCAAATTGTTTTTAGCAGCTTGCATTTCGAGGTTCAATAACTCCAGTCTGCCCAGTATGGCAGAAAGGGGATTGACCATGCTAGTCAATATCGTATCAATCATCAGTCCAACCGAAGAATGCCTCAATTGTTCAAAACGTATTGATTCGAAGTCCTTTTCTCGTGACGCCCATTGCCTGTCTTTTGAAACGTCTTGAGCTACGATTAGTATGCCGGAAACAGCACCATTGACATTAAAAATGGGCTTTAATTCTAAATCCAGATAGTGACTGTTTGACTTATCTGTGGATGTGTTATCTTCCAAATGCGCTTCATAAGGGATGTTTTTAATCTTGTAGGCCTTGGCTGTCAAAACTTCT
>CAYSYZ010000170.1:0-4221 GCA_964435205.1 uncultured Desulfovibrionales bacterium
GAGCGAAGCGGAGGGGGGAACGAAAAGAACTCCTACCCAGCGGCCAGCAACAGGTTTTCAACAATCGGGTGGCATGGGCTCGAACATACATGAAGAAGGCGGGCCTCCTCGAGACCACACGACGTGGCCATTTCCGAATCACAGATAGAGGGCTTCAGGTGTTGGCCGAGAATCCATCCCGGATGGACGTAAGGTTCTTGGACCAGTTCGACGAGTTTAAACAGTTCCGTGCATTGCGGCACAGTCGTTCGGAAAACGCTACAGCAGAGCATGAGGAGTCCGAAACCACCCCCGAGGAAGCCCTTGAGACTTCTTACAAACAGCTTCGTGACAGCCTCGCAAGCGATCTCCTACAGCAGATCAAGACGAGTTCACCGGCACTTTTTGAGAAGATTGTGGTCGAACTCTTGGTCAAGATGGGATACGGCGGCAGCCGGCAAGATGCCGGCCGTGCCATCGGCAAGAGCGGAGATGAAGGGATAGACGGCATTATCAAGGAGGACCGCCTTGGTCTGGACATCATCTATATTCAGGCGAAGCGATGGGAGAACACGGTCGGGCGTCCTGAAGTTCAGAAGTTTGCTGGGGCACTCCAGGGCCAGCGAGCACGCAAGGGCATCATGATCACCACGTCGGCCTTCTCCCAAGAGGCGCGTGACTATGCTTCTCGAATTGACAGCAAAATCGTCCTTATCGACGGAGAACGACTGACACAGTTGATGATCGACCACAATCTTGGAGTCAGTCCTATGGCAATGTATGAAATCAAAAAGGTGGACTCGGACTACTTCACGGAACAATGAACGGGGATGGGAACGTTGTTGGTGAATTTTTACTTTTGTCAATGTGGTGCACTTACAATTTGAATTCACCTGATACCCCGTCTTTTTAGATGCCCTCACGCCGGAGCGCTTGACGCCGACTACATAACCATTTAATATGACCACCAATCAGCACTAACCGCTCGGAAAGACTTACAATCGTGTTTAACTTAAGTGACTATGACTACGAACTACCTGCCGCCCTCGTTGCTCAGCATCCGCTACCGGAAAGGGATGCCTCACGCCTCCTCGTTCTGGATCGCCGCAACGATCAGATAAAACACCGCTCATTCCAGGATATTTTAGATTACCTGAACAAGGGTGACCTCCTCGTAACTAACGATACAAAGGTCTTCCCGGCCCGGCTGTCGGGAAAAACAGCGAACAACAAAAAGGTCGAGATACTGCTTCTGACCTTTCCACAAACACAGGAGTGTTGTCCGGGCCAGGCCACCGTGACCTGCCTGGCAAAGAAAAGTAATGCACTTAAGGTCGGCTGCAAGATCGTCTTCAGTCAGTCTCTATACGGAGAAATACTCGAACCGCCACAGATTGGCCATATTAAAATGTCCCTCTTCTGGGAAGGAAATATAGAGGATATCCTGGCCGGACTTGGTCAAACACCACTCCCACCCTATATCAAGAGAAATGGCCAGCCCTGTGCAGAGGATTTCCATCGCTACCAGACCATCTTTGCCCGGAAAACAGGCTCGGTAGCCGCCCCCACAGCCGGCCTCCACTTTACAGAAAACCTCATGAACAAGATAAAACAGCAGGGCGTGAATATAACTTTGATAACTCTTCACGTCGGCTACGGCACCTTTGCCCCGGTGAGAGTAAACGACATCCGCCAGCACAGAATGCACGCCGAATATTACGAGATCAGTGAGCAAACTGCCGAGATCATTAACCAGACCAGGGCTCGCGGTAATGCGGTGATTCCGGTCGGTACAACGACCACCAGGGTCCTGGAGTCGGCCGCAGACGGAAATGGCCGTATAAAAAAAGGTAAGGGTTTAACGGACATCTTTATCTATCCGGGATATAAATTCCAGGCTGTAGACCGCCTGATTACTAATTTCCACCTACCCCGCTCGACCCTGCTCATGCTGGTATCCGCCCTGGCCGGCCGTGAAAAAATCTTGCATGCTTATCAGGAAGCTGTTAAAAAGCAGTATCGATTCTTTAGTTATGGCGACGCCATGTTTATACTGTAGACCGCAGATAGACAGTCCGGTAAAGACCATAAATCTTCTCCAGACCCTGCGACTCTCACACAAATATAATACAATATGGGCATGAATACCTGTTTTACTCTCAAATACAGAGATAGAGATTCTTCCGCCCGACTGGGGCACGTTACTACTGCCCACGGCACTTTTCAGACACCGGCCTTCATGCCCGTTGGCACGCAGGCTACCGTGAAGGCCCTGACCCCTGAGGAATTACAGACCATAGGCGCAGAAATTATTTTAGCCAATACCTACCATCTTTTCCTACGCCCGGGCCATAAAAGCATCGAAAAGCTGGGTGGACTGCATAAATTCATGCACTGGGAAGGACCAGTGCTCACCGATAGCGGCGGCTTTCAGATATACAGCCTGGCTAAACTTTGCTCGATTGCTGAAGAGGGAGTAAGATTTAGCTCCCATCTCGATGGCTCACCTCTCTTCCTTTCGCCAGAAGATGCCATATCCATACAGGAATCACTGGGAACAGATATAGCCATGTGCCTGGACACCTGCATCCCCTACCCTTGCTCCTACCAAGAAACCCTGGAAGCCACAAAACTCACCTCCCGTTGGGCCAGGCGTTGTAAAGAGGCCAAACAGACGGACAAACAGCTGCTCTTCGGGATCATACAGGGAGGGATGCACACCGACCTGCGCCGGATGAGCGCTGAAGAGATCCTGGAGATTGGCTTTGATGGCTATGCCCTGGGTGGATTAAGCGTGGGTGAACCTAAGGAACTGATGCTCCAGATGGTTGAGGAGACAACACCACTTATTCCACAGGATCACCCCCGTTACCTTATGGGCGTTGGAACACCGGAAGACATCGTGGAATGTGTGTGGCGTGGGATAGATATGTTTGATTGTGTCCTGCCCACACGCAACGCTCGAAATGGCATGTTATTTACATCTTCCGGCCCCATCGTCATAAAGAACAGCAAATATAAGGAAGATGAAGAGCCTCTGGATGGAAATTGCGACTGCTATACCTGCCGCCACTATTCGCGTGCTTACTTGCGGCATTTGTATATGTCTCAGGAATTACTCTCCTACCGCTTGAATACGATACACAATCTCCACTACTTTCTGAAACTTATGGCGGAGATACGTGAAGCAATACAAAAAAATGCCCTTGCAGAATATCGTCAAAAACTCTACACCCAAAAGGAGGAAAACGTAGATGATTTCAACAGCGTATGCTATGGCACCCGCGCCTGAAGGAGCTGCCGGTCAAGGGGGAGGATTTGCCGCCTTCCTACCCCTCGTTATCATTTTTGCCATTTTTTACTTTTTACTCATTAGACCGCAGCAAAAAAAGGCCAAGGAACATAAAAAGCTCCTGGAGAACCTTAAAATCGGAGACAATGTGTTGACTGCCGGCGGCCTGCACGGGACGATAACCGGTCTTACCGACCAGGTCGTCACCCTGGAGATCGCAGATAAAGTAAGGGTAAAGGTCTCCCGGAGTCATATTGCCGGTGTTTCTCCTGCCTAGTAAGGAAACATAGCTTAAATCACCAGAAGGTAAAGATGAACATGGAGGGCACATCATTTTGCCCTCCATGTTCGCCCTTCACCCAAGCAGCGCTGGTAAAAGCCGGTTGCTGAAAATGTTAAAGCTAAGTTCAATTGTGCCGATAATAAGATTATTAATGCCGTCATGTGTATTTGTATACTTCGGGAGGCAGGCAATGAAAAAAATATTCTTCTTAGCTATTGCTCTTATCTTTTGCGGGTGTAGCGCAAAGATTAATACCATTCACAACGTTGTGCCCACCAGCAAGGTATGCCTTGAAGAACCCCAGGACCGTATCGACATAAAGGGTATCAAACGTGTCGCCATCTTTCCCCTGGCTGACTATTCTTCTCAACAACCGTTCATAAAGCCTGTATTATGGGGTGAAAATTTAATCACCGAAGAACTTGCCAATCATTTGGTTAGCCATAACCTCCAAGTAGCAGTCCATGAGGACGTGAACACTTTACTTATCTCGTGTGGAATTATTAAAACAGTCTCGGCAGATGACTTGCGGAAAAACGATAACGCAAGTGTTGCCGACCTCTATGAACGAAGTATGAATGCCCCAACCACTCCAGAATACGAATTGGCTCACGGTAAATATAGCGATTCGATAAAGGAAGAATTACGAAATATTGTTCAAAAAAAA
>CAYSYZ010000170.1:4231-4474 GCA_964435205.1 uncultured Desulfovibrionales bacterium
AAGAAAATATGCAAACATGTCACTGTCTGCAGGGGAGAGTCCAATACGCGGAGCTGCTAAAGGACTTTCCAAAGAAAACATTATCAAGCTTGGTCAAACCTTAGGGGTTGATTTAATTATCAGGGGAAGAATTTTGCAATTTGGTTACAAGATCAAATCCAGCTCTAATCCTGCTTCTTACGGGTTGATACCTCTGATTATAAAGCCCATAACCGGCGTTTTGTTCGGTTTTGCAGGCGAAAC
>CAYSYZ010000171.1:0-3089 GCA_964435205.1 uncultured Desulfovibrionales bacterium
CCCGCATGCACAATCACATAGTCGCCTACCTGTGGTTGCCGGTCAACTATATCCAGACACACTGCCCTCCGCGTGCCCCCCATGTCTACAACGGCTATATTTCCCTTTAACTCCAGGACTTGCATTGGCACGGCCAGACACATAATGAGCTACTCCTTTGTATTATGTTTTACCGCAGAGAGCGCAAAGCACGCAGAGTTTTGGGCTTTTTTATTCATCTCCGCGACCTCTGCGAGTTCTGCGGTGAAGAATCACACTTTTTTATCCATGGCATATGCGGCCACAGCCTGTCCAAGGGATAATCCGCCATCATTAGGCGGAACGACATGGTGAATGTAAACTATAAACCCATGTTTATGCAATGATTTTGTTAACCTGGTCAAGAGGGTCAGATTTTGGAAAACCCCCCCGCTTAAGACTACCCTGTTGAGATTTTGCTCAGACCTCAGCCGCAGGCAGACATCGGTAAATATCCGGGCCAGGGTATGATGAAATTTGTTGGCAATAAGGCTCTTTGCTATCCCCTTCTGTATATCCACTACTATCTGTTCAATAATGGGCCGGGAAGAGATAATCCAACGGTTATCCTTTTTCAGGATATGGTGGTCATAGGCCATGATTTTCCGGCTGGTAATGGACATTTCCAGTTCCACCGCCGCCTGTCCCTCGTAGGCTACCTTATCCCTTAAACCCAGCAGGGCGGAAACAGCGTCAAACAGGCGGCCGCAGCTAGAAGTCAGGGGGCTGTTGATTTTTTTCTCAATAGCCGAGGTTAGGAGAAGGAGGGTCTTTTCGTTGTGGTTTTTTATGAACGGGATGTCCAGGTTTAAAAAATCCTCACCGTAGGCCTGGTAGAGGTAGCTTACGGCCATGCGCCATGGTTCCTTGATGGCTGCGGCTCCGCCGGGCAGAGCGACGTAGTCTAGGTGGCCGGCTCTTTCAAATGAGTCCCACTGAGCTACGAGCACCTCTCCCCCCCAGATATTACCATCCGTTCCGTAGCCGGTACCGTCCATAGCCAGACCGATAACCTTTTGATCCAGGCCATTTTCAGCCATACAGCTGACAATATGGGCGTGATGATGCTGGATAGCATATTTTCTGGTGTTGTTTTGCGCCAAGGCGTATTTGGTGCTTAAATACTCCGGATGGAGGTCGTAGGCGATGAGGCCGGGTTTGATTTCAAGGATGCGTTTTAGATGTTCCACCACCTCGGTGAAAGATTCCAGGGACTCAAGGTTTTCCAAGTCGCCTATATGTTGACTCAAGAAGGCGTTTTTCCCTTTAGTCAGGCAAATAGTGTTTTTTAGTTCAGCTCCGCAGGCCAGAATTTCGGGCAGCCTGGGTTTAATCATTACCGGTACCGGTACGTAGCCGCGAGCTCGCCGCAGAGGGATGGTTTTCCGGCCTCCGACCCGCACCACGGAGTCGTCGCAGCGCATATAGATATCTCGATTGTGCACCAGAAAATAGTCGGCAATATTGCCCAGGCGACGGAAGGCCTCATCGTTATCAATGGCAATGGGTTCCTCACTGCGATTGCCGCTGGTCATAACCAAGGCCACGAAGCCCTGTCTCAATAATAGATGGTGCAAGGGCGTATAGGGAAGCATGACCCCAAAATATTTGTGTCGCGGGGCGACCTCCGCGGAGATGACCTGACCGGACCTCTTTTTCAGGAGGACAATGGGGCGTTCCGGAGACAGAAGGATTTTAGATTCGGAGAAGCTTACGCGGGCATAGGTTTTTATGGTCTCAATGTCCGGAGACATAAGGGCTAAGGGTTTTTCCTCACGGTGCTTGCGTTGGCGAAGGGTCAGTATGGTTTGGTCCACTGTGGCGTCGACCACGAGGTGGAACCCGCCCAGGCCTTTTATGGCTACGATTTTACCTTGGCGCAGGAGGTTAGCCGTTTGAACGATGGGATCCTTACAGATCACACGGTTTCTATTGGCATCGCACAGCGTTACCTGTGGGCCACAGACCCAGCAGGCGTTAGGCTGGGCATGAAATCGGCGGTTCAGGGGGTCGTGGTATTCGGCATTGCATTCCGGACACATGGGAAATGACCGCATAGAGGTCTTGGGACGGTCATAAGGTATGTCTTCAATGATGGTATACCGTGGACCACAATGGGTACAGTTGATGAAGGGATAACCGTAACGGCGGTTTCCGGGGTCTAATAGCTCTGCCAGGCACTGCTCGCAGATAGAGACATCGGGAGAGATAAGGGTAGTCCGGCCTTCTGAGGCCTGACTTTTGTGGATGGTAAAGTCTTGGTACCCAACCCCGGGGAATTCCCTTTTCTCCAGGCCAGTGATGCTGGCTAAGGGCGGGCCCTCGGCCCGTACGGCCTTTAAAAAAGAGTCTATAGCCCGGGTCTCTCCCTCGATATCGATATCCACGCCCTGGGAGGTATTGGTTACATAGCCCTTGAGGTTATAACGGTGTGCTAGCTGGTAAATGAAGGGGCGAAAACCTACCCCCTGCACTATCCCCTGTACTGTAACCCTGACCCGGCGGCTTATCTTTTCTTTATTTGCCGTTTGATCCATTTATACCAATCTTCCAAACCCTCCCCGCTGCGACAAGAAACCTCGAATATCTCGATCTCTGGATTTAGTTTTAAGACCGCTTTCCGTATGTTGTTTACCTTACAGTTTGTGTATGGTAAGAGGTCGATTTTATTTATCAACAGGACTGACGATTCGCGAAACATGACCGGATACTTGAGGGGTTTGTCGTCCCCTTCGGTTACGCTCAGGATCATGGCTTTGACGCTTTCACCGATGTCGAACTCCGCCGGGCAGACCAGGTTGCCAACATTTTCCACGATCAGGAGGCTAAGACTGTCTAGGTCTAGATGAGGAAGGACACTCTGAATCATATTGGCATCCAGGTGACAGCCGCCGTCAGTGTTAATCTGTATAGCCTGGACACCCTTTTTAGCTATGCGTTTGGCGTCTACCGAGGATTGTATGTCGCCCTCTATTACCGCAATGTGCAGTCCGTTCTTCAGGACCTCAACGGTGTTTTCCAAAAGGGTGGTTTTCCCGGCTCCCGGTGAACTCATCAGGGTGATAACGAAC
>CAYSYZ010000171.1:3099-4424 GCA_964435205.1 uncultured Desulfovibrionales bacterium
TTTGCCTCCAGTATGTTGCGTATAACCGGTACCTTCAAAGTCTACCTCCTTTCGTTATGAGTTACGAGCTACGGGTTGCGGGTTCCGGGGTTAAGTTTTTTAACTCGAAACTCGAAACTCGTAACATTCCAACTGTGAGCGAAGTGAACATGCATAGCGAGAGAATACTATGCTTTTTACCTTACATACGGAGATTCTCCGCAGCTTGCTGCGGGGAGCTTCAATTAATTTAATCATTGCCTTCGATCTCGGAAATGAAGAATTCCCGGCCGGTGAGGATGACGATATTTGGTCCCTGGCAATCGGGACAGAGGCAGAAAGGATCTTCCAATATGAATTCTTTTCCACATTGGCCACATCGGCCGTGAATAGGAACGTCTTCAATTTCCAGTCTTGCTCCCTCGGCTAGGGTTCCTTTGGTGATCTGCTCGAAACAAAAGGTAAGGGAAGATGGTTCAATGGCGGTTAGTCGGCCTATCTTAAGCCTTACTACCGATACCTGTACCATTGAGTTTTTGTTTGCTTCTTCCTGGATAATATCGAGGATGCTCTGGGCTATGGATAATTCGTGCATTTACAATTTTTGTGCATTTCTAACATAAGAGCCCATTAGCGTCAATGATAAGTTTTTGACTGGCAACAGGCTTTTTACAACAGCCCTTTTTCGCGAAAGCTAAAATAGCCTCCTTCGCCGACAATTAAGTGGTCATGAACCGTGATCCCTACAGCCCTGGCGGCCTGTTTCAAGACCTCGGTTAGGGACAGATCTTCACCGGAAGGTATTACGTCGCCACTGGGGTGGTTGTGCACGAAGATCAGGGCTGAGGCCTTGTGGTAGATGGCTCGTTCGATTATCTTGCGGGGATAGACAACCGCCTGGCTAATAGTCCCTTCCTGCATTATTTCATCGGCCAAGACCTTATTCTTAGTGTTAAGAAACAGGCAACGGAAGTACTCATCTTTTAGGCCGGCCATAGCTGACTGGCAATAGTCCCTAAGGGCTTGAGGAGAGGAGATGCCTTGCTTAATGAGCATTTTTTCTTTCAGGTAAAGATCTGAGCAGTCCCGGACAAGTTTGAGAAATATAGCGGTATGCTTACCAAGACCTTCTACTGCTTGAAGTTCCTCGGGGGAGGCGTTGAGGATACCACGGAAGGATTTAAATTGTTTTAATAGTCTCTTGGCTAGAGGCTTTACGTCGCGGCGGGCAATGGTATAGGTCAGGAGGAGTTCCAGTACCTCGTAAATATGAAGTCCGGCTACACCATTCTTAAGATAGCGTTCCTTCAGCCGCTCGCGATGACCAATAACGTCTTCTTTCGTAC
>CAYSYZ010000172.1:0-4398 GCA_964435205.1 uncultured Desulfovibrionales bacterium
ATTGCGAGTATGCAGCGTACCTTCATTTCCGTTCTGACTCTGCCATGTGGATAACGGTAGTGTAAAATCTTTTGTGTAAATTTATAGAGAGGTAGAAAAAAGGGCACTTTTCCTTTAAAAAGGTTTAAGCCGAAACCCTAAAGAAAGGAGAAAGTGCCCATGAAAGTAGAGATCAGCGTACCGGAAGTAGTAAACATTTTCAAGGAAATTCAGAGGCAGCCAGAGAAGCTTTTTGAGATGATTCGATTGGATATCAGGGAAACCGTTGGGCAGTATTTGACGGCCATGATGAATGCCGAGATCTCTCATTTCCTGGGGAGGAAGCCCTATGAGCGTTGTAGAAGTGGGGTCAATCATCGCAATGGTTCCTATGACCGTAACTTTACTTTAAAAGGGGTTGGAGAGGTCCAGGTTAAGGTTCCCAGAGATCGCCTGAGTGAGTTTAAAACCCAGGTGATTCCGCGTAGTAAGCAATACGAAGAGGAGATCAGCCGGGATTTAAGCCTGATGTTTTTAGCGGGGATTAGTACCCGCAGCCTCTCTATGATCTCCCAGAGGCTTATTGGTCGGAGCATATCCCATAGCGAAGTAAGCAGTGCCAATGTGGAACTGGCAGGGGCGGTTGAAAGATGGCGGATGCGGGATTTATCTCCGGAAGTAATCAAATACCTTTTTGTGGATGGGGTTAATTTCCATATGCGTATGGAGGGGGGCATAGAGATAATTCCAGTGCTGGTGGCTATTGGGGTTACAGAGCTGAACCACAAGCTGGTTTTAGGTTTGCAGTCTGGAGATAAGGAATCTGCTTCCAACTGGAGGCAGTTTTTTAAGGATTTGAAGGCCCGGGGCTTAGACGCCCACAAAGTCACCCTGGGAATCATGGACGGGCTGCGAGGTCTGGAAATGGTATTTAAAGAGGAATTCCCCAAGGCCAAGGTCCAACGCTGCCAGGTGCATGTAGCCCGAAATGTACTAGTCAAGGTACCGAAGAAGTTAAAACCAGCGGTGGCTGATGACCTGCGTTCCATATTCTATGCCTCTTCTAAAGAAAAGGCCCGGGAGTTTTTTGAGCAGTTTAAAAAGAGATGGATAAGAGATCTTCCTTCTGCGGTCGGGTGCCTGGAGAAGTCCATGGAGGCCTGTTTGACCTTTTTCAACTTCCCTGAGGAAGAATGGCTTTCTCTTAGGACTACAAATGTCATTGAAAGGCTTAATAAAGAGTTTAAGCGAAGAACAAGGCCCATGGAGATTTTAGCCGGTGAATCTGCCTGCTACAGGCTCCTGGCCTTTATATCTCTTAAAATGGAACTACATTGGAGGTCTAAACCACTAGGAAAAGTGCGCAGCAATCTGCCATTCTTTAAAAAAATGGCCTATGACAAATTCACACAAAAAAGTTGACAGTACCTACCTTCAATTCTTCCTTTCGGGCCTTGAGTTCCTTAAGGGCCTTGGCAAGGAGTTTCTTTTTCCTTATGATGTCCCTCACATACTCCACAGGTGGAAAACTTATGGCGTCTTCAAGACAGGTATTGGCACAGGTCACGCAGGCCACCATGCAGTTATTGGGTCTCAACACCACCGGTTTTTTCTTGTCATAGTCGAATCCATAGACCTTTCGGCCGCAGCCTGTCACGCAAAACCCGCATCCTATACACTTCTTCTCATCAATAGTAGGATGCCACTTGATCTCTTCTCTTGGGATTCCATGCCAAGGTTTTGTAAAGTCCTCCACTTAAAACCTCCTGTTTTCAGTGTTCAAAAAATGCCTTTAGCCACCACATAAGCCAGAGGCCGATAAACATGGTCACGATTTGTGCGGTAAGCTTCCCGCCTTTCCTTTTCTTGTGCAATTCTGGTATCAGGTCAACCAAAGCAATGTAGATGAATCCTCCGGCGGTAAACGGCACTAAGAAATCTTTCAGCCAAATGATTTGATTAAAAGAAAAATAGGCGATTGTCGCACCGGCCATGGCCGTAAGTGCTGACAGGAGATTATACAGGAGGGCCTTTAACTTGCTGAAACCCCCGTATACCAAAATCCCAAAATCACCTATCTCCTGTGGTATTTCATGGGCGGCTACTGCTACGGTTGTAACCAGACCCAGACGCACATCCGTAACAAACGATGCGGCAATTATCATCCCGTCGATAAAATTATGTACGCCGTCACCGATAAGGTTAAGATGTGTAAACGTATGGGCATCACACTCACCCTTATGGCAGTGCCTCCAGTGAAGGAATTTTTCTATCAGGAAGAAAACGATAATCCCTGAAAGTACATAGGTAAAGATTGAAGGGCCTTTTGACTCCATGGATTCAGGAAGCAGGTGAAAGAACGCCCCTCCAAGCAGTCCTCCGACCGCAAGGCTCACTAAATGCTCGATAAATTTCTCCAGTTTATCGGCTTTCATCCCGATGAAGAATATCCCTATCAATGAAATCAGGCTTACCATGAATGTTGCCAACAAAATGCTTCCGAGTATCGGCATTAGACATCCTTCTGTGAATTGTTTTCAAAAAAGCTGGGCGTGTGTGGCAACACTACTGCTCCCACCGGAATTGCCCAAGGTATTCCTTCAGCCTTTGTTTGTTTTGCTCATCAAGTGATGGGCGATCGTCGGCACCTTTTGCTCCCTCTGCCACCTGTGTCGCAAAAACCATGCAGGTTGGCTGGCCGCATTCCCGGCAGTTGGTCTTGGGCAAACGTTTGAGTATCTCAAAAACGTTGGGTCTGGGTGCAGCCTCATACTTAGGTTCAATCTCTGCCCGTTTTTCCCAGGCCGCATTGATTTCCCCTTTGAGCCATTCCAGAATCTTATCTGCCTCCGCTTCGTCCTTGAGCGCGTTGATAGCGATTTTTCGAGGATAGACAGTAACCAGTCTGCCCTGTACTTTAAAAGTTACAGATGGTGGCTCCTTTGTATACGAAAACCCGCCCAGTACGGCATTAAGATAAGGCAGTACCCCTCCGATATCTTCGGCCAGGTGGGCAATGCAGTGCACGGATTGAAAACTTGGATTGCATTCTGGTCTGAAAATTTCTTTGGTATAGTTTCTAAGCAACATAGCCTTCCTTCTCAGTATGCCTTCTGGTCCCTTTTTGCCTAAACTCAGCGAAGAGGCGGGACAAAGAGAACCGGCTGTTCGGCATGGCGGGCGACATGGTGCGCCACACTGCCCAGCACTATCTCCTGGACAAGGCCTTTTCCCCGGGTTCCCATGAGGATCAGAGAGCAGCCTTTGGCCTTGGCTATTTCTACAATCTCCTGCCCGGCAATTCCAAAAGGAAGTTCTATGGATACCTGAGCTGCACCCAGGGTTTCCAGGCGAGTCTTCATTCGTTCCAGACGCGCCGAATCAAGACGTCGCAACTCTTCTAAACGATAAGCCAGGTGCGGCGCCACCTCGGCCCGCTCCCGCACACAGATCAGGGTTACCGGGCATTTCAGGGCACTGACCAAGGCTTCCAGGTAGGTGAACGCCCTCTCCGCCGTATCGGAAAAGTCAGTAGGATAAAGGACGTGCGCGAAGAGATTCCGGCACACCTGCAGGCATTCCTTCTCATCTTCGAGTAATTTTGTGCGGATAAGGAGTACCGGCCTTCGGGTGATCTGAAGCAGTTTGGAGGAAACACTCCCCAACGTCATCGAGACGGAAACGCCCTTGCCGTGTGAGCCAATGATAATCCCTGATACGTCGTGTTTCCCGGCCAGATCGTTCAGGGCATAAGCCGGGATGCCAACGGGTGTTTCTATAATTACTTTTGTCCCCTGCTTTTCTAAAACCTGCTTTTGGTGTTCAAGATAAGGTCTGGCCTCCCTGGCCAGCCCACCCACCAGACCCGGGGTGTGGACCACGTATAAAACATGGGCCAGGATGACTTCTTCAAGACCCAGGTTTTTCATCTCACCGGCACACTGGATAAGAACCTCCGAAGCGGGTGAAATGTCAGTGCACAACAGGATTTTATTAAACATATTATCCCCCTTACACGTTTTTTTCGAATCTTCAGCCAATTCGCGGTACCGGGACAGCTCTGAAGTAGCGCCTCTTGAGCCAGAGGGCTACATTCACAAGGCTGATTAAAACCGGCACCTCCACCAGGGGACCGATTACCGCGGCGAAGGCCTGACCCGAGTCAATCCCGAAAACAGCCACGGCCACGGCAATGGCCAGTTCGAAGTTGTTGGATGCCGCGGTAAAGCTCAGGGTGGTTGACTGCTCGTAGGTGGCCCCTACCTTCATGGAAAGAAAGAAAGAGACAAAGAACATGATTACGAAATAGATGCAAAGGGGGATGGCCACCCGGACCACGTCCAGAGGAAGCTGGACGATGTATTCCCCTTTGAGGGAAAACATGACCAGGATGGTGAAGAGCAAGGCCATAAGGGTTAT
>CAYSYZ010000173.1:0-4386 GCA_964435205.1 uncultured Desulfovibrionales bacterium
GTATGGCGATTTCTTTTTGCAAATCTGTTGCCAGGTTTTTCTGCGTCTGGTGGCAACGATGTATGAGTGACTGGGCAATGTCTTTGGCCTCTATGTAACCGAGATAACTGTTATGCTCCAGAAGATGCCCTATTTTATCAATGAGGGCTTTATTCGCCTGGCAAATTTCATTTTCTTCGTCCAACCACCTAGTCAGAACCTGGACCTTCTCTTCGGCAACCTTAACAATATCTTTGATTTCTCTTTGCGTTTCTTCCAGCATTTTGCCCAACAATGGATCCACCAGCTTTTGTACAGGCAGGAGTCTTGGATCGATAAGGGCATAGAGAAAAAATTCATGCTGCTGCGCGATCATATCTTGTAGCTTGGCAATGATTTTACCGTCAAGCTTACCTTTTATCTGTATGATAATTCTATAATAAAGGGCGTCTATACATTCGCGATCCAGAGACAGTATCTCGTTTATTGATTCTTCTGCTCTATCATACTCTTTGAGTAATTCGTGAAGGCGGGCAATTATAAAAAGTACGTGCATACGTTGAAGGTTGCTATCTGAAACTTCTTTTGCCCGCGCGAAGCGATAAAGAGCTTCAAGGTGTTTTCCCTTTTCTAATTGAAGTAAGCCGGCGACAGTGTGCAGCCGATAGTCGTTGGCCTGTTTGTCCTCGGCCATGTTCAAAAACTGTGCGGCCCTGTCTATCTGACCGACGCGAATACAGTCCAGGGCCAGCCATAGCGGCCCTCCCTCTTCCCTTCGTTCCGGCGCAGCATCCAGCATGTTCCAGGTGGTGCTTTCGGTTTGCCACACCCGTTTTAGAAATCTCAATTGAAAGACCTCCGTGAGGTCAAAGAAAACGTGATAAGCCGTTGCGGCTTCATTTTGACTAGATATGGCCTGAACATCGGTTTCTTTAAAGTTGGCTATAGTTTCATTATACTGCTCCGGATCACTGCAGACTTGACCAAAGCACGCCCGTAAACGCTCTATAGACAGGTAACCCAGCTTAGTGAAGAACTTTGAGGCCAATCGCAGATGTTTCGAAGGGCATGCCTTTAGATCGTGGCGGTGTGAACCGCAGTAGAAACATTCTTTGAAACTTCCCTTAATCATTGCTTCCCGATGAGGGAAAAGCACTTTGTCCCCTGTGTCCATTTGGGGAGGGAGTATCTCTTCGTTCGTCTGGAAAAAATTGATCGTACCTTCCATGAAAGTCTCTACCAGATTTGGTGACGATGACTGGGTGCTAGTCATATCGGCACGTTCGGCCTGGATGTTTAATAAAGTTTTTAATTAATTAAGGGTGAAAAAATGCGTTGCGGCGCATGAATATACCTTGATTTTATATCTCGAGCGCTATCTCGGTAGCGCTCCTCAATGCCGATCCAAGATCACCAGGGCGAGCGGCTTCACCAACTGCTACTACCTCTTTGACCTCATCCTTGAGTTCATCCAGCAGGCTGTTTTCTGGTTGCGCGCCGACGGCCAGAATCAGCTGATCGGCCTCGATTTTCTGCTTATGGGCATCCTTTCTTTCGAGGTAGACGTTACTGCCTTTAATTTCTGTAACCTTGGTGTCGGTGAATATATTAACCCCTTTGCTGGCCAGTCTGGATAATAATCGTTCCCGGGGGATACTTTTCATTTTGTTGAGAACCTCTGGCAGAGCCTCAATCACGGTTACCTCTCTTCCCGGTGCAGCCAGCCAATCCGCCGTTTCACAGCCCACATCACCGCCACCAATGATTATTACTTTCTGGCCTGGAAGGGCTTTTTGGGCATAAATTTCTCTGGCATCAACCACGCTATCGGAATTTATACCGGGAAGCGGAGGACGGAGCGGACGTGACCCGGTAGCCACGATGACCGCATCGGGTGCCGCATCTATAATATTTTTTGCGGATCCCAAGCAGTTGAGGCGGACATTAACCGCCCTTTGTTTTAAGCAATGTATCAGGTAACGCAATGCCTCAGCCATTTCTTCTTTGAAGGGCGCCTTGTCGGCAAGCAAGAGTTGGCCACCAAGCGCATTTCCCTTCTCCCAGAGCTCTACAGTATGCCCCCTCTGGCTGGCTATGACCGCAGCTTGTATGCCTGCAGGGCCTCCTCCGATAACCAGGACCTTTTTTCTGGCCGTAGCTGGAACCACATCCCAGCGATACTCGAGACCGGCAAAGGGATTGACGGTGCAAGCGCGGCCGAGGCCTGGTACTCCTTTATCAGCGCAATCTTCCAGACAATAAATGCAACCCCTTATGTTACTGATGTCCCCGGACATGGCCTTATTGGGAAGCTCCGGGTCGGCCATTAATGCCCTGGCCACAGCTACAAAATCGGTTTTTCCCTTGGCAATAATATCTTCAGCCAATTCTGGTGTGTTTACCTTGCCGATGGCAATCACCGGCACGGTAACTGCAGCTTTGATCCGGGCAGCGATCTCTGTTAGCATACCTGGTGCAGCATCTCGTCCCGGTATCGTAACAAACTTTGATGCCTTGTTGCCAGCATTAGCTAAGATAGCATCGGCTCCTGCCTTTTCGATCGATTTGGCGATAGATACCGCTTCATCTACAACCAATCCGCCGGGGACAAATTCACCACAAACCAGTTTGACCATTACAGGGAAATCTTTTCCAGCGTACTCTTTTACTTTAACAATCAGCTCTATCAAGAAACGTTGACGATTTTCCATCGAACCGCCCAGGTCATCATTACGTTTATTGAGGAGTGGGGAAAGCAGTTGGGAGATCAAATCGCCATAGCTCGCTTGTATTTCTACCCCGTCGTAGCCAATCTTTCTGGCTCTTTTAGTCCCGCTAGCCATAATCTCGATTATCTCAGCTGCCCTTTCCCGGGACATGGTGTTAGCTAAAGGAACGATCCAACTCTCTCCCTTTTTCTTAGCTCCTGGAACTTCTTTATCGGAGACTATTTCCCTTGGATAATTTAACTGCATAAATGCCTTGGCACCTTCAAGATGAATCACATCCACCAACTCTGCCAGGCCGGATGCATATTCATCTGTATCAAAGCGCAGTTCCTGTGGGCCTTTATAAGCACGGGGATAATCCAGACAGGGACAGTCCAGGACGATCATGGATACGCCCCCTCTGGCGCGGGTGCGATAAAAGGCTATCATCCTCTGGTTTACCTTGCTGTCGGTGGCGTATTTAGTGGGGTAGAGCGGCATAATAATTCTGTTGCGCAATTCGCACTGCCCAATAGCTCCTGGTGTAAAAAGCTTGGGGAAATACAGGTTCATTTTTCTTTTCGTCCTTCCGGATACATCATTTGGGCTGTATCATGTGGGCGAGGCATTTTTTGATGTTACTATGCTGCCCAATAGGCCAAAGTCTAGGTCTGTTCTGTCACGAATAAACGATAAAAACGAACAAAATAGTCCACTCCAGACCATACGGTCAAGATAAGAGCAACCCACAGCAACACCTTGCCAAGTTCGTGAAAGTTGATACCTAGATGCACAAAATGAAGCAGCAGACAGACCAGAGCACTGATTTGCAAAATCGTCTTAGCTTTACCCAGACCACTGGCATCGATAACTACCCCACCGGTGACACCGATGCCGCGCAGTCCGGTTACTGCTATCTCCCGCCCGATAATGAGAAAGGCCATCCATCCTTCCACACGCCCTTGGGGAATAAGCATGATTAAAGCTGCCGAGATGAGAAGTTTATCTGCCAGAGGGTCTAAGAGCTTGCCCAAAGCGGTTACACACCGATTGCGGCGAGCAAGAAAACCGTCCAGAAGATCGGTTATGGAAGCCAGGGAAAAGAAAAAAGCCGCCCAGAATGCTGGAAGTGGCTGATCAGAGCGGCCAATAAGAAACATAACCAGAGGAATACAAATAATGCGAAAACCCGTAAGCGTGTTAGGTAAATTCCATATAGTCACGCCTCTCTTTTTACTCATAACGCAATCATAACATGTTATTTTCCTGATAACCACGTTTCTTTTTATACTTTTGAAAGTACGTCAAAACCCGCTCAATGTAATCTTGCGTTTCCTTAATCATCGGGACTTGTTTTTTTTCGGTGAGTCTCTCCGGACCAGCATTATAGGCCGCCAGGGCCAAAGATATATTGCCGCTGAATCTGGTCAAGAGCTGCTTAAGGTACCTGACGCCGCCATGTATGTTCTCGACTGGATCGAAAGGATCAAACACGGACATCTCCCGTGCTGTCGCAGGCATCAGTTGCATCAGGCCCTGTGCCCCTTTCGGCGAGATGGCCCGGTAATTAAAGTTGGACTCGGCCTTGATTACAGCCTTAACCAAGTCTGTATCTACACCAAAGCGCTGGCAGGCAGCACTTATGGCCGGATCGTACTTTTTGGGATCACCCGAGAAGAAAGAACCCTGTCTTACGGAT
>CAYSYZ010000174.1:0-4254 GCA_964435205.1 uncultured Desulfovibrionales bacterium
CTTCCGAGTAAAACTTGATGTCTTTCGCAGACTTAGGCAAATCTGCACCAATAACCCTTGACACCTTTTCTCTAGACTCTTCCCCCTCAACCTGCACATCGGTCTCATCAGGTAACAAATAATACCTTAGGTGACACTTGTCTTTGTCAGCAGAGAGAATAGTCACCTTAAACCGGTTACTTTTCGCAGTTTGGACAATTAGATTGTCTGGTAGTTCTTTGGCTATTTCATAGACTGGGAATGGCACGCCTTCCAAACGCATTAGCTGTTTATCGGTAGTTGCTCCACGGAGAAATACCAGCCCTCTTGAATCACCTTTATCATTTGCTGCGTAAACCAAATCAACACCCAATTCTTCCATGGTGGAGACAATGTTGGCACTATTAACATCAGTAACCTGGACGAGCTTTCCACCGGCCAAATCAAGCGCTATTGATGCGCGGTCTTCGTCTGGCAGAAAAATCTCTTTTATCTGGAGTTCGTATCCTTCGCTTTCAACCTTAACCTGCACATCGGTTTTAACGCCCGGCTGAAGCGAAACGTTCCTGAACTCAACCCACTCATACGGCCGGGTTTGGAATAGGAAACATTCGATTTGATTAAGCTTTAGACCGCGAAAATGGGCTGTTGTTTGTCGCACCCTTCCCGCCGAGCCTCCACGCTGATGATAAAGATGCTCCTTACCCTGTGTATCGATAGCAGTGATTCGATAGTCCAAGTCGAGGTGTTCGTCCGCCACAATTATTCTCACCCCTTCATCTGACTCGTATGCTTTAGAGAACACTATGCCGGCTGTGCTCAGGCCACCTCTGGAGCTATCTCTTGCCCTTGTTTTCCAGGCCCCGGTCGCCACGCCCAACTGAATGGAGGTCTCGGTAAGCTTTTCATCAATATAAACCATCCAAGCCTGCATGTTACTAATTGGCCTGCCTTCTGAGTCAACTGCATCAAGAGTCATTCCACCTGTTGCTCCTTTAATTCTACCCCGTTCAAACGTTGCATCTTCAGGCATGGTTACTTTCACCGCCACGGTATAGGGTATGCCGCTCGCACTAACGCGACCACGTGTTCTCACAAGGATATCTTTAGACAGCTCCGTCCCATCCGGCCGCCACCATTTTTTCCCCTCACTTGGGTACTCGCAAAGACCAAGCAGCTCAACCGTAACGCCATTGGGCAGCGTCGCTACAAACTGTGACGGAAGTGATTCATTATCTTCGACCCGCAAAGGTTTAATGCCAAGCTTTTCGAGTTGTTTGGAACTCTCGAAAGCGACATGGAAATCATTGTACAAAACGAGCGTTCCATCCCCTTTCTCAAGCAGCGTCCTGTCATAAGCGATTGCGATATTGGGTGGATCTGCTGTCGTCATTCCTCTACCAAGATAGGTTACATTCTCCTCGCACCATGTTAGGGTGTCATCCTTTATAAACCCTCGCAAGCCTTGCAGCACATCTGGGTACTTGTCATCATAGTCATTGGCAAACATGAGCACTGCCTTGCCCAAAGCCTTTAGCTTCGCGACCGAATTTGGATTTGGATGCTTGGTCAGTTGCTTTTCCCAAATCTTGTAGTTCATCAAATAAGCCAGTTCCGTAGAAGATTGCAGCTTTGCACCAGCAAAAGGCACCATCGCCACCCACTTCTGACTCGAGCTAAACTGTTCACGAACCTCATTAGGCGGGGGGCCCATCTCAACATAGCCCGTATCTCCGACGCTTGCCATGATCAACCCAAACATACTTGCGGCGATCAAACTGTTCGGTGATGCGCCAGGTAGAACAGAGAAACCAGAAACAAGGCGAGCGGATTTTAACCCTTCTCCCGCTGTGGTGAAGTGTAGGGTGGTCCCCAAACAGCCAACCCAAACGATCCCATTGTCCGAATCAACAGCCACGCAAAATGGTATCAGATCTCCTATGTTCATTCGCTTTTGTATCTGAACATCCTCGCCTACAATCCACACTTCGGGCTTGCTGTCCACAATCTGAGGATGAGCCCGTAAGACAATCCAAGCGTTACCGGTTTTTTGGTCAACTGAAACTGACACGGCTGTGAAAGGTATTTGCCCGGTGATTTGACCAAGGATTTTTCCCTTTATATCCACTTTATAAATATTTTTGCCAACAACCCAAAAACTGTTATCCCGCTTACTATAGGCAATATCAAATCCAGGAATGTTGTATTCAGCTTCTGTTTCGCCTGACTTTGAAACTACTTTGATATGTCCTTTTCCAATTGCGCCTTCGGAAAGCATAACCCAAATATTGCCGGTGTCGGGATCAATAGCAAGAGCGCTTGCCTCTAGATCGGGTATTCTCTGCAAGAGCATCCCGGTTTTAAGGTCAAAATGCCATAATCGTCCACCTACATTCTCGGCCACCCAAAGTGTTTTTCGCTTTTCATCTACAACAAGCATATGAGCGCCGCCCATAGTTTCACAGATATTGAAACCTGAAAATGCTCCCTCTACATTTCCACCGCTATCCAATAAATACAAGCGGTCATCATATTGTTCCTTACCATTATATTTTGGATCGCTGTTATCGAGGATTAGGATTCCATACCCTGTACTGCCCAAACCCTGGGCATCAATATCTTGTGGCTTATCAGTCTTGGCTTTGGCCATAGGAAGGAAAACGGCCGCGCTAATAATGATTACAATCGTTCCTAACACACCCACCTTCGAACTTTTTGGTATCGGTCGATTTAACATGTGTTTAATCCTCCTGTGTAATGCTTGTTTTGATTCTACTACGCCGATAAGACGCAGACTTAAACTCGTCCTCCAAAACGCCGTCTCAGCAATATCAATTAGAGTATTGCTGTAACTTTTAGCTCCGGCTCCAAGAGCAACGAGGACCATCTCATCAACGGCCTGCTCACGAATCCTGCGCACCACCGTATTTGCAAGCCATACAAACGGATTGTAAAAATAGATGATTTGCAGAACAGTCTGCATCAAGTTCACCCACACATCAGCCCGCTTGATATGAACAAGCTCGTGAATTAAAACAGCTCTTAGCTTGTCCGGAGATAATTTTTCAAGAAGAGTAGTTGGCATTAAAATAGTTGGCTTAAAAAGCCCGCAGACGGCAGGACCTGATATATTGTTCGACAGCCTTAATTCAATATTCCGGCAAACACCGAGTTGTCGCTGACACCGACTTATCATCTCTTCCAATCTTTCATCGGAAGGCTCACTTTGAGCAATCAGCCCTTTGACAAACGACATACGCTGAATAAGCAAAACCGAAATCACTAAAACGCCCACAAGCCAGAGGCCAAAGACAACCGCTTGCCACGTGATAGGATTCAAACCTGTTACAGCAGATATGACCGGTGCAGCGTTTTCAAGATGTATCCGAGACGGCTGGTCCTGAGGTATTTCAGCAGATAATGTAAAATCTTCAGGTGCGCGTGGTCCGGCAGATTCGGGCCGAACCACATTTGATACCTGCTTCAAAACAGCTAAATCAGCAGTTAAATAGTCTCCATACCAATAGCCAATGCCTGTCGGTAAAGAAAGTGCTGGAGGCAAAATGAGTTTTACAAATACCAGCATCCACAGACAATAACGGAACACCGCTCGTACCCGTTTTCGCAGCAGAAAATCAATGAGCAACAGCAAAATAATCAGGACGCTGGACTGAATAAATATACCGGCGGTGTAATCACAGAATCCGTGGCCAATACTGTTCAAAGCCGTCACACAACTGTTAATCATCTCATTCATCTTTTTGACCTCCCAGAATTTTGTTGATGTATTTACGGTCGGTCTGTTCTGTTTTCAGCTTTGTTTACAAGTCTGCGAAGCTCTGATGCCTCTTGTTTTGAAAGGCTTTCATGCTCAATCAAAAACTGCATCATAGGCGTAAGGGCCCCATCAAATGCGCGCTTGAGCATCTTGCGGAATTCCCCTCGTTTGGCATCGACTTCGCTGATACAGGAGCGGAAAAGCTGAAGGTTGCGGATTTTCTCGATCTCCAGAAATCCTTTCTCGACCATTCTGTCCATCATGGTCTTTACCGTGCTGTAGGCCCGGTCCCTGCTTCTGGCAAGCGTCTCCTGGACGGTGCCGGCTGCACAAGGCTCTTTTTCCCAGACCACCTTCATTATTTCCCATTCGGCTTCGGTTAGTTCCACAGCCGGATTTTCCCGACTTGCCTTCTTGATTTTCCCCGACTTCGGCATATCTTATACCTCCATATTCTATATTTTTAGAGTTTATTCGACTCTTGTCGAATTTGTCAA
>CAYSYZ010000175.1:0-4177 GCA_964435205.1 uncultured Desulfovibrionales bacterium
TTTTATTAGCTGTGGAGGTAATGTGTATGAAAATAGCGATGCCGGTAGTTGACAATAAACTTTGCGCTCATTTTGGGCGCTGTCAAAAATTCGCTATTTTTGATGTTCAGGATGACAAGATTATAAATAAGACCTTTATTGTCCCTCCACCTCACGAGCCGGGCGTACTACCCAGATGGTTGGGGGAAATGGGCGTTGAGGTTATTGTTGCGGGCGGTATGGGACAGAGGGCCTTAACGCTGTTTGCCGAAAAAGGGATTAAGGTCATCACCGGAACTCCTGCTCTTTCTCCCGAAGAGTTGGTAGATCAGTATTTAAAGAACACCCTTGTATCCGGTTCGAATGTATGTGATCACTAAGCCTTAGGGCTCAAAGCATGACGTTGGATAACTGCCTAAGCAAATGGGAGGGTTGCGATTACCGGTGTAAACCAGTTTGAAAAAAGCGAGAGATTAGCCCTTTACTCTGTTGCCCTCAGCGTTTTTTTGGTAGGCTTCAAATACGTGCTGGGGATTCTTTCCGGGAGTATGGCCTTGATCGCGGATGCGATCCATTCTTTTGCCGACGTTATTTCTTCGGCCGCTGTTTTTACTGGCATTCGATTGTCGAAACGTAGATCCCGTTCTTTTCCTTACGGCCTTTATAAGGTCGAAAACCTGATCTCGCTGGTTATTTCCCTTGTCATTTTACTCGCTGGTTTTGAGATTGTGAGAAAGGTAATGACGCAGAAGGAAAAAGTAGAGCTTGCTCACGCACCGGTGGCGATAGCAGGCTACCTGCTTATTATGGTCCTTATTTATGCTTTTTCCCGGTATGAACTCCGGCAGGGCAGAGAAACAGGATCCCCGAGCCTGATAGCGGATGCCCAGCAGCTCAGGGCAGACCTATTTTCCTATACGGTTATTGTTGGTGGCCTCACCGGGAGTTATTTCCACCTTTCCTTGGACAGGGTCATGACCGTTGTAGTAGCTTTATTCATAGGTCGCTCAGGATGGCGTATTTTTGTAGATGCCATCCGGGTCTTGCTGGATGCTTCGGTGGACTTTACCACATTAGATAGGGTGAAAACCATTACGTCTCAAGACCCCCATGTTCAAGAGATAAAGGAACTGAGAGGTCGAAGTTCAGGACGCTATAAGTTCATAGAAATGGTTTTAACCATGAGGGTTAGCGGTCTTGAAAAGGCCCATTATGTAAGTAAAAATATCGAGATTAGAATCAAAGAGAGCATTCCTAATGTGGACCGAATTCTTATACACTACGAACCTGTGGAGAAGGAGACGATCACCTATGCCATACCGCTGCAGGAGGATAAGGCTCTAATATCCGCACATTTCGGGGCCTCACCCTTTTTCTCGTTCATAACCATCAAAGACTGTAAAATTCTTAATGAAGAGGTCGTATCCAATCCCCATTCCAAAGAAACAAAGAGGAAGGGCATAATGACCAGCGAGTGGCTTATCAAAAAGGGAGTGGATGTGCTATTGAGTAAAAGCAGTTTAGAGGGAAAGGGGGCTGGTTATCCTTTGGCGGATGCAGGTGTAGAGATAAGGGTCGTACCTTATGAGAGGATAAAGGAAGTAGTCGATTTTATCACACATCCTTGAACAGATGGGTAACTTATAAAAAAGGAGGAAGAAAAAATGGCAAAAATTGTAATTCTGTCGTGTAAAAAGATCAGGGATCTCCATTGCGTCTCATGTATTAAGTGTTTTAAGGCCATGAAAGAGCGAGAGGGAGAGTTTGAAAGATATAAGGATGAAGACCTTGAGGTGGTGGCCATGGGCGATTGCGGAGACTGTCCTGGACTGGCTATGCCTAAATTGGCGCTTATTAGTGATCTTGCTAAGCAGTATGGCCAGGATTTTGATACGGTCCATATTGGGACCTGTGTCGTTAAGGCCGGAACTACCGCAGCCTGCCCTATAAACGTTGATGGTCTCAAAGAGATGATCGAGAAGAAAATGAATAAAACGGTCGTAGTTGGGACTCATAACTATTAACCCTGTTACGTTATGTACTCATTACTCTTGAAGATGTAGTAGTTCCATACTTATTGGACCACCAACATATTGATCAAAATTACCTACTTAACGTAACAGGGTTAATTTGAAAGTCTATAGCCATGGAAGTTACCAGTTTTAAGGTCGATTCTATCCCAGATTAAGAAGTCAATATGGATGGTTTTAGTGTCATAGTGGCTGCGCACGGGCATTTATGCGAGGAAATGGTCCGCCTGGCTATCTATATTATGGGTGATAAGCTGCCACCGCTAGCGACATTTTCCGTCCCATTTTCAGTCGGAAATAGATCTGCGCTTAAGGCGGCCCTGAGAGACCAAATAGCCAGGCTTGACTGTGGAGGAGGGGTGCTCATCCTGACCGACATACTGGGAGGAACCCCTACCAATCTGGCGCGTTCGCTCCTGGACGAAGGTAGGATAGGCATTGTAACCGGCGTCAACCTCCCCATGTTGCTCAAGCTACCTAGAATCAAAGATATTCCCTTAGAGGAGGCGGTGGAAATTTTAGCTGGCCTTGCCCGGAAGACTATCTTGCCAATCAGCAGAATCTTTCGAAAGACACAGGCTGATGTAGGGATGGCTGGGACTTGATCTGACGTACAAGAAGCCCTAATCAATTCCCATGGCGGCGGGCCCTGTATAGAGAGCGGATTGAAGCTCCCCGTCCGCCGGGGCGGACGGGGAATGCGCTCGCTATGCATGTTCAGAGAAGGAAGCATTTCTGCTATAGAGCTTCCGAAATCAATTGGGCGCGCTGTTTGTAAGGAAATTTATAAAGGAGGCACGTTATGCCGTATCGAAGAGGTTATGGTAGAGGATTTGGTTTCAGAGGATATGGACCGCCTTGGCCCTATATCGGCTGGGGGCGTGGTGGTTTTCCCCGCTGCTGGGCCTTTGATTATTACTGGGGCCCGCCTCCCTATTACGAACCGGCCGGGGAACCGCCTTATTGTTACTGGCAGCCACCGGTATCAAAAGAGGAAGAGCTAAATTTCTTACGAGATGAGATGGCATCACTCAAAGAAGAGTTAGAGGCTGTTGAGTCTAGGATAAAGGCATTGCAGGTAGAAAAAGAAAAATAGCTACTTCACAGCTATTGAAGACGCTATGTAAGTAACTAAAGCTGAACTATGCCTAAACGATTGGTATGTGGAGCCATTACCCATGATTAGTGTGCAATGCTGAGGACATGAACAATTCAGGAGGCGAATATGCTTAAATTGTTGTTGGTAAGCCCTGGCAAGGACTCCTTGTCTGGGTTAGCTTCGGCTCTAGAAAAAGATGGCGATGTCGACTTGTCTTGGGCGGAATCTGGCGCCAGCGCCCTGGAGATAATTTCAGATACTGTTGTTGACCTTGTGGTGACAGATGAAAGACTAGGGGATATGACGGGTATTGAGTTCGCACGAAGGCTCCTTTCGGTGAACCCTATGATCAATTGTGCCTCAGTAAGTCACCTATCGTCTGAAGACTTCCATGAGGCCAGTGAGGGGCTGGGGTTGTTGGCGCAGCTGCCGATCCGGCCCGGTGAAGAGGAGGCAAAGGATCTGTTGCAGCGTCTCAAAAATCTGAAGAACCTCGCAGCTTCCTTTTGATCCCATTTTTACAGAATCTATGATTGAATACAATATAGAATCTGAAGCAGGCCTAGCGGTCAAACGGATATGGGAGAAAGTAAGCAAAACGTTTGCAATCAATAGATAATAAGGGTTATATAAGACCTTAATATTTTTTACTGAGGAGGATACTTATAATGAAAGATGGAAAGATTGCTATACCGTCTGTAGAGACAGGTGGCCTGGACGGCCAAAGGTCAGGACATTTTGGCCACTGCGACGTATTTACCCTGGTAGATGTGGAAGGTGGAGAGATCAAGCAGGTTACGACCATCCCCAATCATGGCCATGTCCAGGGAGGATGTATGGTCCCTGTCAATCTTCTAGCAGGGCACAAGGTGAATGCACTGATTGTTGGTGGTATCGGTATGCGCCCGCTTATGGGCTTCAGGCAGGCAGGTATTGATGTCTATTACGATGCCATCCGCCCTGAAATAAGACCGGTTGTGGAAGACCTGATAGCTGGAAAATTACCCATAATCGGGGATCAGCAGGTCTGCGGAGGGGGAGTCGGGGGCTAAGTCCATCGATTCATAAA
>CAYSYZ010000176.1:0-4171 GCA_964435205.1 uncultured Desulfovibrionales bacterium
GGACGGGGAATCTCCGTATGTAAGGTAAAATGCATAGTATTCGCTCGCTAACCCCCCGCAAGCAGCGGGGAATGCGCTCGCTATGCATGTTCAAAGAGTCTTGCTTCTTCTCCTTTGATAACAAAGTAGTAGTTATAAATAAAAAAAGGCATGATTATAAAAAGAAGTATTAATTTCCCCGAGCTAAGAATGATTCCAACTACACCGAGAAAAGAGAACACATACAGAGGATTTCGCCATATAGAATATGGTCCATCCTGACATAATTCTTCATCTTTTCTTCCTCCGATGTAAACGGTAGCCCAGATTCGTCCAAGGTTGCAATAACTATCAATACATATCCGGATAATTCTAGAATTTCATATGAAAGTGACCCTTCGTAACCTGATTTTGAAAATAGAATTATTGAAATGAAAATTAATCCGATTACCCAACTAAATCCAAGTCTGTATCTTTCAGCTGCTGTATGCACGGTGTTCCTTTATTTTGTGGGTTGTGGCTATTATAAATCGAGCGCTAAAGCCCAGCCGCGCGGGTATCGCGTCGGCTGGTAGCGCCTCGTTAGGCAGTCAGAATTGATGCTATTGATATTTCCGAGTATAGGACTCAATCATGCGCTTTTGTCGATCCCGAAATTTATTAGCTACTCTTTGTCCTTCAGCTTCTTATCCTTTAGTAAGGTAGCGAGATTAGCGAACGACCTGTAAGTCGAAGGTGGTTCCTGCTCGCCTCCCGGCGTGGGACCGTTATACCATTCTGCATCCAAATATCGTGAGTGTTCATTGTCATGACAATAGAGACACAGCAGCTCCCAGTTGCTGCCATCAGGCGGATTGTTATCGTGGTTGTTATCCTTATGATGGACCGTCAGCTCACGAAGTCTCTTGCCCGTGAATTCACGCCCGCACCGCGCACAGATCCACGGGAAAATCTTGAGGGCTCGCTCCCGATAGGTCTTTTGCCGACGCTCTCGGTCGCGGCGAGCTTCAGCAATGATCTGATCCTGCTTGTCGCCCTCTGTTTGCGTCTTTTTCGGTGACATTGCACACTCTCCAGTCGCCCGGATTGGAACACGCCTAACTTATATATTAAACAGACTATACTTTTTTCATCTGGGGCTGCATGCAAGCAAAATCATATAAAAATTTGCCAGATAACGCAACAAGGTAAAATTTATTTAAATATTAGGCGGATAGGGTCAGATAAATCAGATCACCAGCCAGGTGGTTGTAAGGCCAACTCTGATATCATATCCTGATATTTTTGAGCGGCGATTCATTTTTAGTCTTTATCTGTTTTTTATTTTGGTGTATAAGCAGAATAGTGAAAAGGGCTACTACTTCCGATAACTTGAGAAATAACGGGGGAGAAATATGAATGAAAAAGCGGTACATTCCTTGGCGGTGATCATTGTTCTTTGCCTGGTCCTGGTCGTTTCTTCCGGGTTGTCCTGGCATATTTGGCATTCATGGGGTAAGCTCATAGTCGCGGAGCTGGTGTTGTTTAGCTTTATAGGACTCCTGGTCCGTAAAGTGATTAAATTCTGAGAAATAACCAATCCCGCTCTCTTAACTATACGGGCGTGCCGATAACCTGATCGCCGAGGATCCTTTCAATATTTACGTCTATTATTCCGCTCATTGATAACCCTGTTGGGTCTATCAATACCGGGATGTAATTCGGCGTGAGTCCCTTGTATAGCCTAGAGTGTCTGTCGCGGCCTTCCAGGAGAAGGCTTGTTTTTTGTCCCAGGTTCCGAAAATAGAAGGCCTTTTTCTTGAGAAGGCCGAGCTCTTTTAGTTGCTTGGCCCTCATGGTAGCTGTTTTTGCGTTTGTGGTCTCCGGGAATGCACAAGCTACGGTGCCTCGGCGAGGCGAATAACGGAATACGTGTAGATAGGTTAAGGGCATTGATGATACCATATCATAAGTATCTTTAAATTCCTCTTCCCCTTCTCCCGGAAAACCAACCATTACGTCAGCCCCTATAGCGGCGTTTGGTATGGCCTGGTGGATTCTGTTAATCAGGTTTTCATAAAATTCGGGGGCATAATGCCGGTTCATCTTTTTCAAAATTTCTGCATTTCCGCTTTGCAGCGGAATATGGAAGTGAGGGCAGATTACTTTTGATTTTGCAATCAGGGTTATCATCTGTTCAGTTATCTCTGTTGGCTCGAGTGAGCTGATGCGAAGTCTACGCAGGCCCTCTGCCTTTTCCAGGAATACCAAAAGCTCGTAGAGTGACGTTGGCGGGGTTAGATCAAGACCGTACCGGCCCAGGTTGATACCGGTAACAACGATCTCCTGGTGGCCGCTTTCCACCATCCGCCTGGCCTGTTCGACGGCTGCAGCCGGCGGCAGGCTGCGACTTCGTCCCCGGGCGTAGGGAACGATACAGTAGGAGCAAAAGGCATTACAACCGTCTTGTACCCGGAGAAAGGCCCTGGCCCGCCGCGGGAAACGTTCAACGACGAAAGGAGAGATGGATTTAACATCCTTTATCGTTCCTACATAGATTTCGAAGGATGTTTGGGGTTCGCGGGGAACAATATAGTTTACAATGTTCATCTTTTGATCATTCCCAACCAGGCAGACGTTGCCAGCGTAACAGAATTCCAGCATTTCTCGGCTGGCTGTCTGTACGTAGCAGCCAGTAACGATAATCCTGGCTGCGGGATTATTACGCATAGCGCGGCGGATGAGCTGCTTCGATTGGTAGTCGGCCTTAGCCGTGACCGCGCATGTATTTATGATGTAAGCCTCTGCCGGTTGCGAAAAGGGGACTA
The DNA here is from genome assembly GCA_964435205.1 of uncultured Desulfovibrionales bacterium. Classification (GTDB taxonomy): domain Bacteria; phylum Desulfobacterota; class QYQD01; order QYQD01; family QYQD01; genus CAYSYZ01. The sequence continues at coordinate 2,787 of CAYSYZ010000176.1, forward strand.
CAGTATAGCCTCTTTCCCGGAGTTGTTTCTCTATGGCTGCCGATTCAAATTGATTTACCTTGCAACCCAACGTCTCGATGGCGATCCGGTGTACTTCAAACAATGAATCCGCCTCCTACCACTTCGTCATCTCTATAAAAAACAGCTACCTGCCCCGGAGTAATTGCCTTTTGCGGTTCAAAAAACCGGACCTGCACGGTGGCATCATCTATAGGCATCAGTACCGAAGGGGCTTCCCGGTGTTTGTAACGAATGCGCGTAAGGACCTCTAATTCTTTGCTGATTCCCCGGACCGAGATCCAATTTACATTTTCCACACTGCAGTCCTGGCGACCAAGCTCTTCTTTTTTACCAACTATAACCTGTTTTTTCCCGGCGTCGAAACCTATAACGTAATAGGGCCTGGCATCAGGGAGACCTATCCCGCGGCGCTGTCCAATGGTGAAATTAAATATGCCTTTATGCTTCCCGAGAATATGTCTGGTAGTATCCACGATATCGCCTGAACTGGCTACATCCGTCTTTATCCGGTTTCGCAGGAACCTTTTGTAGTCTCCCTGGGGGATAAAACATATCTCCTGACTTTCTCGTTCCGTCAAGCCCTTAAGCCCGGAGCGGCGGGCATAATCTTTAACTTCGTCTTTGGTCATTTCGCCCAGAGGGAGGAAAATGCGGGCCAGTTGTTCCTGTCTAAGGGCGGAAAGAAAATACGACTGGTCCTTGGCCCGGTCATGCCCTTTGTACAGGATGAATCGGCCGGCATCCTCATTATACTTTACGCGTGCATAATGGCCGGTGGCTATCTTTTCCGCCCCAAGGGATAAGGCCCTTTCCAATAGGGTTCCCATTTTTATTTTCCTGTTGCAGACTACGCAGGGGTTAGGAGTCCGGCCTCGCAGGTATTCACCCGTAAAATAGTCAATGACCTCCTTTGTGAAGAGTTTGTCCACGTCAACCGGGTAAAAAGGGATATTGAGGTGAGATGCCACGGCTTCGGCGGCCCTGGTATTTGCCGCCACGTTGGCTGTGGGGATGAGCATATGTAGGCCAAAGATGTCATATCCCATATCTCTGAGGATGGCCGCGGCCACGGCGCTGTCTATCCCCCCGCTCAGGGCTACGGCAATCCTTTTCATTGGAGGAAGGCAACTCATAAAGAATGGTGAGACCAGGAAGGCGATCGCAAAACTAGATGTTAGAAACCCGCCGCGTTGCGCAGGAAAACTTCCATGGCCCGTACCGGACAGGCGGCGACGCAGAGTTCGCAACCACTGCATTTTTCCGGGTCAAAACATACCTCCATCTCCGGACGCCGGATATAGAGGGCCCCGGTGGGACAGATGGCGGTGCAGGCTCCGCATTGGATGCATTTATCCATGTTCCGG
>CAYSYZ010000177.1:0-945 GCA_964435205.1 uncultured Desulfovibrionales bacterium
CCACCATGCCTTTTGAGCATAGCAGCTCAAGACGGTTTGGCACCCGCTCATGCAAGCCGATGCCGAAGGATCGATCCCTTCATCTCTTTCGAAGTTTCGTGGCACACGGACGTTGTTTCTCACGTTGCATAACTTATCCGCTTTTTTGCAGACAAAACTGGGGGGTGCTGGTGAAATATGGACATTCGTTTAGAGCGTTAGTATCGTTTAGAACGTTGAGATCGTTGATCAGGGTTACGATAAGCAGGGAGCAAAGTGTATGATTCGATGATTGGTTAAATGGTTGTGATGGTTGAGAAAAGCCTTATCTTTTGTAAATATCCCTCCTGTGTCCCACCCTCAAAACTACAATCTCATCGCCTTCAAGATCAAAGATGGCCCTATAGTCTCCGATCCTAAATCGATATGTACCAAGCTTAGCTTCTGTAAGCCTTACGGCATATTTTAGAGGGTTTTCTTCATACCGAAGGAGAGCCTTACCTATGCGTTTTTTAACTACTGGTTGAAGCCTTTGAATATCCTTGATTGCCCTGTGAGTATAAACAAGCCTGTATTTCAATGGCCAAAGACCTCTTTATGAGTCTTTATTCTCCCAGCCTTGTAGTCAGCCCTTGCCTCTTTGATGCTCTCAAGATAATCTGGAGATGTAGCAGCAAGAAGGTCTTCTAAAAAAGCATCCCTTTCTTTCTTTTTCATCTTTTTTACAGCCCGAATAATTTCTTCTGGCTTAACTTCCATCTTTATTACAGCTTGAAGCATATCTTTACCTCTCCGCAATTTTTAAAGCTCTGATTGCTACGAATCTACGGCCAAAAACGCAAGGCCTTGTTCATGCCAAATATGCGCTTATAATGTCCGGATTGTCAAGTGTAAAAGGGGTGGGCGGGACGTTGTTTCTTACGTTGCATAACGTTTGATTGTCTCGTAAAAAGTCGAATTTTCTCG
>CAYSYZ010000177.1:955-1590 GCA_964435205.1 uncultured Desulfovibrionales bacterium
TAGTTAAATGCTCTCTGGACCCCGGTTTTCACCGGGGTGACGACTTTTTACGAATTCATCAACGTTTGGACTTCGCTAATTAGTCCCATGGATTTACAAATGGCAGTTGGGGTATCGCCGGACAGAAGTATTTCAACAGTTTCACCCGGCTCAAAACCGTCCGCCCGGATTTCCTGGATAGTCATACCAAACTCAGGTGACAGGTGCATGCCCGTGGCAATGACCTGCAAGGTCAGATCCGGAGTATCCTGGATACCCTGCATAACCCGCCGCAGAAGTCCATACTCGGCGCGGCTACCGGTGAAAATGCAGATATTTCTCATTTTTTCTTCTTCTTTATCGTGTGCTTGAACTTCAAAACCGCAAAGTTCAGCTCGATGGATGTCTCTGTATCGCTCGTTTGCAAGTCATCATCAAAGATTCCGGCGATCAATTCTCCGCTTCTCTGCATGAGCGCCTTCTGATCAGCTTTATCTTTAACAATCGATAGCTCCTGAATGCTTCTTGATAGCTGTCTGATTTTTGCGAAAGTTTCAATGATTGCAAACGTCGCTTCTGTAGCCTGTTTACTTTTCAATATCGTAGCAATCATGTACAAACCTTTTTCAGTGAAGGCCTTCGGTAAGGCTCTTGTC
>CAYSYZ010000177.1:1600-4090 GCA_964435205.1 uncultured Desulfovibrionales bacterium
GTCTTTGCAAATTTTGCGGTCGAAAATTTCGACCGCAAATCCGCAAACTCTCCTTCGCTGATCTCAAACATATAATCATGCGGAAATTTATCAGGATTATTTTTTACTGCCTCATTGACTCGTTTTGTCTCAACCTTGTAAAGCTCAGCGACATCGTTGTCCAGCAGGACACTCTCGCCGCGCAACTCAACGATCATATCTTTTAATTTCTCAAATTTTGCTACTGCGCTCATATCAGATCATCCTTTTCATAGTCTTTTTGCGCGACCTGCCCCAAGACTTCATCCCAACGCATGGGAGAGATGCCGACGCCGGGGCGTTTGGCTGTGATGTTGTCAGCGCTGAACAGTTCGCCCGTCTTGATTGGTTGGAGCCAGGCGGGACGGTCATGATTTTATGCATTTCTCTTTGATTCCTTTAGGTTCTACGGTTGGTCTGGTTTATCTGGTCTGTTTGGTCTGTTTCGTGGATTTTGTGGCTTTGGTGCGAAGGTATTTTATGAGGCCGGAGACGATCTTTGCGGTTTTGTCGGCCTGCTTCACCTTCTTTTACGCTACAGATTCTAATTCAATTTTCTCAATTCTGGACAACAGCTTAGGGCGCATGTTCTTTATTGCTATGTATACTACTTTTCCATCCTCAGATTCTATATCTTTTCCTAATTCAAGATTATATTCCTTTAATTCTTGGTCAAATTCTGGCAAGAGTATAATCTCAGCACCGATGGGGATTTTCTCTTCCAATTCTGGATGTTCAAATAAATAACGGCTAAACTCTGCACTGAGTTCTATATTGCGTTCCATCATTTCTTTTTCTTTATTCATACACTTCCTCCAAAAATCTCTTCTTAAATCATTCTCCGCAAACGTTAATGCGTCATTAAGATCTTGATTAAACAAAGGGGTTTTCTTCACATCTCCTTTAAAGTCCAACAGATCCCTATGAGCAAAGCCATGGGCTGTGTCATACCTGACAACAGGATACCAGTTGTCATTAATCTTTATTTCATATTGTACCCTGAAAAATACTATCTTTCCTCTCTCTTTAATATGTAAGTGCCTGTATCGGTCAGAAGGACCAATTCTGATAATGTATTCTGTCTTATTACTTGACATTAGGAATCACGCCTTAGAATGAACTCCCTTCACTCTTGTCCAAAAACGGTTTAGAGAAAATTGATTGAAAACGTCCTCCTGTTGGGGCACCGTAGGTTTATCATAAACAAACGAAACCCCGAAACCAGGAGGACAAGTTCATTCCACATCCTTGTCAGGGAAATAGGGGACATCCTATCTATCTGCATTAGTCTAAAACGGACGTTGTTTCCTACGTTGCATAACGTTTGAACTTCAGCACAAAGGGGGAGAGCATTGGGGTCAGACTTGCATATATGCATATAGACAAAGACGAGGACTTTAAGTTTTCTAATCATAAATTTTCAAGAATGTGGCTAAGAAAGCTTATATGGTAGTCTATGCTCTTTGAGCATGGGTGCAAGTTTTTCATATTCGGGGTCTTTGTGCACAAGTATTCCGTTATGAATTTGACACAATGCCGCAATATAGGCATCTGCCAGAGATATGCTGTTTCTTGCTTTTAATTTTCCAGCGTTTATATTAACCATTTCATCAGATTCCTGAATCTTCATAGCAAGTGACTGTATAAGTTTAATTCTCTCAACTGCCAGAGGCTCGTCTTTTTCTCGCATTGTGATATAGAAAACTTCTGTCAACGATATGAAAGAAACATAAATATCAGCGATTCCTTTTTCTGCATCAATTAGAAGATTTTCAACATAATCAGACCCATCTTCATCTTCTATATAAGTCAGAATAGCAGAGGTGTCTAAAATGTAGATCTTCTTAGTTTCGTTCAAGTTTAATATCCTCAGCCCTTGATTTCAGTAACCTCTCCGTTAACCTCTCTCCTTTTCCCGAACCTCTCAAGAGTCTCCGTGCTTCTTCAGGGAATTTTCTTTCATATTCATCAGGAAATATAACAAGAACCTCTGTCCTTTTCTTCGTCTTTATCGGTTCAATGGGCTTTATTTCATTCCCATCAAAAACGGCCTTAATTGCTTGCATTTTAAATACCTCCTATTTTTCAAAATTCTTTAGCATTATTATATCATAGAACCATATCACAATTGGGGTCTAACCTCAATACTGTTCACTTAATAATACGAATGGGACTGCTGCGGAAGGGGAGTCAAGCAGTTTCCAGCCCTTTTCCGCACACCTTCCCGCTGTCACAGGATGTACCCCGGTTGAATAGGCTGCGCCTCGGTTGAATAGGCCGCGCCCCGACACAGTCATTCTTCCTTACAGGGCAGGCATTCCACCCCAGTTGAATACCCAGAGGGTATCCGATTCAACGGGGCACGCGGGGTAAACATTCAACGGGGTAAATCTGTTCGGTTGATGAAGTCCCCACCTTTGCAAATGACTTTTTCAATTGAAGCTCCCCGTCCGCCTGAGGCGGACCCCAGGC
>CAYSYZ010000178.1:0-4060 GCA_964435205.1 uncultured Desulfovibrionales bacterium
GAGCAGCGCGGGTAGTTGGCCTTCTTATCATCATCTTTTTGGTCACGCTGGTCACCGGAATTTACCCGGCGGTGAAAGCCAGCCGGCTGGCGCCGGTCAAAGCCATCTACCAGCCCGGTTAAATAGGGTTCCCTTTGGGAAAATTAACCGGACCAGTACTAGGGAGACTCATTTGGAGATAGTAAGGGTTGAGAACCTAAGCAAAATCTATCGTCAGGGTTCCGTAGAGATTCGGGCACTCTTCGGAGTTACCCTTTCGCTCCAAGGCGGGGAATTTGTGGTAGTGGCGGGTCCGTCTGGTTCCGGAAAGAGCACCCTCCTTAATCTTATCGGTGGTCTCGATCGGCCAACGGAAGGCCGGATATGGTTAGCAGGCGAAGATATTACCCGCATGGGCAAAGGGAGACTGAGCCAGCTGAGACTCAATAAAATGGGCTTTATTTTCCAGAGCTATAATTTAATACCCGTTCTTAGCGCTTATGAGAATGCGGAACTGATTTTACTGCTTCAGGGCGTGCCTTACCATGAACGAAGCCAGCGGGTATGGGGGCTTCTGGAAGATGTCGGCCTTAAGGGCCTTGAGGACCGGAGGCCCTATGAGATGAGTGGCGGCGAGCAGCAGCGGGTGGCTGTGGCCCGGGCCCTGGCCAGCAATCCCGACCTCGTATTGGCTGACGAGCCCACCGCCAACCTCGATTCAAAGACCGGTCTGGCCTTGATCGATATGATGCTCAATCTCAACAAAAGGAGAGGAGTAACCTTTCTCATTTCTACCCATGATACACAGGTTATAAACAGAGCACGAAGAGTTATTCTGCTGAGAGATGGCCAGATCACTTCCGATGTGCCGGTCGATGAAAAAACGTCATCCTGATAGATGGATTGTTTTCTGGGGGTTGGTCTTCCTGCTTTTCGTTTCTCTTTCCCGGGCCCGGGCTGAAGACCCCTTCCAGTCAGATTTTACCGGCTACTTCGATAACCTGTTTACCCTCAAGAGTTTTTACTCCCATCCTGCCGTCCCTGAGAAGATGCAGCCAATGGATATCCAGCGCCTGCGCCTGATGTGGGAGGGTAGCTGGAAAACGTTTTCCTGGCAGGCGCACTATGAACATTCTATGGCCCTCAGGCGTACGTCAGAGGAGGTAGTCGGGACTTCTGCCCGGGCGGAAAAAGTCTCTGCAGCCTTCAGATATTTGGACCTGGACTGGGACGTTACGACCAGAGAGCAGTTCCTTTGGAATCATCAATTTGACCGGCTCAATGCCAAAATGGACCTTGGGTTGGCTGCTCTTACGCTTGGACGGCAGGCCATCAGCTGGGGAGTGGGTTATCTCTGGTCTCCTGCAGATCTCCTTACTACCTTCTCGCCCTTACAGATTAATCGCGACTATAAGGCCGGTGTGGACGCTGCCTTTCTTGATGTGCCTCTAGGCCCATTTCAGGAGTCCTATTTAGCCTATGCACCCGATGAGAAGTGGAGCAAGTCCGCACTCCTGGCCAGGCACCGGCTGCGCCTGGGCCCTGCAGATTTGGCCATCATGGGCGGCTGGATAATCTCTGACTACGTGCTCGGAGGGGAGGTAAATGCCGATGTAAAGGGTGTCGGTGTACGATTTGAAGCGACCCATACCTGGCCCGAGGCGACAAGCCGGTTTGTACGGGCCCTTGTTGGCCTGGATTATCAATTCACATCCGATCTTTTCCTGCAGCTTGAGTATTACTACAACGGTTTCGGGACCAGTGACCCGGCAGGCTACTGGCAGGTTATCCTTGCCCCTCGCTTTCTGCGCGGCGAAATCCATAATACCGCCCAGCATTACCTTGGAGTCAATGGCCGATATCAGCTTACCCCACTCACCATCCTCAGTGGAACCACTATTATTAACCTGAACGATGGGAGTGCCTTGCTCGAACCGGCCTTGATTTACTCTCTCAGCAATAACGCCGAAATCCGCCTGGGGGCTATTTTTGCGTTAGGTGACCGGCCCAACGGCAACCTCCAGAGCGAATTTGGTGCTTATCCGCACCTGGGCTTCGGAGAGGTCATATTTTACTTTGGCAGATAAGCTACATCTCCATCATCGGGTCAAGCCTTCCTGCCGGTGACCGCATATCCAGACAAAAGAAACAAGTAAAGAAAGGCGGGATTGTCCGCTCCGCTGGTGGAGCCTTCTCTTGGCGCTTAAGTAGAACATATTGGCAGGTTGCTCCATTAAAAATTGAAGCTCCCCGCAGTCCGCCCCAGGCGGACGGGGAATCTCCGTATGCGAGGTAAAATAGGCATAGTATTCGCTCGCTATGCATGTTCAAAATGGCTTGCCAGCTAAACCTCCAACAAGTCGCGATAGGAAAAACATATCAAGAAGCATCTTGACCACTTTCTTTGTCAAACTGTCAAGTCTGCATCAATATTTCGCTCCACGGAGAACTTCTGCCTGCTTTTCCGGAGCGTCCGCGGTAGTCCACATCTCCGTCAGGAGGTGAAAATTTGTCAAATTGCTGGCAGTAATTGGTAAAAACTCGATAAACCAATGATAATACTCAAACAAGTGTATCCATTCCTCCTTTACTCTCGCTATATTGGGTCCTGTGTACAGCACAAGGCTCCATGAGACGCGATCAAAAAGGGCTCTATACCTTTTTAAGGTATCCAAAATTACATCAATAAGATAATAAATATTCTGGCCAGAAATATAGTCTTCAAAACAGGGAGAGTGTTTTGTAGGCATAATAGTAACTGCATAGTCCCTTTTGGGAGCATAGGGAACATAACTTATGAAGCCATCGGTTTCTTTTATTATTCTGGTGTTAAATCTCTTCTCTTCAGTTAAAATATCGCAACCCAAACACCTTTCTTTTGAATTATAGTGCTCTCTACAGTGAAACAAAATGCGTCTCAGGCGAGCCGCAATTACAGGCAGTCCAAAAATATGAGAGCGGGCATGCCCTCCGTCGGCAGGTTCAAAGTGATAAATCAATACTTCTCTGATGCCGGCATCTTCTTTAAGATTTCGAATCCTCTGCTGATACACCAGCAAGACATTGGCTATTTCGTGCGGTGTAAATTCAGAGAATTTTCTGCCATGCACTGGTGTTGCGGCAACTAATTCATTGGCCCCTTTGTTATTTACATGATCGTACATGCCCCTTGCCGTTCTTTCTACCGTACTCAATTTGAAGATTGGATTTTCATTAGGAATCACCCTTACGGACCAACCAGGAGAATCAGCCGGTGAACCTTCGGGACGGAGAGCATAAATTTCTTTTTGCGTTAAATGCTCATGACCTGGGCATAAAGGGCATGTATCTATGGAGTCATCAGCTAGTTTTTCAAAAAATCCTGTGTCAACAACCCGCCACGACATGGTCAGCGGATCTCTTCTTATTTCTGCCATGTTATTTCCCTCCTTCTTTAAGATACGCGAACTCGCTCACCAGAAATTGTCTATCGGGATTAAATTGAGGACAGCGAGTCTTTTAAAATCGCCTATGAAAAATCGTTCCTTAAAAATTCTAATATAAACGTTTGTGATTGAGTGCTAGTAGATCAGCAGCGCCTTAGAAGTAATAAGAACTCTTCTATTAGGATGGAAGGGACGGAATCACATGTCAAGGGAAAGATATAAAAACGGGAAAGTACTATGGCGAGTCTTTGCCTCGCCGCTAGGACGGACGGCAACGTCGAGTTTCTCTTTGGATACATCAATGCCTATGAAGAAATCTTGGGAAGTCATGAGTAGTTCTCCTTTTTCCCTTCTTTGCGAAAAATGCGGGATCCAATACGGTCCCAGGCAACTGTTCGGGTTATTTGGAGAGCTTCGGGGCGACCCAAGCTCCCTTACGGGCTTGGAACCCAGGGGGAAAACGGCCTACCCCGAAAATGACGTAAAAAACTTTTACCACAAAATTACTGCTGGTAATACCTAAACCTGATACATGAACCGTTGAATCCAATATACAAGGGGAAATTACCCACTTGAAATGAGAAAGAATCTAATCCTTTTGTGGGTCTTCGCGTAATCGAGTGGGTAATTTTTTACTCTTCTCTATTCCCCTCTTT
>CAYSYZ010000179.1:0-4045 GCA_964435205.1 uncultured Desulfovibrionales bacterium
GTGGTAATAAGCTGCGCCCCTTTATGTAACTCCATCATGACAGGGATGGCACCGGCATGATCCGGTTCGGCATGGTTCATTATAATGTAATCTAACAGAGCTCCACCTATTACTTGCGCGATCTTTTCTTTAAGCTCCCTCTCGAATCCGGGATTCACCGTGTCAATGAGCGCTGTCTTTTCTTTTCCCCGCACCAGATAAGCGTTGTACGTTGTCCCTTGGGGAAGTGGAATCAGGGCGTCAAAGATTCGGCGGTTCCAGTCCCTTATTCCCACCCAGTATATACCTTCAGAGATTTCAGGTACGTTGTATGTTTTCATAGTCATCACCTCACAATCTCATTATTTCTTACGGCTCCGGCAACATTTCCGGAACTCGTCAGCCATCTCCTTGATCTCTGCGAGGTCCCGCTGCATCTCACTCCAGCCATACCAGAGTGCATAATCAGGATTGGCGTGGAATGTGCCCTGGAATGTTCTCATCCGATGTTCTAGAAACATCACAAAAAGTTTCTGTTCAATGACCGTCGGTGCATCGTGGAATGTCAGTAAGTCCGGGAAGGCATAAGTATAGCTTTTCGGTTTGGGAAGAATTCCGTCCTTGTATAAGGCAGCCACAGCACGGATGGCCTCGGCCAGGAGATGATCCGCCTCCTTAATCATCCGGTCGCCCTTCTCCATCTCCCTCCTGGCAAAATTGGCAGAGTGGCACTGATTACAGGTTTTGATCATCTTGTCGCGCTCCTTCTGCCAATCTTCCGGCGTGAGCCTGGCCACATCTGCCGCCTTCACCACATCCAGTCGCGGAGTTGGTTTCCCCTCAGGATCAAGCACACCCAAGGCCTGAAGAATGGTAACCCGGTCGTCAGCCCACTGTTTATCTTCCGGCAAGGGAAGCCTCACTGCCAGAAATCCCCAGGCGGTTCGGACCGCATGGTTGCCTTCCTGCATATGACAGGTCTGGCAGGTCGGTGCAGCGGTAGTCTCGGGAAGTGTCTTGTTCTGTTTTAATAAGTACCTGACCCCATGTTTGGAGGACGAATACATCTCCCATTGAGGGTGATCAAAGCCCATGTGACAGGTCTGGCAGGCCTGAGGCTGTCTCGCTTCCTGAACCGAGAAGGTGTGACGGGTATGACATGCGTCACAGGAAGCCAGGCCAAATGCGGCCCCCTCCATTCCTAAATCCTTTATCTCCTGATCTGTCTTCAAACCGATCTTGTGACATCCGCCACAGCCCTTCAGTCCTTCGATCAGGGCCATGGGCTGCCAGTGAGCGGTGGGCATAGCCTTCATCGCCGCCCAGGCAACGGCATGTTTCCCTTTTTTGAACTGCTGAACGCGGTTTTCATGGCAGTTGCCGCAGGTTTTCGGAGTTGGAATCTGGACCTTTGCGACATCCTGAGCCGATTTATGTTGATCACCATGACAGGCCGAGCAGTCCACGCCGTTCTGACTATGCTTGCTGGCCTGCCAGTCAGAGACGATATGGGCCGTGACCTTCCTGTGGCAGTCCACGCATTCCTGCGCTGAAGCGCTGAGAGAAAAGAATAGGGCCACGAGTAATATAATGCTAACTTTATACATCATAGGGCACCTCCATTATTTTGTCTTGAAAAATTTTTTAAGGCTTTCCGGCTCTACTGAATGCAGCTTTCTACCCGGTCCGGCATTGCTCGGCGTGGGGACACCACCCGGCGCAGCCCGGATCGAGACGGGGGTTCCTGAATCTGAGACCGCAGCCCGGGCACTTGCGCGAACTGTCATCCTTGAAAAATTCTACTGGCGTGCTGCACACGGGACAAGTTACCTCGAAGATATCTTCCGGCTTCCAGTACATAGTATCCTGGCCGGGGCATCTGGACATAATTTAACCTCCTTAAATAGTTCAGCCTAACGGTTATTCCATTTCCGTTTATTTTTGCGGCGCACGTTTTTTTAACCAGGCCAGCAGCTTCATTTTCAATTTTGTGCCGGGGCATCCTTTCTGACCCATCATTTTCCCTAGGGGACAGGCCTGGCAATTTAACCTTTCTGATTTTTGCATGGTTATCTTCTCTCCTCCTTATTTTTTCTTCACCTGTAATATAAACACTAAGGAGACAGATGCCCTTGACTTAAGTCAAAAGGCTTACATTAGGGGTTAGGCCGGTCGATATATCCTCTACCGCCTGCCGGTTGAGAATGCGAATGGTGTCCTGTTCTATCTCTATGATGCCTTGATCCTTCAATTTCCTAAAGCTCCTGGAAAGTGTTTCGCTTACGGTGCCCAATCTTGAGGCCAATTGGCTTTTATTTATCTCCAAAACAAATTTATCCCCTTTGTATCTATCTGCTGTGTTTAGCAGATAGGCAGCCAGCCTGGATGAAACATTCATCAAAGAGAGTTCTTCTACTAACTTAGTGAAATCCCTGAGCATCCTGGCTAGACTGGCCATCATGTTCAGGCCGAGCTGAGGCTTTTCCTGAATGAGCCGCAAAAATCTTTCTTTAGGGAAAAAAAGGAGATCCACATCTGTTAAGGCCTCGGCTGAGGCCGGATAGGTAGTCCCGTGGAAAAGGGCTACCTCGGCAAACATATCCCCCTTAGAGAAAAAATGTATGATTTGCTCCTTGCCCTCCGGGGATGTTTTAAAGATTCTTACTTTACCGGACAAGACTATATAAAATCCCTTAGCCACATCTCCTTCTGAAAAAATAAGCCCTCTTTTCTTATACTGCTGCCTGACGGATATGGAAGACACCTCCCGCGAGTCTTTATCGCCCAGCCCGGCAAAAAGCGGGCATTTATTCAGTGCGTTTTCTAATGCCGATTCACCCATGAATTCTCTCCTAGCGTAAATTCGTTTTAAAGAACCACGGTGATTTTACCATGAAAAGAGCGGGTTAAAGTATCAAACGGGGTTGCACGTTAAGTTCACGTTTTTTCTCTATTAAATTCTCGCTATATACAATGGTATTGTCAAATATTTTGTAAAAGCTAGAGGCTCTTGCAAAACTGTTTGTCATCCCCGAATGTTTCTATCGGGGATATGGTTTTTCAAGCAGTTAGAACCGGATTCCGGACCAAGTCCGGAATAACCGTTGTGTAAAGTCCTCTCTGAGACAGTACACTGGTTGGTTAACGGATAAAATCCCATATCATTTTTGTACTTACTACTATTTCTGTGATAAAGTAAGTTGTAATGAGATCGAAAGCAGCGTTAAGCAAATCTATGTTACCTTCAAGCGAACTCCCCGGAAATGAGAAAGGCCGGTGGGAGCTAACGTCTCCAAACGCAGGTTGGGCCGGAAACGGGCGGCTGCAAACAGTATAAGGAAATATGGCCGAACATATTTACATCCAGCCGATTTCATCGTCGAGGGGTAGAGAACCCGAGGCGTGGCTATTGGAGAAAATAGCCCATCGGCTTGTCGAGATATTTAACGCAAAGGCCATCGTAGAAAGGGAATCCATACCTATCCCAGACACGGCTTATAACCCCCGCCGGCACCAATACAGTGCCGAAATGATCATCCAGTTTCTTGACAGAGAAAAGAAATCCGGAAAGGTGCTGGCCGTGGCCGACTTTGATCTCTATGTGCCTTCTCTAAATTTTGTCTTTGGCATGGCTGGCCTGCTCACGGGTATAGCCACAATCTCCATTGCCCGCCTCAGGCAGGAATTTTATCAGTTGCCGGCAGACCCCACCCGTTTTACCTCACGGGCAATCAAGGAGGCGGTGCATGAGATAGGCCATCTCTACGAGCTATCCCATTGTCCGGATACACGCTGCGTCATGCATTTTTCAAATAGCCTCCAGGATACCGACCGGAAAAGTGAAGAGCCCTGTGCGAAATGTAGAGAAATAATAAAATGGAAGGAAGAACCCAAATAGTAATGTCAAAAGCTCTATGAAAAACAAACCACAGAGCGCACTGAGGTCCGCCCCGGCGAATCTGCCTGTGGCATGAAAAGAGAGAGTTTTCAAGAAATAAGAAGAAAACAAAAAACACTTAAAGGGAAAAGCAGCTCTCTGAGTGCTCATTGAACCTCGGTGCTCTCC
>CAYSYZ010000180.1:0-3981 GCA_964435205.1 uncultured Desulfovibrionales bacterium
GCCGAGGTTTTCTGGATCAGCGCCCGCAGAATAGATTTCTCGCGCACTATTTTCGCATAATGGACGATATTTGCTGCTGTGGGCACGGCGTCAGCTAACGATGCCAAGTAGGAAATACCGCCCACGCCTTCCAACTCGTTTCTATTGCGAAGGAACTCGGACACAGTGATGATGTCCTGAGGTTCGCTCTTCTCATAAAGGCTAACCATAGCCGCAAAAACCTTGCGGTGTGCCTCCCGGTAGAAGTCTTCATCCGAAATGACCTCTAATACCTTGAACAGGGCCTTGTTTTCGATTAAGATAGCTCCCAGGACCCACTGTTCGGCCTCTAGGTTTTGAGGTGGGATTCTGGTGGCCGGGGTTACAGTTTCTTTTAGTTTCCTGGCCATCATTTATCCTTAACGATTTGTATCCTGGCCGTGGCTGTTAGTCCTGAATGAAGCTTTATAGATACCGAATACTCCCCCAGACATTTAATGGATTCAGCCAGATGTATCTTCTTGCGGTCTATGTTGATGCCCTGTGCTGCAAGACAATCGGCTACATCAGACGTAGTTACGGAACCGTAGAGCTTGTCATTCTTACCGGTCTTGTGCTTGATTGTATATACTCCAGATTCTATCCTTTTAGCCAATTCCATGGCTTCATCCTTTTCCCTGGCCAGCTTAGCTTGTAATTGGGCCTTCTTTTTTTCCCAGAGGGCTATATTGTTTGGTGTTGCCTCCAGCGCCTTGCCCTGGGGCAAGAGAAAGTTGCGTGCATAACCATCAGCGACCTTAACTATTTGTCCCTCTTTACCGAGAGAGTTTATGTTTTCCATTAATATGACCTGCATAAATCCCCCTTTATTTTACCGCAGAGAACTGGAAACACGCATAGTGTTATTCCATTTCGGTTCGGTGATCTCAACTCTGAATATTTTTATCCTCTGCCTTCTTTAACCTCCGGAGATCCCCCCAGATGTCAAACAAGCCAATAACTGCTACGATGATCATGATGTAAGTCTGAACAAATATAAAACTGTACAACAATATCCTCATCAGCCGGGAAAGTCCATGTTTTTTGACGTAAAAACTTAGGATAGACAGACCCTGGCAAAAATAGACCGGAGTTAGAAAAATTAGAAGGTTGAGACCTATGGTCTGGAGACCAGAGTATGGTATGATGACCAATCCGCCAGCCAGAATAACCAACCAGACGAGGTTGTCCGGAAGGCTCCACCGGGAGAGGTCGCCGAACTGAAAGCTCGGTATGCCATAGCGCTTCAGAATACGGTCAGCCAGCCAGACATTCAGCCATACTATCACTAATAAAGAAGCAGCAGCAAAACCCGGCCACAACCTGGCAACCAGCGATTTTATGTCATGTAAGGCATTTTTCATGGCCTGCACGGCCTCTTCAGGAATGTTTAACTGCTGATAAAATTGAAGAGAGGCATCGAGACGTTGATTAATTTCAGTGACCATGGCCTGATAAGGATTCTGCCCGCCTTTGATACCCCATAATACCAGTAACGTGGATAGGAATAAAAACAAAAGCCCGGTAGCGTAGGCCACGGTTTTAGTTATAGAATAACTTCTTCTAAGAAGGGCAAAGAGAACGGGACCCAATACAATAATTTCTATGAAAGAATAGTGTAAGGGGCTATGATCAAACAGATTCGAGAAAAAAATGCTGGAGACAAAGCCAAGGCCAAATATTACCAGACCATAGCCCCAACCCAGTTTAGCAAGGTAAAAAAGAACTGCTATGGGAGCGAAAAGATGTACTACACCGCCTAAAAGGGGTATGATTATCGGCGATATGCAAAAAAAAGAAACTGCTGCAGAACCCAGGAATATGTCTTTCCAGGGGATTCCCCCGTTTCTTTCTCCCAACAAAACATTCCTACCTGGTGCTTGTAGCAATGGTGAATGGTAATAAGGCGATATTGCGCGCTTGTTTAATGGCTACAGTAATTTGGCGCTGATGTGCGGCACAATTACCAGAAATGCGCTTCGGTAAAATCTTGCCTCTTTCTGTAATAAAAAATTTGAGGGTACGGGGGTCTTTATAGTCAATCTTTAAGCTCCGATCAGCGCAGAAACGACATATCTTACGCCGAAAGAATACTCTCTTCTTTCTCTGATTAAAAGCCATGATGCCTCCTCGTCAAGGTCGGTCTTTTTAAATGTTTTGCTCTAAACATTATTCGGCCACTTCCGCAGGTGTTTCATCCACCGAAGCAGGCTCTTCCTTTGCTTCCCCTTTTTCTTCTTCGGTTTCTGCCTGGGGTGACTCGGGATGGAAGGCATCCTCTGTTTTGACTGTGAAATATTTTATTACCCGGTCATCGATCTTAAGGTTCCTTTCAAGTTCTTTGACCAGAGGAGGATCTCCCGCATAGTCGGCAAGAAAATAGAAACCCCGACTGTGTTTTTTAACGTTATACGCTAAGCGCCTCACACCCCACTCATCAAGCTTGATGATCTGGCCCCCTCCTTGGGTTATGATATCTTTCATTTTGGTAGCCAGGTTCTTAATGTCATCAGGGGGCGACTCTGGTTTGGAGATAAAAATAGTTTCGTATCTTCTCATGTTGGTCATTTTGTAAAACCTCCCTATGGACTTATGGCTCGCTACTTCAGGTAGGAGCAAGGAGCAATTTCCGAATTGTAATAACCATGTAAGGGCCGGCCTTGTCAAGGATTTTTTATTTCACGATCTGCTCGTTTGTGTCTTGACCCTCGCCGGTGATTGTGCTACGAAAGCGGAGGAGAAACGAAGGGGAGATATTCCTATGAAGCAAAAGATGACCGCAAAAGAGATAAAACGATTGCAGCAAGAATTGGCCATTCCTCCAAGATTGGTTTGGGATGCCATCGATGATAAGGGGAAAGAAGCGGCACTTGCCTTCGCCCAAAAATACATGGCCTTTTTGGATGCCGCCAAAACGGAGCGGGAGGCGGTAGAAATCATACTAGAAAACGCCTCTAGAAGGGATTATATCCCGGTTGAGTCAGCAAGGAGCGGTACTAACCTATATCGGATTAATAAGGGTAAATCTGTTGCCTTAGCGATTATTGGCAGTCGCCCTCTTACCGACGGCTTACACATTGTGGCCTCCCATATAGATACGCCGCGTCTTGATCTCAAGCAAAGACCAATTTATGAAGATGGAGATCTGGTTTTCTTAAAGACGCATTACTATGGTGGTATTAAGAAATATCACTGGGTGACCCGTCCGTTATCTCTGCATGGCATTATTGTTAAAACCGATGGCACCATGGTCAAGGTAAGAATCGGTGAAGAAGAAGGCGATCCTGTCTTTACCATAACTGACCTCTTGCCGCACCTAGCCCGGCGCACACAGTATGAGAAGAAACTGCCCGATATAATAGTTGGCGAAAAATTAAACCTTTTGGTTGGTAGCCTTCCCTTTCCGGAGAAAGAAGTCAAAGAACGTTTCAAGTTACAACTGCTCGCCTATTTAAAGGACAATCTGGGCATTGTGGAAGAAGACTTCATCAGCGCCGAACTGGAGGTAGTCCCGGCAGGACGAGCGCGGGAGATAGGTTGGGACCGTAGTATGGTTGGCGCCTATGGCCAGGATGACCGTTCCTCGGCTTATGCAAGCCTGGCAGTGATGCTGTCCATAGAAAAACCGGTATATACCTGCGTATCTTTGTTCCTGGACAAGGAAGAAATTGGTAGTGATGGTAACACGGGGGCTAAGTCAAAATTTTTGGAAAGCTTTGTGCTTGACTTGGCCAGATTTACCAAACTTCCTGTTGATTCAGGCATGATTGATAACTGTTTAATGCGGTCCAGGGCCATTTCGGCCGACGTTACTGCGGCTATGGATCCCGATTTCCAGGAAGTCCACGAAAAGAGAAACGATGCGAAGATGGGTTACGGTGTGTGTTTGACAAAGTACACCGGGTCGGGGGGAAAATATGGCGCAAGCGATGCCAATGCTGAATATATGGGATGGATACGCAA
>CAYSYZ010000181.1:0-3907 GCA_964435205.1 uncultured Desulfovibrionales bacterium
TGTTCCGGATGATTAGAGGATTGCCTGCACTGTGGGGTCCGGCGATAAAACAACCGAAGCTGAAAGACGGGGGTTGATTGCTCATCATAGCCTGAATTACCCTTTTGGCGCCTCCAACCGTCCCCGTAGATTTTATCCGTCGGCGGGAGGCTAGAAGAGGATTGCCATTTTCATCCGTGTCGTAAACCGATACGGAAAACGTTCCATTGCCCACCGGTTTATCGGTTACGCCAGTGAAAGTCTCAAACTGGGTTTGCATCTGGGCCAGCGCATATTGAATCCCGGACTCGGCCACGTAACTGGCCTGAGTGGAAAGGGCATTTTGGGCGGAAATTTCGGTCTCGGTAGCTGTAATGGAAAAAATGATGGTTCCCATTACCGCCAATACCAGCATGGCCATTATAACCAGGAGCAGGGAGACACCCCTCTGGTTCATTGCTGCACCACCCCAAACTTGAGATTTCGAGGGAAGGCCTGGGTTACCAGCGTAACATTTTCTTTCCCTTTTTGCACCGAAAGGGTGACCTGAATTCTCCAGATGTTCAGCGGAGAGAACAAGCCGCTGAGCTGATTTCCATGCAGGTCATAGTAGCCGAACTGTAAGGAACTTACTCCGTCGGCCAACAAATTGTCGTTTCTGGTAAGGGCATTGCTGGCGTAACTATAAGTGATGGTTTGATCGGCACCCTGGTAAACAGGGATTTTAAATTGTAAGGAGCTCTCGGAAGCAGAAAGAATATTGTTGATGTCTTTGATCTGGCGTATGTCTCGGGCTATCTGAAAAAGGGCCTGACGGGCGTCCTGAAGAGCTTCTTTCCGGCCGATGATGAAGGAGTATGAATCTGCACCTTTGTTAAAGATTCCGCTCAGAGTTACACCCAAAAGGGCCACCAGCACGATGACCATGATCAGCTCAATCAGGGTGAAGCCGCGGGAATTGTCATTTTTCAATGGTTTCATTTAAAGCGATTCCGGGTTTCCAGAGTGCTATGCTCAAGCCGCTACTACTGTGACCAGAGAAAAATCTTCTATTTTTCCATAAGTGTCATGTATCAACACTTCGATCCGCTTATATAGCGTCTCTGAAGAGGCCATGGTGTTCAGATCCGAAGGATCGACGTAGAAAACGGTAATGCTCAAGGTAAAGCCATGGGAGCTCTCCTGCCAGCCTGCGTAATCGTCCATGTCATCGAAGGTGGTTTTGTCACCAGCGTTTTCTCCGGTGTCCGGTCCCGGGGGATAGCTGTAAGGAGGACTGGTTTTCTCATCGTAGTGCTGGCTTTTAATTTCTTCCATTAGTCCCTGAGCCAGTCCCAGGGCGACCGTCCTTCGCTCCGTGTCCACGCTTTTTATCGCTCCTGATCCCAATAAGCTGATCAGGGGAGGAATCGCAATGGCCGTGAGCACGATGACCATGATCACCTCGATTAAGGTGACCCCCCCGGTCCCTCTGATGACTCTCCGGATCATAGCCTCCAACTGACCTCAATACAGGGGCAGAGTTCCTTTTTATAAAACAATTTTCTGTGCTTCGTCATCTTTACTGCACAAAAACTTTTCCGGTGCCGGGCTTCACCACCACGGTTTTTGACATTCCACCACCGCTAACAGTTAGGAGTCCGTCCGTGGTCAGCGGATTACCATTCAGGTCATAGGGCTTCCCGGTGGAATCAAACTTCAATCCATTACCCGCAAACGTCCAACTGGAGATGGTCACCCCGGCATAATCCCCCTGGTCGAGATCTATTACGAAGTCTTTGCCGGTTAGGGGGTCTTTTGCCTTCTGCAGAGAGCTGATGTTTTTATAGACTGTATACTGCGAATGAGAGAATTTGATACCGGTGGCTACCTGAGTGGCCATGGCCAGTTGTTGTGTGTAGTAAATATCCGCAGCAATTTTTTCAGCGGCAGTTCCCAGCCGGATATCATATAAGGGAGATGTTTTTGGAAAGAAGACAAAGGCGAGAATCCCTACGAGCACCAGTACAACGATCAATTCAATGAGGCCAAAACCTGCTTTCCGGAGCATTTTCCCCTGATCTCAGCTTCTTAAAGTGGTGGCGTGCTGCAGTTCGGGAGTGCGTTCATTTAGTCTCTGGATTTTCTTTCCCATAAAGATGAGCTTGATATTCTCGATCTTTGATCGGATGTTGCCGGCCATAACGGCTTGGCCCCGGTTGATAGCCCGGCAGAAGAACTGATGAAATTATATTAGTCCGTCAGACTTTCATTTTTTATTCTTTCTTGTCAAGAGATATTTTCAAAACATGCGGCTTATCACCGGAATAATATTGACTTTCGGCAGGCCGGAAGGTTAATCTTACCGCATGCACAAAAAGGTGTTGATTGCTGACGACAGTGTAAGCTTCACGGAAGCTTTGCAGTTCTACCTGGCCGGCAAAGGGATTGAGTGTTTTGTAGTTTACAACGGCCTTGAAGCATTGAAAAGAGCCCGTAAAGACAAGCCTGACCTCATTCTGGTGAATCATCTATTGCCTCGAATAGATGGTTACAAGGTTTCTCGCCTGCTGAAATTTGATGAGAAATATAAATACATTCCTCTCATCATGCTTGGTACAAGATCCCTTGAAAAGTACAGACAATTAGCCTATGAGACCGGGGCTGATGAATTCCTGGTAAAATCTGAAAGCCTCGATGAATTCTGGGAGATTATCCGTAAGTATCTCAGGTAAGAGCTATGTCTTCGTGGCTTCGGATAAATTAGGCACTTTCAATGACGAAATTTTCTTATGCCTCATTTTCGCTATAAAGCCCGAGACGAATTTGGCAAAGCCGTTACCGGGGTGATGGACGGACCATCCAGGGAGGTCGTGGGCATTCGCCTGGGAGAGCTTGGCTTTATCCCCGTCCAGGTCATCGAAGCGAGGGAAAAAGGCCCGGGTCTGGCAATCAGATTTTTGCAGAGATTGGAAAAAGTAAAGGCCAGGGACATAGTCGTTTTCAACCGTCAGTTGGCTACCATGATCCACGCCGGGATTCCCATTAGTGCCAGCCTGAATACCCTTTCCGGGCAGACGAAAAGTAAAAAGCTAAGCCGTGTTTTGAAAGACGTGGTCCGGAGGATCGAAGAAGGCAGCTCGTTTTCCGAGTCTCTGGCCTCCCATCCTGCGGTATTTTCGGAACTTTATATAAACATGATTATGGCCGGTGAAGCGGGAGGTGTGCTGGAAGAGGTCCTGGAACGACTGGCCAGCCTGACCGAGAAGGAAGCAGAAACTAAGGCCAAAATAAAAACGGCTACTCGTTACCCAAAGATTGTGATCGGGGCCATGGTGGTGGCTTTCTTCATTGCCGTGACTTACATCATTCCCCGCTTTGCCAGTCTTTTTCGCACGGCCAGGGTCCCTCTTCCTCTACCTACCCGGATGCTGCTGGCCTTCAACGATTTTCTCCATCAGTACTGGTACGTGGCGGTGATCATGGTGGCGGGTATGGTGCTGCTCTTTAGGGGCTTGCTCCGAACCGAAAAAGGTAAGATGGCCTGGGATAACTTTAAACTCAAGGTTCCCATATTTGGCGTTGTATATACAAAAATCGTTCTCTCCCGGTTTGCCAGGCTGCTCGGGGTTCTCAATCGCAGCGGCATTCCTATCCTCACCAACCTGGAAGTGGTGTCTAAGGTTTTGGACAATTCCGTGGTCTCGCAGATCACCCTGGATTTGCGGAAGAGCGTAGAGCGGGGGAAGAGCATTGCCGGACCCCTGAGGGATAGCCGGATATTTACTCCCATGATTGTGCACATGATTTCCGTCGGCGAAGAGTCTGGATCCCTGGACGAAATGCTCTTCAAAGCATCTGATTATTATGATGCCGAAGTGGATAGCGCCGTAAAGAACCTCTCCGCTCTTATCGAGCCCCTGCTTATCTTCTTCATTGGCGGCATGGT
>CAYSYZ010000182.1:0-3273 GCA_964435205.1 uncultured Desulfovibrionales bacterium
TTATACCGGACAGATTATGTGCTACAACTCCGGACAGTTTACTTGCTTATTACATCAGCTGAAAAAACCTTGGCAACAGCCCACCCCTCGAGTATGATAGTTAATCATGATCAAGTCCCTTAAGTTTTTGCTGGCAGATCTTGTATTTGAGATGGAGAAGAAAGTCCCTTATGCCTCCGCCCTCGCCTTGGAGACAGAAGGAGAAAAGGTCACAGTAGAAACTCATGAACAGAGGGCAGAACAGCTTCATCCTCAGCGCGGAGTGGTATTTACAGTATTTACCGGCCGTCATTTCATGGAAGCGGCAACAAATGACCTCAGGACGGATCCACTGAAAAAGACGGCCGAATATCTCATCAGAAAGGCAGCGGATTCGGTTCGTTATGACGGTCCTACGGTCGACCCCGGAGAGAAAACAGATAAGGAGTTGTATGTCCAACGTCAGATAAAGAATGAAGCCATCGCCCTTACCCAAAAATTAGATCTTTGCAGGGTCTATAAAGACCGGCTCCAGGCCTCTGACAACCGAGTAATAAGCGCTCTTTACCAGTATCTTTTCGTAAGGACGAGAGAGCTTTTCGTAAACCGGCACAAAAGACTTTATCAGGACTTAAAAAGGACACAGTCTGTGGCTTTTGTGGTCATGCGTGACGGCACGAGGGCGGCTGAACTGCACACCGGAAACGCCTTTCAGGGAGGCTATGAGCACGCGGCATTATCCGAAGAGAAACTCCAGAAATTGATCACCGACTGTGGTCGTATACTCCATGCGGAGCGTCTTCAACCCGGTTACTATGACTGTATTTTTTCGCCCTCTTTTGCGGGTATTTTTGCTCACGAGGCATTCGGCCATGGCACGGAAACAGATATGTTTCTGAAACGCCGGGCCAAAGGCGCAGAATATATCAACAGACAGGTAGCTTCTCCTCTGGTGAACATGTTTGACTCGCCCGCCTTACCCGGTCAGGCCGCCTCCTCTTTCTTTGACCATGAGGGCCAACTGGCCAGCGAAACCCAGATAATTGAAAACGGGATACTAAAATCCGGTCTGACCGACCTCAACTCTGCGCTCCGCCTCGGCCTGAAACGCACCGCAAACGGTCGCCGGGAATCATTTGCGCACAAGGTCTACGCCCGCATGACAAACACGTATTTCGGGCCAGGAACGAGTTTTTTCGAGGAAATGCTCCGGGACATTCCTTTTGGCTATCTCCTTGAGCACCCTTCAAATGGGATGGAAGATCCTAAAGGCTGGGGCATTCAACTCGAGGGATACTATGCCGAGGAAATACGAAATGGCCAGTTGACCGGAAAAATTTACAGCCCGGTAATTGTCACGGGCTATGTTCCGGACCTGCTCCAGTCAATTACCATGGTCGGAGACAGGGTGAAAATTAGCGGCCTTGGCATGTGTGGGAAAGGGCATAAAGAATGGGTCAAGGTAACGGACGGCGGGCCATATCTAAGACTAAAGGCCAGGTTGGGTTAAGGATGGGCTAAAATGTATCTTTCTGAGATTGCCGACTATCTATCTTCGGTGAACGAACTCACGGCCTGGGAGGTAACGGGCATAAAAAACCGCGAATCCCAGCTTTATACCATCTTCCAGCACGTGGAAAGCATCAGGGAAGTGGCCAGCCAAGAATTTCAGGTAAGGATATACCTCGTTTACGAAAAAAATGGTCACAGCTTTCTGGGAGAATCATCTTTTGTGCTCACCGGAGATGATGCCATGGGTCCAAAGATTAGTTCGGCCCTTGAAATGGCTCGGCTGATCAGCAACAAACCGTTCTCCCTACCGGCACCGGGAGCCACCTATCCCACCATACAGACCTTCGACACAAAACTTGCCGCCGACCCTCTATATCATCTGGACCAGATACACAAGTACCTGAACACATCCGGATTTTCCGGCGTAGAGCTAAATTCTGCCGAGGTCTTTATTTCGGAATGTGCATATACCCTTATTAATTCCAGAGGCCTCACTGCCACACGCAAAGAAACAGAAATTCTGGTCAATTTTGTCCTGCTGGCTAAAAAACAAGATAAAGAGGCCGAAGCGGAAGCCATAAAACGATGTCGACTTTATGACGATCTCAATATAGCTCAGACCCTGAGTCAATATGCAACCCATGCCCTTGACATGTTAGATGGCGAACCGCCACCAACTGGAACCTATGACGTCATACTGGCCGAAGAAGCCCTGGACACCTTTTTTAATTACTTCATTGCCCAATCCAGTGGCCAGGCCGGTTACCAGGGATGGTCCCAGTTTAAGGAAGGCGCGCCTATAGTGAAAGAGCCGAAGGGCGAAAAAATAACCCTGGCAAGTGACCCCTTTCTGCCTGGTGGCATGAAGAGCAGGCCCTTTGATGAGAACGGCTTGCCCCTTTCCAAGGTGCTGGTTATTGAAAAAAACGTTTTCAAAAAACGTACGGCCAATAAACGCTACGCCGATTACCTGGGCATAGAGCCAACCGGGGTTTTCGCCAATATAGTGGTATCCCCGGGAAGTTATTCCCTGAAAGACCTTATGTCCCCTACCCCACTGCTTTATCTCTCCAAGTTTTCTACCTTCGAACCGAACCCGGTTACCGGCGCGTTTTCCGGAGAAATCAGGGTCGGCTATCTCCTCGACGGCCAGAAGCGCGTGCCAATCAAAGGAGGGTCCGTTTCCGGCACGATGGCCAGAGCCTTGCAGGAAATATATTTTTCCCGGGAAACAACCAAACGGGAATCTTACAGCGGCCCCCTGGCCGTCAAGGTTTGCAAGCTGAATATAGCCGGTCGGTAGATACTCGCCTTCGAGATCATTATTGAAGCTCCCCGTCCGCCTGGGCGGACCGAGGCGGTTCACAGAGCCTACCGGCCCGTAGCCGGGTAATGAATGTTTACCATGACCAAATCCTCGTCGAAAGGAGCGAGCGGCTTTTTTGCGTCGTCGTCATCAATCCCGGCCGTTTTTCCACCGTGAAAATGATCGCTGTAGAGCTGAACGGCCTCTTTGGCTTGCTGGATCTGCCAGTCGGCAATGTTTTCCCGGGATTGTAGATTCTCCAGAAATAGCCGGAGCGCCTCTGCCGCATCAGCATTCTTCATGCGTTGCGAGAACGTGAGATATCGGTTGGCCCAATAGGCGTAGAAGGTTACGCTTTTTTCCGGCACGAGCTTTCGTGAAAGCAGATATTGCTGAAAATCGGGAAGGGTTTGTGAAGGTAACCTTTTCTCTCTCATATAAGTTCCTGTCCACGATATACGGATTCTGTATAATAC
>CAYSYZ010000182.1:3283-3875 GCA_964435205.1 uncultured Desulfovibrionales bacterium
GAATTAATTACGGCAGTCAAGGAGATTATCCTTCAGGAATTATTTGTTTCTTTGGTTAAAATATAGTATCGGTAAACATAAATCGAAGGAATAAACTGATCCAGTATAATAATTGTTAGGGGTACATAAGAGAAAGAACAATGGGCGGATGGATTAGTGTAATCGCAAGCTTAATAGCAACAATATTGCTATATGGAACAGGGCATTTATATCTTTTCATTTTTGCTATTTTGGTTACCGTAGCGTGTTTTTGGACATTTGGAATAATGCACAATTATGCTATCAGTTCCGCGAAATCTCGACACGACAGAATATTGGAAAACATGAAATTGGAAGGAAGGTCAGAGGAAGAAAAAACTGCATTCGATAACAGGATTATTAATCCATCACCGCATGATGTAAACACTGTTCCAGATAAGCTTGCTTTCATAAACATGATTATCTCAATCACAGGATATGTTCTTTTGCTGATAGCAATCTACTTGAAATACATAAGATGAATGGCCCCTAACAAATCGCTCAAGAGGGATGCGGCATAAGGCCGCCGCGCCTCTTAACTTGGTCGTTGAATCTGTAGAAAAAGTCTGAAATA
>CAYSYZ010000183.1:0-3859 GCA_964435205.1 uncultured Desulfovibrionales bacterium
ACCAGGGGAATGCGGTGTCTGTCTCCATGGCCGCTGATGGCAATGCCTTCCTGCATGCCGAGTCCTCTGCCGAGAAGATCAACGGCGATATGCTGGAGGAAAACGGGATTGGGAATAAGATGGTGTCTGATAAGAGCCTCCGCAGCAACACCATTGACAGCGCCTTGACGGATGTGACAGGAATTCTGGGCGTGAACCAGTCCGCCGGCAGCATGAACAACCAGAACAATGCCACCAGCCTGGCAGTAGGTTCGGGTTCTATGGCCGCCCTCTCTGAGGCCGATCTCGGCATGGTAAACAGCGGCAATATGAGCAGCGAAATCGCCGTGGTCCTGGCTGATACCCTGTCTACTGGTGCCCTTTCCGGTGGTGCGGGGATCACAAGCGTCAACCAGTCTTCAGGTTGCATGAATAACCAGGCCAATGTGATTGCGGTCTGTGCTGTTGCTCCGTTCTAAGAAGCCTGTACTGAAACCGAGGGGAGGCGGGTTGACTGCTTCCCCTCCATGGTCTTGGGCAATGGGGTATCAAGTAAAATATCCGGTCCTCATCGGAATCCTGATTTTTATGCTGACGTGTGCCTTCCATTCATCCACCCAGGCAGGAATCGTCGTAGTCAGGATGATGCACCGGGGACCGGCCATATACAAAAAGGTCCTCAGTCTGCGGGAGCGAAAGTTTGTCAAAATCATCCCCCAGAGCCGGGATTACAGTTGCGGTGCAGCCGCCATGGCCACCATTTTAACGTACCATTTTGGCAGAGACACTTCAGAAACGAACGCTATTCAAGACATGCTGGAAGTAGCAGACACTGAGGTGGTAAAGAAAAAAGGGTTTTCTCTCCTGGACCTAAAAAACTATGCTGAAAGTATTGGTTACCGGGCAGGTGGTTACAAGGTACAGCCTGAACTGCTCGTCAAAATAAATAAGCCGACTATCGCCCTTGTCGATGTCCGGGGTTATTCACACTTTGTTGTATTGAAGGGCGTTCGCGGGGAAGACGTGTTTATTGCCGATCCGGCCTGGGGAAACCGCATCATGAATTTTAACGATTTCATAAAGGCATGGAATGGAATTCTCTTTGCCTTTGATGGCCCAAGGCTGGCTGAAGCGGCCGGATTGACCTGCGAGGACCGGGAGGCCTTGCCGGTTAACTGTGTTCTCAGGACGAAAAGCATGGATAACGCCGGACGGTTCGTCATGGACCTTTCGCAGCAAAGCGCCATTTTTAAAACCATATATTGGGGGCAGTAGCCATGGCTAAATTTGTCCTTAAGAACAGGCTGGCATTTCTGGTAGTGTGGAGTATGGTCTTAACCCTCGTATTTGCGCACACGTTGTCTGCCAGTCCACCAGTCGATTTACTGGAAGTAGAAGCAGTGGCCCTTTCCGACGCGGAGATGGGCGAAGTGCGGGGCGGATACGCCGGGTTTTACTTCGCTTTCGACTTCTCCGGCTTTTGGGACAATACGGGCGGTTGGGGAGGTACAAGCAAGGCTCAAGGCTCCGCAACGTACAACACCGAAGTAGGAGATATTAAGGTTGTGGTGAATGATAGTAACGGTACCACTGCCGCGACGTCTTCCACCACCGGGCCTACAGACATGCCGGTTTCATCGGTGACTACATTAAGCACTGGAGATAAGGCTGTCAGGATGCAAGCGTTTGTGGGCGAGATAAACCAGACCCAGGGAGTGATTCAAATCTGTCAGGTGCCGGGCAGTAACAATGTAGTGACTACGGTCATGAACCTCCAGCTTACAGTGATCAACATAAACGATCCTTCCAGGGTAGCCCAACTACCCTCCATATTGCCGGGCCTGATTGGAAATTAACTTAGTGTATGCCCGAGGGGACTCTGATATGAGCAAAAACAGCCTGAAGATGGTGCTTGTTATTTTCGTGGTTCTTCTATGTTCTCCATGGATGCCGGCCAACGCAGAGATATCGGAGACTATGAGCGAAACATCCAGTACCGTTACCACTGAGGAGACAGCCACCACAACCGGTGTCGTCGTGGACACGGCGCAGACAGCTCAAGTCGGCCACTCGGCTGCCAGTTCCGGTACCGCGACCGGGAGAAGCAGTAACAACCGGTTAATTGAAAAAAATAAAATAGAGAAGTCCGCGGACATCTGGGCTGACTCCTTGAGTGGGTCAAACGGCATCATCAGCATCAACCAGGCCCCCGGGACCTTAAACAATCAGGGAAGCGCCGTAAACATCTCCTTTGCCAATGAAGCCTCAGACACGCTCCTTCAGGCCACCTCGGCTTTGCAGGACTACAGCTCCGGGAATGAAGTCAGCGTAGACGGTTCAGAGATAAAAAATAATATCCATGGAAATGCCTTTTTCGGAGTCACGGGCATTATAACCGTGAATCAATCCGCCGGCAGCATCAATACCCAGACGACACTCATAAGCCTCACCATCGGCGCCAGTTCAGCGGTCTCTCTTTCAGACACCGATCTCGGCATGCTCAATGCCAATAATAAGATAACCGACATCGGCGTCTCCCGTACAGACAGCATCAGCACCTTTGCCCTGCAGGGAGTAAAAGGGATTGTCTCTATAAACCAGTCCTCGGGCTGCCTGAACCATCAGGTAAATGCAATCTCAGTGTCGGTACGTGAATTTACTTTATATTAATTAAAATCTCGTGCTAGGCTAATAGAAGGAGGGAAAAACATGCACTAAGAAAGGATATCCCGTGTGCCGTAAAGCCATTTTTATTTTGATCCTTACCATAATTTGTGTATCTACCCTTTGTCCTCATGCACTGGCCCAGCAGGAAGAACGGAAGCCCGTTCCGGGTGTTTCCGTGGAAAAAGGCGGAGCACTGCTCCCCACCGGGCGATTTGTCCTGGAGCCAGCCGTTCAATATGCGCATAACTCCAGCAAGCAGCTTGTTTCTATTAGCGGTTTCACCATATTCAATGCCATTCTGATCGGTAGGGTCAGTGTTAAAGAAATAGAGCGGGATATTTATATCCCTTCTATCACGGCAAGGTTAGGCTTCAAGGATATGGAGTTTAACGTCAAGGTGCCGTGGCTTTACAGGAGGGACAAAGAAACAGATCCCGCTGCAGCCGGCACAACGGTTTATGCCGCCGATGATAGTGGTCTCGGAGATATCGAGGGAGGCTTTTATTACCGGCTGATTAAGGAGCATGGTGCCGTCCCGGACATCATCCTTAGCCTGGGCGTTAAATCGGACACCGGCCATGACCCTTACGGGCTGCAGACAGAGACGGTGAGTGGCCAAGTCCGTTTTAAGGAGTTCCCGACAGGCACCGGACACTGGGGTTATTCGGGCGGCCTTATCTTTGTCAAAACGTCTGACCCTGTAGTCTTATTTCTGAATCTAACTTACTTTTATAATGATGCAAGAGACATCGGAACAGAAGATGGCACATTTTATGGGAAGGTTGACCCGGGAGACAGCTTTGAATATAACATCGGCACCGTGGTCGCCCTGAATGAGAAATTTTCCCTCAACTTCGTCCTCAACCAGCGGGTTACAGGCAAAACAGTACAGAATGGCGCCGAAATAGCAGATAGCGATCTTAACTCCATTTCTTTAAATCTCGGGGGCACCTACGCTATCTCTAAGCGGTTTTCAGTAGATGTAACTGCCGGTATTGGACTGACCTCTGACGCCAACGATGTGACGTTAATGGTTAGGGTACCCATTAATTTCGAATTTTGATGGTTTCGTAAAAAGTCCAAAAAATCTCTCTTTCCCTTGCCGCCAGGCCTATCCGCCGGAGGCGGATCGTAGACAGGTCGGCCGAGGACGAATGGGAGAGGGTTGGGGTGAGGGTGATAATAACGGTGTGACAACAGGTTATGTCCCCCC
>CAYSYZ010000184.1:0-2306 GCA_964435205.1 uncultured Desulfovibrionales bacterium
AAATAAAATCTCTTGCTTTAAAACGTGAGGTTTTGGAAAGAAGACGGTCAGAACGTGAAAAAGACCTGAAAGCCGCACTCAACGGATTAAAGAAGCAAGTCCGGCCACAGAACTCTGCGGAGATCAAAAAGGCGCTGGCCGGTATTCTCGAAAAGATCAGGCTGGAGGGAGGTACGATCGAGACTCGTACTGCAATTACCGGTGGTGGTGATGGGAGCCAAGCCTCTTTTTTAAGTATATATTTAGGGGAAATTTGGGATAAAATACGTGATAACTGGGTTGTCCCGGCATATTTGTTAAAGGAAAAGGGTCTGGAGACTGTCGTTGTAGTTCGTATCTATAAGAGCGGGGATATTGAAAAAACATGGGTGGAGAAGAAATCCGGAAATGTTTACTTTGACCATTCTGCAGTGCGGGCAGTACGTTTATCCAGTCCGTTTTCACCCTTGCCGCCAGTGGTTAAAGAATCGATTCTGGAATTAGGTATTCGCTTCCGCCCCGGTGAAAGGGGATGACCCGTTTAAGTATGGCGCACAGATTCAAATACTTTGCATGCCTGATGCTTATTGGAGGGCTATTGGCTGTTGCCTATGCCCACGCGAGGATTTACATAGATATCACATCGCCGCAGGCAAGAAAAATTGCTATCGCTGTTCCTTATTTCCGGCCGTCTTCAGCAGCAACCGGCGATATCGAGTTAGGCAAGAAACTTTCTGATGTTTTGACAAAGGCGCTTGTCTATCATGGGATATTTACAGCGGTCGATCCTGCTGTTTATGGTGGTACCGATACCTATAACTGGGCTTCCCTGGGAGTTGAGTTTGTCATTAAAGGCACTTTCGAAACTGCTGGTGACCGGTTGACACTCGAAATGGTGCTAATCGATGTGGCCGAAGGTAAGATGATCTTTGGGCGTCGTTATGAAGGGGAAAAGGCAGGCTATCGCTCCATGCTCTTTCGCTTCTGCGATCTCGTTATCCAGGTTTTAACCGGCGAACCTGGGATAAGCCAGTCCCAAATGGCTTTTGTGGGCAGTAAAAATGGTTCCAAGGATATATATGTAGCAGACTTCGACGGCGAAAACGTACGCCGCGTCACCTCGGAACATTCTATCGTGCTCTCTCCAGAATTTTCTCCTGACGGTAAAGAGATCGTCTACACTTCCTACCGGGAGGGGAGGCCTGCACTTTACATCAAGAATCTCTATACAGGGAAAAGGCTGGCACTCGCAAATTTTAAGGGCATCAACGTCTCGCCCGCCTGGTCTCCAAATGGCCAGTTTCTGGCAGTTGCCCTGAGCAAGGATGGGGGTAATTCAGGTAATTCACAGCTTTACCTGATCGATCGCCAGGGAAAGATTATGCGGCGTTTGACAAATAACTGGGGAATAAATGTTTCACCAACGTGGTCTCCGGACGGAAAGCGATTAGCTTATGTTTCTGATTCTTCCGGCACTCCACAGATCTATATCCTCGATCTGGAAACTATGAATGTACGACGCCTGACTTTTGATGGGTCTTATAATACGGCTCCTGATTGGTCACCGCGTGGTGATCAAATTGTCTATAATGGCATGACGGGTGGGCGTTTCGATATCTATGTCGTTGATGTCCAGGGCGGGAAAGCATTACGGCTGACCAGTGATTCCGGGAATAACGAATGTCCTTCGTGGTCACCGGATGGTAGACAGATGGTTTTCAGCTCAACCCGTACCGGAGGGCCGCACCTCTATGTTATGTTTGCTGATGGTAGCGGCCAACGTAGAATTACAAATAGTGCGGGTGGACAGACGCAACCCTGCTGGTCACGCCGGCTCAACTGAAGGAGTAAGCGATTATGAAAAGGCTTATTTTTGTGTTTTCTTTTGGTGTGTGGATGCTTTTGAATGCCTGTGCCATGCAGGAGGACGTCCTGATATTGAATGATAAAATTAACACCATGGGCAGCAGGATGAACGAGATTGATAAAGAAATGAAAGTCCTGGAAGAGCAAGTGGGCAAGGCGAGGGACGAACTAAGAAACATCGAAGTGATTAAGTCAGTAGACGTCATAAGCAAGAAACAAGCGAATATGGGGATACAAATTGGGGGAGTTAAAGAGGAGCTAATGCGGCTGCACGGCAGCATCGAACAGCAAGAAAATCGAATAAAGGAGATAGCCAGCCGGGGGCAGGACGAGAAAAAGGGTTTAGCTGAAGGCATTCAAAAACTATCCGAGCAGTTTAACGCTCTTCAGGCAAAGCTGGCTGATTTAGAAAGGACTATCTCAGAAAAGGAAAAAGCTGGGAAAGAAACGGAGGTCCATGT
>CAYSYZ010000184.1:2316-3842 GCA_964435205.1 uncultured Desulfovibrionales bacterium
GCCTATAAACTTTATAAAGAAAACGCATACCGGCAAGCCATGGAGAAATTTAGAGCTTTCCTAAAAAAATATCCTGATTCTGAACTGGCTGGCAATGCAAGATACTGGCTGGGAGAGTGTTATTACCAGCAGGAGCGATATGAAGAGGCTATTTTGGAATACGAAAAAGTCGTTCGTGAACATAAAGGTCCTAAAGCTCCCGCTGCTTTGCTGAAGGAAGGACTGGCTTTCCATAATCTTGGAGAAGCAGAGACCGCCAAACTGGTAATGGAGAAATTGGTTGAGGAATACCCAAAAAGTGAGCAGGCTGAAGTGGCGCGGGCTAAACTCAAAAAATGGGGTAAGAAGTAAGTCTTTCGGCCAGGTTGGATGGCAAGAACTAATTTGCCTGGAGTGGTGCTAAGGAGGGCCTGCACAATCTAATGATACAAAAGGACCTGTATGACGTCTTAGGGGTCAAACCCGACGCCACGGATGAGGAGATCAAGAGAGCCTACCGTAAACTGGCTCGCAAGTATCATCCGGATGTTAATCCTGGCGACAAAGAGGCCGAGGCAAAATTCAAAGAAATCAGCGAGGCACACGAGATTCTTAGCCGACCCGAGAAGAGAGCCGAATATGACCGTCTAAGGAATGCTGCCTCTTCATATACTTATAGCTATCCGGGCGGTGAAAAGGTATTTGACTTCGGTCGGTTTACCTCCGAGGCTGGGGGGATTTTTAGCACGATCTTCGAGGATCTTTTCGGAGAGAAGGCTTTTCATCGCGTCCGACCGATGAAGGGGGAGGATCTTTATACTGTTCTGGAATTAGGATTCCGTGATGCGGCTTTTGGGACTAAGACACAGGTGGGCTTTATCCAGGAAGAAGAGTGTTCGAAGTGTGGCGGAAGTGGTATTGATCGTCAGGTTCGGGGCGAGGTATGTCCAGACTGTAAGGGAAGTGGCCAAATCGCTACCCGGCGGGGAGCGATACGTTTGCTGGAGACCTGCATGCGTTGTGGAGGAAGGGGACGCATTGGTACAAAGAGTTGCCCTATGTGTCGCGGGATGGGTAAGGTGAGGACCCAGAAGCGTTTTGAGGTGAGTATTCCACCCGGAGTGGATAACGGCTCTAGGATCAGACTGGCCGGCAAGGGATATCCGGGGCATGAAGGCGCTCCTCCAGGCGACCTCTACATTGAGATCAGGGTCAGACCGGATCCTGTCTTCCGTCGCGACGGTCGTGATATTTATGTGGAGACCACAATCGATCTTTTCACGGCTGTTCTTGGGGGGAAGGTATCAGTGGACACGCTTTATGGGCCTGTTGGGATGAAAATCCCTCCGGGAACGCAAAGTGGGCAGAAATTTCGGTTAAAAGGTAAGGGCGTGCCAGGTCTTAAAGGGGGACTGCTGGGCGATCAGTTTGTGGAGGTCCAGGTTGCTATTCCTCGCCACCTGGATAACCGTTCGGAAGCTCTGTTCCGTGAACTGAGAGGGGTCATGGGTAAGAAGGAAGGGAGCAATCGATAGAAGATGCGTACA
>CAYSYZ010000185.1:0-3800 GCA_964435205.1 uncultured Desulfovibrionales bacterium
GGTTTGTTTGGGTTTGTTTTCACCAAGTGTCCAATCGCTTATATTTTCATAATCCATTGTATAAAAGAAGGTTACATTCATTTTGGCTTTTCGGAAATTGGGTTTGTTTTGCATAATTCGTTTCTCGATACTAGATTCTTGATTCTCGATGGTTGTGGGTGGTTAAATGGTTCCCGATGGATCGGAATCTTCGATATTGATTCTCCGCTATACGATATATGATATACGATATCATAATTGCGTGCGTATTATATACAGTGGGACGTTGGCTGTCAAGCATATTCTTAAAAAATGTCAGAGACACGGCACTTGATGCTGGCTCGTATTGCGTATCGCGTATCTCGAACCACTAAGTCTGTAAGGTGGGGCTTGCCCAACCATTTGTTTTAATTTAAAGCATTCTGTGTCTGCGGAGGAGCCAGCCGGTAAATGTTATGCCGATACTGACAAGAACAAAAGCAGAGGGGACGGGTGTAAGGGCAAGATTGAAATTCTTACCAGTTGCGATAGCAATAAAACTGTTGCCTATAGGTACGTCACACTCTCCATAGTAGTTTGCGCCCCATGCTATCAGTGAACCATCGAGTCTAAGTGCAAGGCTGTGCTCATCACCAGCAGCTATCGCGATAAAGTCATTTCCTAAAGGCACATCGGTCTCGCCGTGGCTGTTGAACCCCCACCCTACGAGTGAGCCATCAGACTTGATAGCAAGATTATGTTGCCAGCCACTTGCGACAGCAACAAAGTCATTGCCTAAAGGTACATCACATTGGCCCCAGTCGTTCCTGCCCCACGCTACCAGTGAACCATCTGATTTGATAGCCACGCTTTGATGTGCTCCTGCGGCAATAGCAACAAAGTAATCACCTATGGGAGTGTCACTAACTTTGCCATAGGCATCGTGGCCCCAAGCCACAAGTGAGCCATCGGTTCTAAGGGCAAGACTGTGAGCACCTCCAGCTGCAATGACAACAAAGTCATTACCCGAAGGGCCGTCACACCGACCATCACCGTTGTAGCCCCAGACTTCGAGTGAACCGTCAGACCTAAGGGCGATACTATGAACTAAACCAGCTGCAATAGCAGTAAAATCATTACCTACAGGCACGGTAGACTGGCCATCACTGTTAAGCCCCCAGCCAGCGAGCGAACCGTCAGATCTAAGAGCAAGACAGTGCTGTCCACCTGTTGCAATATAAACAAAGTCGCTACCCCCAGGGACGTTGTCTTGTCCAAGGGTGGCCTGACCCCATGCCACAATAGAACCTGACGAGCCATAAAGGTCAGCAAAGGCACACTCACAAATCCCAAGGACAGCAATTGAAAAAACCACCTCCAATACAAGAATTGTTTGCCGTTTCATTATGACACCTCCGTTAATTTTTTAAACTCCTCACGCCTAATATGATTATACCCGCCTGAAGATTGCCAAACAAGGAAAAATACTGTAAAATGTTGACAAAAAGTTAAGTGGCAAAGTAGAGTATCGAGCGGCAGCTTCAGCGCTTATCTTCCCGACTTGTCTGGGCTGTACATATCAAAAATCCCCTCGAAAATTTTTATACAATCCACGAAGATTATCCTTGACATTTCATAAATTACGGTTATATAGAATAGTTTACTGGCAATGGCCGTGAACCTAAAGCTCGGCTTACTATTTTTACCTTAGTTCTCTGCTTTGACGGCAGAGACGGATTTGAAGGAAAAAAATTGTGAGCTGAGCTATTTTTTTGTGAGACTAAAAATTGAATAAGGAAAAGATTTTTGAGTTGAATCGTAAATTCAAAAACAGCGCTAAGAACGAGAGACTTGAGATGCGGGTCTCAGACGCCGACAAAGATGACATCCGCAATGAAGCCAGACAAATCGACTGTTGGATGTCGGCGTATCTCCTGCGGCTGCACCGATTTGTCACCAAGTGAGGACAGGATATTGGCCAATCGTTAAAATGGTGCGGTAGAAACTAATTGCTGAAAAGGACAAATAACGAAAGGATGAGAAATGACTGAACAAAAAAAATGTGAGAATTGTGAATCTTGGCATAAACAAATAGAATCAGGATTTGGAGCGATTCCTTGTGGTGGTGAATTTATAAAGCCTGAACAAAAGATTGGCTCTTGCGAAAAGCATAATGAGGTCAAGTCAGCGTACGACACCTGCGATGAATGGGAACACAAAAAGTCAACAAAATAAGGACAGCCAACTATTAATGGCTTGGGACAGTACGCAAAAACGTTGGCTGTCCCTAATAAACTGGGCGCATGGGAATAGACAGAGACAAACATTTTGCTGATGAGACCCGTACGGGCAAGATTGTCCGTGATCTACGTGGAATTGGGTCCATAGTCATAGTTGCCAGGTTTCCCGGAAACGCTGACTTGGATTGGTTGCAACAATTATTACATGACCTACGAATCCAAGGAGAACTCAAGTCTGAGGTTGTTCTCGAGACTTGCAGAGCTCAGCGGCGGCGATGGGACTGGCTTCTTGAGAAGCTCTCAGTTGAAACGATCGCAATAGTTGATGTAGCGGAACACATCAGGGAACTCATAGAGAAATTGGCCAAACTATTCGGAGACGATGTTACAGTGCAAGCGACCGCTCGCAGTTTTCTTCGGTCAGGAAAAATTCCCCAAGAATACATCACCCGCATGCTCCGCTTCCTCAGGGAGAGAGCAATCCACGATTCTGCAGCCGAATCGATAGCGGGTATCGTTAGGGAGGCCGTACGCAAAAGTGGACTCACTGCCCATCTTGATGACGTATTGCTTGATCGCCGAATCCTTATTGAGATGACGGAAAGAGAGTTTGCAGAGTTCGCAGCGCGATTTGCGATTGCATTCGGGGACGCCCTTGACCCCGTCCTTCAAGCCGAGGTTATCGAAGAGGAGATGAAGGGCATGCGATTCTTTAACGAGGGTATGATTTCATTACGAATCATAGAGCGTGCCATCGAGCCAGATTTTCTCTTCGATGAAGGATCAAAAAAGGCTTTTCGACGTCTAGAAGAAGCTCACAAGAAGATGTGTGATCTAGTGGAGCGTGCCATGCTGTCAGAGCAACGGATTGGCCCAGGTTCAGTTTCTCAAGAAGATTCTAAAAAAGTGCGAGGTCTCCAAGCAGCAGACATCGCCGCAGGTCTTGCCCGGGAAATCTTCGAGAGAAACTACCCTGACGTTCAAGACGCTAGCAGGGCTGTTAGGAGTACCTTTTCGCGTGTGTTGCTCAACACCCGTTGGTTAAGCTAAAGGTACCAGCGCACAACATCCGCCTCGAGAGAGCCGCCGCTGTATTTGGCATAAACAGGAAAGCTTAAAGAGAAGATTGTTATTAATACAGTGATTGTTCGCATAATTTGTGAAATTTCGGACGTCGTCATGTTTTTTAACCTCCTCTGCCGGCCTTTCGGGGCCACAGAACAAACGCCTTGCGTTTAAATGGCTAAGCCATAAACTGCCTTACGGGACGAAACGAATTGAACCGGCAACAAGATGCTCCCTCTATAGTTATCAAACGTAATTGTATCAAAGACTGTTCTTGACGTCAACTGCAAAACGACAGAAATGCCCCCATCCTAAAATCTAAAGTTTCTGGATTTCCGCTCCTTCGACTTTGCTCAGGACAGGTTCCGCGGGAATGACAAATTGAGACGTTAATTTTCGTTATAAGCTCTTAATCGATGTCGGTGATGTCACTTTGGGGCTTACCGACCAGATAGATTCTGTTTTTGCCGCTGCGTTTGGCATCCAGCAGGGCCTTGTCGGCCTGCTGAAAAAGCTCCTGTGCAGTCGAGCCGTCAC
>CAYSYZ010000186.1:0-3740 GCA_964435205.1 uncultured Desulfovibrionales bacterium
ATACCTCTACGTAGGGATGAACTTCGATGAGGTGTTTGATTTGTTCTTTCAGTACCGGTACGTCCAGGTCGAGTTCCTCCGACCAGAAGTCAACATCTGCCCAATTAAGCGTCCCCTTATGATGACTGTATCTTGTTATCAATTCGTTCAGGGCCTTGCCAAAGGGTATGCCATGTTTTTCAGCGTACTTCTCCGGAACCAGGTGTCCCCAGAAGTAGTCGTCAAAATACAAATCCAGTAATGTGCCATCCATGTCCAGAAGAAAAAAGTCTATCTGTGACCCTGATAAAAGACTTGAAAATTTTACCTGGCCCGCAGCCGGAAGGGCTATGCACTCGGATATATCCTTCAAAATGAAATCCTCCTTTCGTCGGAGTGTAGACCAATGTGTTGTGAAAAGCAACCAAATCACCCGGGCTATTTTTCCGGTCTATACCTTTGGATACTCAAAGGGTGCATATTTTAAAAAGAAATTGATATACTTTAATGAAAGGGCGAATGAACTCCTGCCGTTGAAGTAATGTCGTGATGACCGTTCAGACTGCAAAGGGCTCCAATCCATATGAAGGCCGAAGCTGAAACCAAAATTGGATGTTGTGGCTTTGCCATTTCGCAGGAAGATTACTTTCGGCTTTTTAGGCTGATCGAAATTCAACAGACTTTTTACCATCTCCCGCAGCTTGAGACCGCCGAGAAATGGCGGAGGGCTGCACCAGAGGGTTTTGAGTTTGCCCTGAAGGCATGGCAGTTGATCACCCATGAACCTACAAGCCCCACTTACCGCCGCCTGAGGAAGAAGATCGGGCCCACGGAGACAGCTTACTATGGGCATTTTCGGCCTACAGTGGAGGTCTTCGAGGCCTGGAAGTGAACGGCCTTGTTTGCGTTTCAAAAATGAGCCACAGCACAGGGACTTTCAGTACTTTCGTCTGCATGGGATTACCGGCTACTCTTACCGCTACACAGATTCTGATTTGGAGAGACTTAGAATGTGGGCGGAGAAAAAACCCACCCGCCCTCCGGTTCCGGGACCTGATGCGGAGCTAAAAAACTGTGACTTTAACAGATATCTTTTTATTCAGCCTTTGTTTCCTGCATGACCTCACGTATGATGCTTTTTAGCTCCTCACGATCATGTTCCATTTTTAAGGAAACAGGAATGCTGGCCTCGCCGAAATAGAAGGTGCGGTGAGGGAAGGGTATTTCGATCTTTTCCGCATCGAAACGTTTTTTAATCCTCCGGTTCATCTCCCGGCCTACTGTCCATTGCTGGATCGGTAATGTCTTTATACGGGCTTTTATCATGATGTCTGAATCACGAAACTGGTCCAGGCCGAGTATCTCTAAAGGCTCAAGGATCAGGTCCTTGAAGTCTTTGTCACGAACCATTTCATTACCAATTTCCTTAAGTATGCCCATTACGCGGTCAACGTCTTCCTTGTAAGCCACCCCGATATCAAACAGGTAATAAGAGTATTCACGTGTCATATTAGATAAGGAGTTAATCGTGCCATTGGGGAAGATGTGAACCGTACCGTCCAGACCACGCAGAACAGTTGTCCGGAGGTGGATGGCTTCAACCAGGCCACCCGTGCCGTTTAATACAGCCACGTCACCAACCCGTATCTGATTCTCCATAATCATGGAGAAACCACCGATTACGTCGCGAACCAGATTCTGTGCTCCGAAACCTACCGCCAGGCCCACGATACCAGCACCCGCTAAAAAGGGCTTAGGGTCAAATCCCAGTTGGTCGAGGATCATAAGCCCGGCGGCAGCCCAGATAAGGACCGAGATAATTTTTTTCAGTAGGCTGCTGATGGTATCGGCCCTTTTATCCACTTCGATCGCCGGGAGAGAAACCTCTGTCTTCTTTATTCTGTCGATAATCGTTGTCTTGACCTTTTTAACCAAAGTGTTTGCTGCGCGCGTGGCTATAAAGGCAGCGATGACTATGACCGGTATGCGTATGAAACCGAACAGATAAGGTAGGTAATCGGACAGATATTCCTTCATGGAGCCCCCTTCCTTGGCTAGTTTATGCCGCAGAAATGAATCTCAGATTATCATGCTGAGAGAACAAATCATATTTATAGTTCTATTACGTAACGCGAAACAAAGTCAATCGGTATCCGGACGAAGGATCCAGGAATGTGGGAAGCCTTTAAAAGCCGAAAAAAAAGCGGAATAATTTCCCGCCTCTTTTGTACAGCTTCAGTCTACGCTGATGGGAATTTTTTTGGGTTTGGCTTTCTCAGCCCTGGGCAGATCTATGGTCAAAACCCCGCATTTCAAATCAGCGCTAATCTTATTTATATCTACCTCTTCCGTAAGCTGAAATTGGCGGAAGTAATTCATCAGCTTGAATTCTGTGAAGATGGGGTTTCCGGGCGTGGTTTGTTTTGCAGCACCCTTGATGGTAAGGATACCTTCATTCACACTTACCGAAGCGGCATCTTTTTCTACCCCGGGCAGGTCAACCACTACGGTCAAGCCGTCCCTGGTTTCGTATATGTCTGCAGCAGGGGATAGATAGCATTCTTCTTCGCGAGTCGTTTCGCGTGCTGGAACCTTTCCTTTAGCAGCGGTGGCAATGGGTTGCTCGGCAGCCATGGTATTCTACCTCCTTTCTGGCCCTTTATTCCGGATAGGCCTGGGTCCTTTTTATTCAAAATGTAA
This sequence comes from uncultured Desulfovibrionales bacterium, assembly GCA_964435205.1. GTDB lineage: Bacteria > Desulfobacterota > QYQD01 > QYQD01 > QYQD01 > CAYSYZ01. Next base: position 2,680 of record CAYSYZ010000186.1, read on the forward strand.
GAATTACCCTGTGGCTCGTCAAGCTACGTTCTAAATTTTTCCCACCAGATTATTTCTCCGGATAAAATGCGATGGGTCTGGCCTGCCTGGTCGCGGAGGAGTAAGGCACCGTCTTCATCCACATCGGCAACTTTTCCTTCCACTTCTTTCCCACCGGAGATTATCTTTACCTGGGCACCAATGATGACGCAGCCTTTCCTCCAGGCATCAAGAATAGGTTTGAATATTCCTTTTTTGAATAGCTCATACCATTTTTCCAGATGCTTGAGGACAACCTGCATAAGCTTTGTGCGCGATATATTTTGGCCGCCGGCCATGTCCAAGGAGGTAGCGATCTCCTGCAGGTCAGGAGGAAATTCCTCCCTGCGAGTGTGAACATTGATGCCAACTCCAAGGATAACGTAGGGCGAGGTCATAGCACCATAAAGCTCGGTTAGAATGCCAGCCGCCTTCTTACCTTCTAAAAGAAGATCGTTTGGCCATTTTATAGCCGGGTCTAGACGGGTTATTTCCCTTATAGATTCGGCAATGGCTACGGCAGCCAGAAGCGTAATCTTGGGAAGTTCCTGCGGATCGAGTGGAGGCCGAAGGATGACCGAGAAATAAAGGCCGGCCCCGGGTGGTGAATGCCAGGTCCTGCCCAGGCGCCCCCGACCCCTGGTTTGGGTCTCGGCGATAACTATGGTTCCCTCCGGAGCGCCTTCTTCGGCAAGGGTTCTTGCCACGTCGTTTGTGGACCCGGTGCGTAGAAGATACTTTATGTCACGTTGCCCGAGGACAGTGGTTTCAAGACCGTTCTTGATAGAATCGACATCTATAGGATCAGATTCTGTGAGACGCAAGGCCTATCCTTACCTTAGTCCATCGATTCATAAATTCGGTAACGTACCTGTCTGCGTCGCGAACGCCTGACTGCGAGCATCGCTCAGGCAGGCGACAGGCAGGTTTATTTACTCAGGACTTAGTGCTGCTTTCGGCCATGAGCTCAAGCCGAGTGGAGTGAGCAATTATTTCAATTCGCAGCATGAGGATACGTGATCGTATTTGCGAATCGAAGCACT
>CAYSYZ010000187.1:0-3635 GCA_964435205.1 uncultured Desulfovibrionales bacterium
AGATGTGAGCTACAAGAAGCACAGGCCGTAACGATGTAATCAAACCGACCATTTAAAAATGTAGATATATTGGATTTAGCCAGAGAACGCGCCGTCTCATCATCCCCGGCAGAAAAGGCCGGAAAACCGCAACATCTCTGTTTCCCAGGCACGCATAAGGATTCTCCAAGAAAGTTAAAGATATTTAAGACCGCTTTCCCAACATTAGGGAAAAGATAGTTTGTGATGCATCCGGTAAAGTAGGCGATATTAGCCGGTCCGTTTATCTCCGGCGATAGCCTTTCGTCCAGGAAAAAGGTCTCCGCCAGCGATGGCAACCATGACCTTTTGGCCAGCAAAGGGATGGGAAACCGACAATGAATGCCACTGTCTTCCGGGATTCTTTTAAAAAGGAGGCCCTGAAATAAAGACCCGGTTTTTAACAGCCAGGGCAAAAGGACCTCAGAATCCAGAATATAATGAAAAAAATACCGCTTGCCGGCTGGAAGCCCCTTTTCCTCAACCAGTCTTTTGCGGGCCTGCTGAATCGAACCATCCACATCCACATTAGCCGCGCAAGTATTCGAACAAGCCCCACAGAGCAGACAGTACGAGAGCAGTTTTTCGAAGTAATCAGTAGATGATAACCTCCCGGTACGATGGGCCTCGATAAGGGTCAACTTCCCGCGGGGCGAATGAGCTTCCAGGCCCGTCACCCGGTAAACAGGACAAACACTCATGCAAGCCCCGCACTTGTTACAGGTAGTGCAGCTCATCAGTCTATTCTCTGCTCTTTGAAAAACGCTTCCACTTCACTACGCATTTTGTTGTCTTCCGGGACCCTATCATCCAGTACCAGCATCTGATCTTCTATTTCAATGACATAGCCAGCCGGGGTAACAGCTAATTCCAGGCAACCAAGGGACTGCCCGTCGGGCCTGGGACGACACAGGTATGTGCCTTTAACCTTTACCGGAGACCGTAAGCCACCGGTACCGCTTTCTATGATAATGTCGACGCCTTCAACCTGTCTGGCTATGTCTGCGTCCATTTCCGGGCCCAAGTCCGAAAGCAATATAATAAGCGGACACTCCCTTTCCAGCCTAGCTACAACGTCCCTTATTGCTCGCACCGGGTCACTTACAGCAACACCTGGATACCCTTCTTCGATGTACTGAGATTGATTGCCCATGACGCCGATGACACCAACCTTACAGCCGTAAGCGTCCAGGATAATGAAATGCGGAGGTAAAATCAGCTTAGGACTTTCACCTTCCAGGCTAACGGAAACAAAAGGATATCTTTGTTCGTTGATCTTTGTGAGCAAATAATCACTGCCCCCACCCCAGTCCTGGATACCGATATTTATAGCCTGGTACCCCATCTCCTGATAGCTTTTCAGGATAAAATCTGCCTTCTTTCGGACTAAAGGCATGTCCTTGCTTGTATAGCTGCGCCTTTCGAAGAGGGCATTGCCCGCGTCGAATAATAATATAGGGGCGCCTTTCTCCCTGATCTCTTTGATTGCGCCTGCCCGCCGGGCCAGACCACCCAGCATTTTTCCGCCTCAAGTAGGGCAGGGTTTAACATGCCCCCGGGTACTGCCGGAGTATACTATCTTCACCCGGGTTAGTTTTTCGTCACTACGCAAGCCAAAAGGCGCACAGGAGAGGCTGGCCACAAAAAATATTAGGAGAAAGACAAAATAATCGACCTTACCTCTCACCCCGCCTCTCCAGCAATTAACCATCCTTATTTTCCCGATACTTATCAAACCACCAGGAGCAGAAATCTGTCTCTAATATCTCCCCGGCCAGCTCCTGGCCGGCAGGTGTACTGAGCCGTTTCACTGTATGTTCAAGCCATTCCCGGGCGAACCTGTTCCCGAGATCAAGTTGCTCTTTAAGTTCCAGAACCAGGTCTAACTGGTCGGCGTCCCGGGCCAGTTTAGCCTCTTCTGTCTTGCCCGCCTTAAATTCTGCAATCAGTCCGGCAATGTCTTCCCCAAAATCCAGGCCGCTGGTCAGGGCAGCGACTGCCTTGGCTGAGTCCACCGTGGCGTAATCCTTATAGACGTAATTCAGATCGCCTGTTCGGGCCTCAACCAGATCATGAAAAAGGCAAAGCTCCATGACCTTAGTTTTATCCACTCCCGGGGCAAGCCTGGCCAGAACATACCCGATAAGAATTACCCGGTAGGAATGGTCGGCTACCGATTCCTGCCCCGAACCCAGAAAACGAAAGCCGGTGCGGGGCGTCTTTTTCAACATTCCGGCCTCAAAGAGCAATTTGGCAATCCTCTTCATAACCTCTCCTATACCTTTCCACAATCTCCGTTTAAGAATATACCGGGCTTTTAACTCCCAGACCAGGCCTATTTAAAACGTGCGATCTGTAATACGTAGACCAGGCAACCACAGGTTTACGGGGTTAGATTTCATCCGAAAACTAGTTTGCTTACTATAAGTAGCTGATCAAACTTGTCAATTATTGATTGCAATTTTGTTTTTTCTCCCCTAGAATCCACAAAAACTACCTAATATTATTGATGTGCCGACACTTCGTGTCGTCACATTGGGCAACAAGAATATGAAACGCGCCAAATCTGACGACTGGCAAACCAAGCCGATGCCTGAAGGCCGAGCGGTAGTCTCGTTTGCTCGACACTTTTCACATTAGCGATGTCAAAGAATCATGGACAAGGCAATACTTTACAACCTCATTGTTAATAACCTGAAACTGGAAGAACTTGAAGCAAGGATTCGACGATTTAATCCATTTAGGGTTCTTCGCATTGAGCGCCATGAAATACGCCACTCCAATGTTCTTGCCTGGCTACTCCATCCAAATGAATCTCACAATCTTGGCGACCGCGTCTTCAAGAAGCTTGTTTCTCACGTGCTTCTGAACAATGAAGATATAGCTCCGCATGACGTTGACATCTCCCGTGTTCAACTGAATTCATTCTACGACCTAGCTATGCTCCGCGAGCAGAACGAGATTGATATCCTTGCAGTATCGCATCACCAGAAGTTTGTCCTTCTCATTGAGAACAAGATCCTATCTAAGGAATCTCCTCGTCAGCTCAAAAAATACCTCGATACAGTCAATCGGGACTACCCAATGTATACCATACTACCTATCCTGTTATCACTCTCTGGAGTAGCTCCTGAGCATGATGATAGATATTGCATACTTGACTACCCGGCACTAATAGATGTAATTGAGCAGACTGTCTGTCTGTATCGAGATTACCTTCCTACATCCATCCAGGATTTCATTACATTTTACTTGGAATCACTCAGGGGGACAATTGAAATGGATGACACTACTAAGCGGCTTTGTAAAGAAATCTACGAGCAACATAAGCAGGCCCTCGACCTCATCTACGAGGTGGCTTTCAGTGGTGAAACAGCATTCTCTGAAGCAGGTGACGAATTCCTCAAAAGCCATTCCAACGCCATTCCAACTATTCGCAAACCGAATGTTCTTTGGATGACTCTCAATGAGTTTTCAGGTGCTAAGAAAATGTCACATGGCTGGAATGGTGGTTTTCCGGTTGCAGTCTGGTTTGCCAACTATTATGGAAATTTAAAGATAATTATCGAGGTAGGCCCATTTGATGACCCGGGCAAGAGATTGTCTTTCATAAAGCA
>CAYSYZ010000188.1:0-3575 GCA_964435205.1 uncultured Desulfovibrionales bacterium
CTCTCTCAGGAGCTCCGGAATAAGGTAGATGCCCCGGGGCCCAACAACCAGATTGACATATGGGATCCTCTGAAAAAGCTTTTCGCCCTGCTGTTGTGCTACGCACCCGGCTACAATAACCATTAAATCCGGGCGTTTCCTTTTGAGCTTTTTCAATCGACCCAGGAAGCTATACGCCTTCTCCTCGGCCTTCTGCCTTATGCTGCAGGTATTTACCAGGACAAGATCGGCAGCTGCGAGTTCTTCTGTCATCTCGTAAGCCATATGCTTAGACAAGATCCCGGCCATCTGTTCGGAATCGTGTTCGTTCATCTGGCAGCCAAAAGTGGTGATATAAGCCTTCTTACTCATACTTGCTATCGAAATAACATGTTTTTCTGGAGTGTCGACGTATTATAATAACAATCGTCCTCAATTCAATACAAAAATCGGAGTATTAGCTGCAAGAACCGAAACCCTGAAAGCTTCCCGGAATCTATTTTATGTCCTTGAGGCCAATCTCCGCTCCTATGGACGCCAGCAGTTCTCGCACCATGTCTTCATTTCCAGCGGGGATCCTGAGGTCCACTATACCCTGTCGACGGTCAAAGGTACTCATAGTTGCCAGGTTATCATGGCCCTCCAGGATAAACTTTAGGTAATAAACCTGCCGGGGATCTATGTTTATCTTCCAGTTTTTCATACGCATATCAGTGAGTTTCCGGCTGTCGCAGGCACGTTCCAGGACGAACGTCCTCAGTCCGCTACATAATATTTTAGCAAATCCAGCATAGTTATATCTCCGATGATCTTCTTCTCGTCATTCAGTACTGCAATCTCCTTTATGCCGGCCTTGATCATGCGGCTTATCACCTCTTCTGCATCATCCTGTTCTCTGGCACAAATCATCCCGCGGTTCATGATATCTTTGGCCCTTTCAGAGGTTATCATGGATATGATGGAACGCGGGAAAATTGCCGGCTCAAAACCACGGGGGAACAAGTGCCTCATCAAGATGCCCAGAGAGATCGTTCCCTTGAACCTGCCCTCCTTATCTACCACGTAAACGACGCGCGTATGGCTATGATCAACCATCTTTTCTACTACGGCTTCAATAGTCTCCTGCTCTCCCACCAGGGGCAGGGCCCTTTCGCCTAGTTTAATGAGAATTTCTTTAACTTTCACCGTTTACCCCTTTGCACCCTCTCCTGCCTTCTCCAAGGCATACTTGACCAGCGGTGGCGCTATTAATTCGTTTATGATCACTGATCCCAGTACCGCATTGACCATTATGTCAGACATTGCAGAATTCTTTATCAAAGGCTGGGCTAAAAGAACGAGTCCAATGGTAACCCCGGCCTTTGGAAGTAATCCAAAACCGAGATACTTCTTAACCACCTCCGGGGCATGAGAAAAAGTTGCCCCCAACCGCGTACCTGCAAGCTTACCGGTAAAGCGGCCTAGAATAATTACAAATGCTATGGGGCCGGCCAGTTTGATTACACCTAAATCAAAATGGGCCCCGGCCAAGGTAAAAAAGAGCACAAAAATGACCTCTTCAACACCTTCCAGCGTACGCAAAAGATCCAGGCTATGTTTTCCCCTATTGATCACAAAAAAGCCCATCACCATATTTGCCAGCAAAATGGAAAGGCCTAACTGTATTGCAGCCCCGCTGCAAAACAAAATGGAACCCATGACCACCACCAAAATAGACTCCTTTCGTTTCACGTGGGCAGCAATAAGGGTCAGTAAGAAACCAAAAATCGTCCCCAGACAGACGGCCCCAAGGATAATCATCAGCGGCTTGGCGCCCGTCTCATACAAAGAGAGTGCCCCGGTTCCCTGTCCCAGGGCGACCACCGCAGCGCTGGCAAAGGCATACAGGATTATCGCCACAGCATCGTCAAGGGCCACAACTCCCAGCAGAGTAGTTGTTAAAGGCCCCTTGGCCCGGCATTCGTGCACTACGGCCAGGACCGCAGCCGGGGCAGTCGCCGCCGAAACCGCACCAATGATCAGGGCTACAGGTAAATAAGCCTCCCAGAAAAGCGTATCAGACGCAGGCAATCCTGTGACATATGGGCTCAGGCCAGCAACCAGGACGGTGGTCAAAAAGAAGGCGCCAAGGGCTTCACTCAGGTTTATCCAAAGAATACTCTTTCCCAGAAGTTTCAGTCTTGACACTTGCAGGCTGCCCCCTATGGAATAGGAGATAATGGCCAGGGCTATGTCAGTAATGATCGAGAATTTTTCCGCTACCAGTTGTCTTGGAATGACGCCGAAAAGCGAGGGACTTAACAGAATCCCGGCCAGGATGTATCCGGTCACCCTCGGGAATTTGAGGCGATTGGCGACCCGGCCGCCAAAGTATCCCAAGATAAACATGATGCCCAGGGCTGCGAGCGGTCCAACAGTATAATGTTCCATATGACTATATCAAGGTTTTGGCCTGCCTATCCATCTTTCCCCGCCTGAGCTGAAAGAATCTGCCCAGGGCAGCCGCGGATTTCTGAGCAAGATTTTGCATGAGGTAGTTGTGGATGAGCGCATCTGCTCCACAACATTCACTCATGCAGGCACCATCAACCGAACAAACCTCCACAAATCACAGGATACCGAATATCAATTCTCCGACGCGCTGATCTACTTTACTATAAAAACTGTCAGGATCAAACTCACACCTGCTCACCCTCAAAACAGGGGATACAGGCTATTTTGCCATCCCTTATCCGCGCGCGAGGTTCCATGACCTTTTCGCCACAGGTTGCACAGCGTACGCTAGGATATATTTTCGCCTCAGGGGGAACTGCCATGGTGACGGGCCTCATCTTTATGACTTCTTCTGGTAAGGCCTTGAGCACGGCCTTGATCTTTTTAGCCTTGCGATCCCTGATTATTGACATTACCTCTTCCGTCCTTTCACCAGCCTGAAACCTTTCCCACGCAGCCTTCTCTTCCGGCGTCTCTTGGTAATTGAAGTCAACGGAAAAGCGGATTCCTTCGCCGGTGACACGATTGTAAAACGTGTAGACCTGCTTTCCGTAATCCTTGTGGATAAGATTTCCTTTGCCGAAGGTGCAGCCGGTCACGACCTGAATAGCGTCCACAGCACAGGAGTCATTTTCAACAACAGCCACGATTTCTTCATCTTCCGCCTTTTGGCCAAAATATTTGATCGCTTCCCTGGCCACCTTGTAACCGTAAACCACTCCAGGGCAAATGTGGCCGTGAAAGGCGATTACCTTTTTCAAATCGTCATCATATTCCATCTGTACGGCCTCCCGACTGAAAACATCGTCTATCAAGAAGGTCAGGTCGATACGAGTTCACCGACCAGGTCATAAGGATGAGCCCCGGTGATCCTGACCGAGGCAAGCTGACCAATTTCAGCCCGACCGCTGGTAATATAAACCTTACCGTCTATATCCGGCGACTGAAAAATAGCACGGCCTTCTAATAAGAATTCGGTTTCATCACTCACTCCTTCCACCAATACCGGAAGAACCTTCCCCACCCGAGACCGGTTTATGGCCAGAGATATCGCCTGTTGTAACTTTAGGATCTTTTTCTTTCGCTGTTTTTTTATCCTTTCT
>CAYSYZ010000189.1:0-3564 GCA_964435205.1 uncultured Desulfovibrionales bacterium
CAGGGATATCGTTTATAGGCCTTTTGATGAACCACAAAAGAAAGTGATCTGGCTTTTGATCGTCGTTTTTTTGCCCGTAATAGGAGGACTAATCTACTTTGCCCTTAAGAAGTCCAGGAAAAACGCCGATAAAAAGGGTTGACACTAAAATTCCATCTGTTGTAAAAGACTGCAGCAGCCTTATTGGCTCCAATTATTAAAAGGGAGGTGCTCATGCGGCGATTAAACTTGTGGTTTGTGATGTGGTTTATTTGGGCAGCTTTGTCCCCTGTAAGTACCGCGACAGCCCAAGAAATGCCGATAGATGAAACTTCCCGGTTAGCTGCAGTTTCTCCTGCAGAAAACGACAAAGATTGTGTCTAAGCTGAATTTTCAAAATCTCTTTCCTCGGAAATTGCCTTTGATATTCCCATTACCATAAATGAACGTGTAGAATACTTTATCAATTATTTTCAAACGGAAAAAAGAAAGCAGTTCTGTAACTGGCTATCACGCTCGACGCGCTATTTAGCGCGCATGCGCGCGATTCTGCGGGAAAACGGGCTTCCAGAGGATTTAGTGTATCTGGCCATGATTGAAAGCGGTTTCAATGTGAATGCCTATTCGCGTGCGCATGCCTGTGGTCCCTGGCAATTTATAAAAGGAACGGCAGGACGTTATGGCCTTAAAGTTAATCACTGGTTGGATGAGCGGCGTAATCCTGAAAAGGCCACCAAAGCTGCGGCAAGTTACCTCAGGGATCTTTATGAGGAATTCGGCTGTTGGTACTTAGCCGCGGCGGGGTACAATGCGGGGGAAAACAAGGTCCGCAGGGGGATCACAACCTACGAGACTGCGGACTTCTGGGACATGTGTGATTACGACCTGTTTGCAAAGGAAACAAAGAATTATGTTCCCCAGATGATAGCTGCCACTATAATAGCCAAAAATCCTGAGAAATATGGTTTTACTGACGTGGAGTATCAGCAGCCAGTTGCCTGCGTGAAGGTATCTGTTCCCCCCCAAACCTACTTGGAGGCAGTAGCGTTGGCCTGTGGAGTAGATTGTCAGACCATCAGGGAACTCAATGCTGAGTTTAAACGTGGTTGTACTCCTCCCTCGGGTTACTCTAAAGTCAACATCCCGGCAAGTACTGCGCAGCTTTTCAGGGATAACTTTGATCGAGTCAAAACGACCGTCAAGACCTGTTATCGGGGCTACGTTGTGCAAAGGGGAGATACGGCTGCAAAGATAGCTCGAAAATTTGGTATTTCCCGAAAGACCTTGCTTAGTGCGAACAAGATAAAAGGAGCACGTTCAATAAAGAAAGGCAATGTCCTGCAAATTCCCTATCAGGTCAAGGTATATGCTCTTTCTCCGAGAAAACTAAAATCTATTACTAAAATTGCTGCTTGTACTTTGGATGGGGATGAGAAGAGAACCGGTTTGGCGAAGAGACATGGCGGGAATAAGAAGGCTAACGTTGGCAGGACAAAAATGAAATATCATAGGGTGCGTAAAGGAGATACCATCTGGAATATTGCACAAAAATATAATGTTACCCCGGCCGACATTCGCTCATGGAATAACATAGACACGAATGTCATATTGCCAGGGGCAAGACTTAAGGTCCGGATAAGCTCTGCCATTTAACTCTTTTCCGCAAAAACTTTGGCCAATCATCTAACCATGTTTGATCATGGCCCACGTCCTTTCCTGGTTTTGCCGTGTAATTCCTGAATGCCACGCCGGAGAGCTTGCAAGATTGCTGCATCCTTTCGCAGGAAGGTCTTCTTTCTTTTAAAACAAAAGCCACTTTCGTTATATCGGGTGGCAAGACTTCAAGAAGGGAATAAAATCGAACTGACCAGACAGAGCATGGATCTCGATGGTTTATCTCTAAAAATATCTTGACCAGCATCATTCAATCTAATATAAACAAGGCGATAATATTTCGTTTAATTCTTTGGCGCGCTACTGAGACGTTACTGGCTAACGGGGAGGATGGGCATTGCCTACGCATAAGGAAAAGATGCCCTCTGAAGATTTCATAAGGCTATTCGCTGAGAAAGTGCTTAAAGGTGGTCAATTCGCTCAAATGTACGAACAGTTTGCAGCGATGATTCCCGAAAATAAAGTATCAGATAAACATTTTTGTGAAGTTCTATTTTTATCATTATTCATTGATTGCCTTTGTCTTGAATGGGCTTTCGGTGCGGAAACAGCGGCAAATTCGCGTGACATGTACATAAAACATTTCATATCTGAAGTCGGCAAGTCTAAACCTGGAACTTACGAAGGGGAGTTCAAGGCTATCATGGGGAAAAGATGCACTGAGTACAAACAGATTGTTTGTGAGATAAATCCGATCAATATCGACACTCGGAAGGCTCTCGATAGCCTAACTAGGCTAGGAGAGGCCTTCTCGAAACATTTTGTGGGACATGAGAATCTGGAAACGATACTCAAGGTTAAGTGGTTCTTTTTAATGAAAGAAGATATTCTTTACGAGAAGTTTCTTAAGGGCATAAAGGAAAATCATGAACTCAGTATATAAAGGTTTTTTGTCCCTTCTACGCCCCTATAATTTACAATTCCTTGGCTTTTTCTTGTCGTTTTTTCCAGTCTAGATAGCGCATAAAATTTCTTTTATGAAAGACCGGATTTACAGTTACCATCCTGGAGGGTTCTGGCTAATATTTTTTTCGGCAGTATCACTGTTAGCCGTTAAGGAATTATTTGTTCTTTTTGGGGCAGGACTTTTTGTACAACGAGCAGTAGGCATAGCCATAGGTAGCATCACGGCCTATTTTTTACTGGTTGGTTTACAGGCTGGAAGGTGGATGCGTGTTCAGTCCACGTGGTTCAGGCCTATTCCTGCAGATGAGAGAGCCAGGGCAGAGGTAGCAGCAGCTCTGGTTAAGCTGCCATCGACTTTTTTCTCTTTCAACCACTTGCGTTTTGAAAACCTGGAAATAGACCATATGGTTTTATCGCCTCAGGGATGCCTCTTAATCCATACGCGAGGGCTTTCAGGACAGTTTCTTTGCAATGGCGAAAATCTCAAGATAGACGGCAAAGAGGCCGATTTTTTAATCGGTGAGTGCTGGCGCCAGGCGCATTCGTTCCAGGAGTTTATTCAGAGGAAATTGGGGAAGGGTGTTGATGTTTTCCCTCTGTTGTGTTTGCCACGCATGTCTATGGAAGCCCCTGTCATCTTAAAGGGCGTAACCATTGCTGACCTTAAATTATTGTCTGAAGTCATCAGCAGCTATCAAAAAGAAAGGATAGGTAAGGACTTTCTCTTCATATTATCTGGCTTCCTGGCCAGACAAAAACATGGGAATATAAAAAATGAACGCTAGAGGGTGGCAACTAGAGGTTGGTAACCATCCTTCGCCGACTCTTAAGCCTTTCGCGGATGCGTCTTTGTTCTCTTAATTGACACTGCAATGCCCTGCGCCGGCGTATCATTTCTCTCAAATCGGCTATTTTCTTGGCGAGATCTGGGAAAAGGACGGCCATCTTCATGTTCATTAATCGTCTATTCTTTTGATTCTATTCTTAATCGGTAAAAACAGTGGA
>CAYSYZ010000190.1:0-3499 GCA_964435205.1 uncultured Desulfovibrionales bacterium
CTCTTCGTTTCTGCCATACTCAAGCAACTCTGTCCATAGATGTCAGTATAGCCCTCCGCACTTTATGGGAGCTATAGTACTTGACCAGATGCTTGTTCCCATTGGTAAACCGGACGCTCGCTCGATCATTGATGGCCAGCAACGACTTACAACATTGCAGCTTTTTCTTGCGGCTTTCCGCGACCTGTGCCGGAAGAAATTGGAACTCGAAAAAGTCTCAAAAGCCATTGAACAGCTTATTTTTAACAACGATCCGATGGTTGAAGCAGAGGAGGATCGCTTCAAAGTGTGGCCTACCAATGTTGATAGACCAACATATCGCGTGGTGATGACAACTGGGTCGCCTGATAAAGTACGCCAGCTCCTTAAGCAACAAAATGGTAGCGAAAATAGCCGTATAGCAAAGGCCTATTGGTACTTTTATGACTCTATTGCAGAATGGGTGCGCAATGGCGCCCAAACAGCAGATAAAAAACTCGAAGTGCTTCTGCACACCATCCGCGAGAAAATTTGCTTCGTGGTCATTGATATGGACAGCGATGATGACGCACAGGTTATATTCGAAACACTGAATGCTCGAGGAACACCCCTTCTTCCATCTGATCTCGTCAAGAACTTTCTTTTTCGTAAAGCTCAGGAGGCAGGACTAGATGTTCAGTCTCTCTATGAATCATACTGGCAACCTTTTGAAAAAGACGATGGATTCTGGCGAGGCGAGATGCGCCAGGGACGGTTGCATCGGCCCCGTATTGATCTGTTCCTACAGCACTATCTGACTCTCGTGAAAGAGGATGAGGTATCTGCGTCGGCTTTATTTGCTGAATTTCAGAAGCTTGCGGACAAGCAACCAAGAAATGACGCCGAATGGCATCTTCGCTCACTTAAAGAGCATGCGGATCATTTTCATAATTTCCTGAATATGCCTCGCGAAAAACGTGAAGGTCTGTTTTTTTATCGACTAAAAATTATGGATACCACAACCATTTTTCCCTTTCTGTTGGGACTGTATCAAGACCTAAAGAATTGTAACGACGGAGCCGAAAAAAATGGAATCCTTGAAGATCTGGAATCGTACCTAATCCGAAGGATGGTCTGCCAACTGACCGCCAAGGATTATAACCGTTTGTTTTTAGATCTCCTGGCAGAATTTCGTACAAGAGGAAAATTCACAAGGCAAACTGCCGAGAGCAGATTTTGGCCGACAGACGAGACTTTTCGGCAAGCCTGGTTGCATGCGCTACTATACAAGACGCTGAGCCGTCCCCGTCTCAGAATGCTTCTTGAAGCTCTTGACGCACGTCTACGCGAATCAAAGACCGAAAATTACAGTCTAAAAGATAACCTTACAGTCGAGCACTTACTACCGCAACACTGGGAAGAGCACTACCCGGTTCCGGATCCAAGCGAGTTCGAAAGTCCGGAAGCACGAATGAGATGCATAGAGCGTCGAAATAATCTTGTTCACACTATTGGTAACTTAACACTTTTGACTGGTGCACTAAATCCTTCGATTTCCAACGGTCCTTTTAAGCGTAAACGGAGAGAAATACTTGAGCATAGCGCGCTAAACTTGAACCGTTTTCTAAGTGAGGCTGAAACGTGGGATGACGACCAAATTTTGGAAAGGAGTAAAAGGCTTTTTAAGGTTGCCCGCAGAATGTGGCCGCATCCAGAAAATGCCTTTTAGCTAAAAAGAAGCGCTAAACGTCCATAAAATCATAAATTAAAAATGATAGCTTCGGACAGCCAGTAGAGACAGACCCAGTGGATACCGCTATAGTGGAAGCGCAGATATTCCACTATTGTATGAATTTGGAGGGGTGGTATCCGCTCAACGGCAGACATGACACTTTGGGCGAAGGTGTGCAGGGATGAGTAAATTGGCGATGTCTGATAAGGTCAAGTTTGAAGGCATAGTTACCGCCGTTAAGGCCAGGATAAGGTTGATACGCTCTTTTGACCAGATAAGCCATGCCTATTTAGGATACACGCTGGTTATGGATGCCACTGTTAATGAAAAGCAGTGGGATGATTTACGGGTAGCAGTCGGACAAAAGACACACGAAAAGAATCTTTTTCGCATCGGTGACCATATTTCAGGAGAGGCCATGCCCGTGGGGAATCGTGATGGCCACCGAAATTATCATCGACCATTGGAACCCGAACAAAAAGAAATGTAGGTATGAGACCCATTGCGATGGACCCCGGGATTGCCCTAATTATAGGCCCGGCAAGGCGCGGACAGCCCAGGGCCGCAAGCCGGGAATGGTGTAGATTGATGACGACGTTGAACGCACACGTGATAATTGATATGACGTTTCCCCACCAATTCCATCTAGCCCTATTTTGCCTATTGCAAGTCTGATTAAACTTTTGTTTGTGTCGTTCGATAAGTGATCTAGGATCACTAAAAAGCGTAACATTTTAATAATACATTTATAAATAATGATCTAGAATCATTTTTTATTGACGTGAATAGTAATTCATTATACTATGTAACTGATATTTGAACAGAGATCTGAAAACTGCTGGCGTATGGATCCATATCCAAAGGATGATGTTCAGACACTGATTCGCCATATTGTAAGGCAAGGAGAAGTCATCCTTACCAGTCATGCCAAAGAGCAGATGAAAAATCGTAATTATGATCTGTCCGACGTTCGTTATATCCTGAAAACAGGTGAGGTTGTACGTATGGAACAATCTGAAAAAGGTCAATTCAAATACGTAGTTAAAGGAGAAGATCTCGAAGGTGAACCAGGGGCTGTAGTAACTGCCATTATCAATAAACAAACTTTGGTCGTGGTTACTGTTTTGGGAGGAGTTTGATATGGAAAAGTGTTGGGAATGCGGTGCTAAGCTTAAAATTATCCGAGGCGAGCCTTACCACTATGCGGAAAGCGGTCTCGACAATATTTATCTATATGGCATAAACCAATATGAATGCCTTGAATGCAGGACGAAAGGTGTTTCTATCCCTAACCTGGATGCCTTGCACCGGTTAATAGGAAGAAATTTGGTCCGGAAGGAGGAACGATTTACTGGACCGGAGATTAGATTCTTGCGCAAGGAGCTCCACTTAAAAACCAAAAGTTTGGCTAACATTCTCGGTGTGGATCCGGCGACTATTTCCAGGTGGGAGAATAACAAGAAACCTATATCGGAAATATGCGATAAGTTAATGAGAAATCTTTATATCTCCTATGCTTCTGAACAAACAGGAGAAGTATTCCAGAAAGGGATTCTCGATCTCCTGTCCCATGTAAGCAAAAATATAGCAAAGCATAAAAAGAGGATAGAGTTTAGTGCCTCCGACTGGCTTCTTTCACACTCTGTGCCTGGGTTGTGTGAAGTATGAAAAATCACGCGCGGTTACTTATTTTTTGCCAGCAACTGCTGCTCGAGTATTTTGGGGACGCTTATTACTTTAGGGAGCGGACTCCAGGACAATCCTATATCCCCCTGTCAAGCGAAAAATAAAAAGAATATAAAATCAGTC
>CAYSYZ010000191.1:0-3458 GCA_964435205.1 uncultured Desulfovibrionales bacterium
CAGGGGCCCGATCACCGCGTCCAGGGTGTCGTTTACCCCCTGCACGATCTTCCGGAACCCCAGAAGTTTGTACTTGCCAGGATCACCCCTTGTATCAAGCCTCCCTTCTACCGCCGCCTGCACCAGCTGCCCCACATCGGCAACGGCCCGGTGCTCTTCAGATACGTCTATGGCATATTCCAGGGCACCCACGATATTGCCCGCCGCGTCCTTGATCGGCGCCCCGCTGTAGCGGATCGGCAGCTCGCCCGACGGCAGGTTGGCTATGGCATCGCGGGTAAAGACACCATCTTCCCGCATGGCCCTTCCAACAGCGCAATTGGCAGTATTACAATCACCCGTTTTAAACAGATTGAAGCACTTCTGCCTCACGCACGCCTCTGGTGTCCTGCCTACGGCCTGAGCACCGGCGGCATTCATATAGGTAACATTAAATTGCGTATCTACCGACATAACCGGCGTCGGGAGCAAATCCAGTATGTGCATCGCAAGTTCGCACTTTTCTGTGTCTGTGTTAGCCATACGCACCTCCTTTTCAGTGCTGTGTACTCTTTCCCTTACTGTTTCGGTTTTTCCCTCATTGGGCTGTTTTTCTCCCGACGGAGGGACGGAACGTCTGAAGATACTCTTCCCTGACCTATGTGTCATCGCTTGACCTCCCTTCTTTGGTAATCCTTCCTAACGTTGTTTCCGATTTAAAAACTTCTGCGCCTTGGATTTCCCCCGGTCATACCCCCTTTCTCCCGATGCCGCAGCGCTCGATCACTTCATCGGCCAACCGAGTATAGTCCATGGCGCCGCATGATCGCGGATCATAGTGGAAGATGCTCCGGCCATAGGATGGCGCTTCGCTTAACCTGACATTTCTCCTGATCTCCGTCTTAAACACGTCCTGGCCATAATGTTCCTGGACAAGACGGGTAATCTCCCGCGTACTCTTCAGGCTTGGATTTACCATCGTAAGAACAATGCCCAGCAACCTGGGATCTATTTCCATGCCGTATTTAACTTCTTCGACTGCTCTCATCAGGCTGACCAGTCCTTCCAGGGCAAGGTATTCGGTAGTAACCGGAACAATGTAGCCATCAGCGGCCACCAGGGCATTGATTGACAGCATGGATAGAGAAGGAGGACAGTCGATAAAGATGAAATCGTAGTTCTGCCGAACAGGCTCCAGACATCCCGTGAGCCTGTTTTCCCAACCCGGAACGTCCGCCAGGATCAGGTCGCTGTCAGCCAGCTCCATTCCTCCGGTCAGCAGATCGAGGCGCTCTGCACTGGAGGGGCGGATTGCCGACTTGACCGACATCTCATCGAAAAGGACATCCGCCGCAGAAGGAGATAGATTATCGTACTCCACTCCGAGAGAGAGAGAAGCCGAGGCCTGCGAATCCAGATCGACCAGAAGAACTTGGTAACCCAAATTGGCAAAGGCCGCGGACAGATTGACACAGGTTGTGGTCTTGCCTGTACCTCCCTTGTTGTTGATAATCGCAATGTTCATCACTATTCCCCCTTTCCTCTTTCTTATTGCTGCGCTCTACGCGGAATGACTCTGGCGATTCCTCATCATCTCAAACGCCGCTACCGCCCACTGAGTAACGTTTCAAGCTTTTCCGGACATTTTTTAGCGAAGTGCGCAGACGCGCGTTACAATCGTCGAACAGGGGATCCCCGTGTCCGAAATAGATCGCGCGGATGTCCTTGAGACAAAACCTCTCCAGTGCGCGGATAAAACCCTCCTCATAAGAACCATCAGTCGACGAGATTAAAACCGGGGTGTCCCCCACAAACAGCACACGATCTGTCTCACCATAAAGACAGACCGAATCGCTGGAGTGCCCCGGGGTGTGCATCACCTTAAATGTCCGGTCGCCCACCTTCAAGGTATCCCCATCTTTCAGGAGATGGTCTGCCCCGGTTAAAGAAGCTGAAAAAGCATACACGACCGGGTTAAAAATTTGGCGGATCATAGGCAAAAGGCTGGCATGATCATAGTGGTTATGGGTCAGGATGACCTGATCCACCCGGCACTTGCCCACGCCGGTCGAAGCCCCGTTTATCTTTTCGATCACCGATGGATCTCTACCCACGTCTATCAGTGTGTTGACATCGTCAATAGCATTCCAGTCCCCCGTAAGGAGATAAACGTTCGAGGTGTACACCTGGCTGTCTTGCGTCAGATTGATAATTTTCATCCTTATGCCTGCACCTTGCGGAATAGCTGGGCGTTTGACACGACCGGTTCAAACAGGCCCGTAAGCTCGTCCGGCATTTTCTGCGTATGCTCGGTCGCCAGAAATCCCCCCTCGGCCAGTGCATCGTGAAACATCCTCATAACCTTAACCCTTTCCCCTTCACTGAAATGGAGCAGTACGTTCTTACAAATAATTAGCCCGAAACCTTTACGCACCGGGGTAAGCGTGAGTAAATCATGCTGTTGGAATAAGACGGCGTTTCTGATCTCCTCGGCAATTACGAAGTGGTCCGGCTCGCCGGCGGGCGTAAAATATTTGTTAAAAATGTCCCTTGGAATCCTTTCGACCTGTTGTCTGGGATATACGCCATTCCTGATGATCTTTCCGAACTGATCGTTACCATCAATATCCGTTGCATATATTTTCAAGTTTCTAAAGATCATGTGCCCCATGTTCTCCCGGAGGATGATGGCCAGCGAATACGGCTCCGGCCCCATTGCGCATCCGGCATCCCAGATATTGATGTATCTGCTTGTCCGCAGGGCCGGAAGCACGTAGTCACGAACCATTTCCAGCGTCTGCATATCCCTGAAGAAAAATGTAAAGGCCAATTAGTCAAAACCTCCTTGTTATTTGATTCTCTGCCTGGTGGCCAAATGCATTAGTGTAAAACCCTCGTCTCCTCTTGATGTGTGCATTGCATCATCTGAGCCACGTCTAAAATTAAGGCCACCGTACCATCACCCAGCACGGTAGCCCCGGTTATGCCTTCCGTATTTCCAAAAACCCTGCCCAGGGATTTAATCACTGTCTGCCTCTCGCCGATAATCCGGTCCACCACCAGACCAGCCGCATAATGCTCAGATTGAACTATAATGACCCGTTCAATGGCTAAGGACTGCTTAACCGGTATCGAAAAAAAATCACTTAACCGGATATAAGGAATGAGTTTATCCCGGACGTTGATTACACGTCGTCCGTGGACGTTATCAATCTCTCGCCGCGTCAGTTCCAGACACTCCTGCACGTGGTGGAGTGGAATCACATACTGCTCACCGCCCGAGTCAACCAGCAGGCCATCAATAATAGCCAGGGTCAAGGGCAACCCGAACTGGATGGTCGTACCTTGCCCCTTAATACTCCGGATATTAACCGTACCCCGAAGGGCTTCTATTTCCCGCTTCACCACATCCATCCCCACCCCGCGCCCCGAAACATCAGTAATCGCCCTGGCCAAAAGCGGACGGCTCGATGAAGCTA
>CAYSYZ010000192.1:0-1558 GCA_964435205.1 uncultured Desulfovibrionales bacterium
AGGGTGGGCCGGGACCTGCTGGACCGCGGGAAGACCGGGGAGATTATCGTGGAAAATGGCGGGGATATCTTTATTTCTACCCGGAGTGAGGCCAGGATAGGCATTTTTGCCGGAGGATCTCCTTTAAGCGGCAAAGTTGGCATAGCCATCCCTGCCGGTCAGATGCCTGTAGGCGTCTGCACTTCCTCCGGCACGGTGGGTCATTCCCTGAGTTTCGGCAAGGCCGATGCCGAAGGCCCCGATAAGGGCCATGGCTATCCCTTTCCATATCAGGCCCTCAATAAATAGATAAACGGCTGCCGGTGCCCATATGACAAACGGACCGACCAGGGGCACAAACGAAGCGATGGCCATGGCAAATCCCCAGATGACAGGAGAGGATATATCGAGGACGGCAAAGGCGATACCGCCCATAGTCCCCTGAATAATGGCCACAATGACCCCTCCGTACATAGTGGAGATGAGGATATCCTTTATCTGTTTTATCAATCCATCTTTCTGCTCCTCGGAAAAGGGCATATAATCACGAAGCTTACTGAAAAAGCCCGGACCGTCCCTCAGGAGGAAAAATATAGAGACGGCCATCAAAATAAAGTCCAAGGTTACGGTTATAATGCCGCCTGCTCCCCTGGTAATTCCGCCTACCAGATCCTTTCCCCATCGCGTGACATTATCCAAGACAGCCTTATTCAGTTGTTCTTCCGTGATATCAAACAAGGAGGTAATCTTCTCCACTATCATCCTTATAACCGGATGCCGGGTTATATCTTTTATGGCCTCGATCTTTCCGCTTTCGGCATATTCAGTCAGCGCGCCCAGTTCCTTTATCAGCAGGAAAAACAGATAAGAAAAGGGGCCGATAATAATTAACAGTATAACCCCGAGTGCCAGGAGGGATGCGATGGGCTTCCATTTTAAGTATCTGAGGATAAAGGCATAGAGTGGATAAAATAAAACGGAAAATACAATAGCCCAGGCTATGGGGAACAAAAAAGGCTTTAATACTTGGTAACTCAGATAACCAAGAAGCAATACAACAGATATCAAGGCAATAAAATAAAACCTGTTGAACATAGATAGCCTCGCAACCATTCCGTCTATTCTTTTAAAGAGATATTGTGACGGTTCAGAGATAAGCCTTCAACACGTATTCCTGCGTCATCCTCTGGGTATTAAAGAATGATCCGTTAAGAGCAATGGAATGCCGCATCACATCTACAAAGCAATCTCTTTTACGATAAAACATAGGCATGATTACCTGCTCCAGTTTGTCATAAAGAGATGCGGCGTCTTTAGGGGGTTTGTGAACCTCTTTACTTCCCCGTTGATTTTCTCCGATGGACCATCCCGTCACCCCCTCAATATGGCCCTCCATCCACCAACCGTCCAGGATACTCAGGCTGGGCACGCCGTTAAGAGCAGCCTTCATCCCGCTTGTCCCGGAGGCTTCCAGGGGCGGCTTCGGGGTATTAAGCCACACGTCAACCCCTGAGATAATCATCTTTGCCAGTTCCAAGTCATAATTTTCCAGATAAACGATCCTGATGTCTTTCTTAAG
>CAYSYZ010000192.1:1568-3454 GCA_964435205.1 uncultured Desulfovibrionales bacterium
CTTTCATCCGAAAAATATGAATAATAATCTCCTTGCCGCCTTGATCTTGCGGATGGGCCTTTCCGGCGTAAATCACCTGAAATTTTCCCACCTTTAATGCTATCCTTTTAAGCCTCTTTATATCCTGAAAGAGAAGGTCTCCTCTTTTGTATGGGGTGGCGCGCCTTGCAAAACCGAGAGTAAAAGTATCCAGTTCCATCTCAACACCTGTCTGATGCTGGACATACTGAATCAACCCCTCCTTCGCCCGGGCATGTGTCTGCCACAACTCTTGCCATGGAATGCTCAAGGCATACCGAAGGCTGAAATTGTCCTCTTTCCAACCTGGCATATAGTGATCATAAAGTTTCTGAAAAGGTTTTGCCACCCAGGTAGTTGCATGTACTCCATTGGTGATGGCGTCAATAGAATAGCCGGCAAACATCAGTTTTGAAACTTCTCCATGTTTTTTAGCTACTCCGTTAACATAACGGCTCAGGTTAAGGGCGAGGTAGGTCATGTTAAAAAGACCTTCAAAAGAGAAGATATCCTCCCGGGCTAAAAGATATTCCCTGGGGCCGATAACCCGGCTAACTAAATCCATGGTAAACTGATCATGTCCGGCAGGAACAGGGGTGTGAGTGGTGAATATGCACTTATCCCGGACCGCTTCAATATCATCACTGGTGATCGATCCTCTACCAGCACTCTTTGCCTCCTCGTCCAGGAGCGCCAATGTAAGAAGGCTGGCGTGTCCTTCATTCATGTGAAAACGCCTGATGTTTTTGTACCCAAGGACACGCAACATCCTTACACCGCCAATCCCCAGGATTATCTCCTGACAAAGACGGTAATGCTGGTCGCCTCCATAAAGAAAATGGGTCAGTGTCCTGTCCCATCCAGAATTTGTAGGGAGATCGGCATCCAGAAAATAAACCGGTACCGTAAAACCTCTGATGCCTTCGACCTCGTATTTCCAGGAGCGAATATGAACATTTCGTCCTTCGATGGTAACAGAGACTCTTTGTGGCATCTCTTCCAGAAGGTCCTCCACGACCCATTCAACCGGATCCTCTCTCTGCCATCCACCGGGGTCAATACTCTGGTGAAAGTAACCCTTACGATAAAGAAGCGTTACCGCGACCATCGGCAATTTGAGATCGGCCGCAGACCGGATTGTGTCTCCCGCCAGCACCCCCAGACCGCCACTATAAGTCGGCATTCCTGCCTCAAGCCCTATTTCCATGGAAAAATAGGCGATCGTGCGCTGCTTATGCATTATGTCTTCTCCTTAAAAAAGTTCAGAAGGGCTTTGTTCCACCCCTTTGGCCCTACATCCGGCGCGAGAACAACCTTCTTCACCGTTGACCAGGGGGCATATTGCCCATCCTTTTTCTTGACAAGAACCGGAATATCCACATTTTCCAGCATCGGGAAATCGTTGGAGCTATCTCCGAGGCCAACGCTGACAAGTACCTGACCTTCCGTTTCATATAACTTTTTTAGTATCTGTACAGCCTTGCCTTTATCATTATCACCTACCAGATGATAAAACCGCCCTCTCCTGGTAACCTTAAGCCCTCGTTTTTCCGCCGCTCGTTCTAAATCGGCAAGCCTGGCCTCTTCCTCTAAAACGCGCCACGGCGCATCTTCGAAAAGAAACGGTTCAGAGTAGTCACCGCTGCTGCGCTAAGGCTGCCATATCTCTACCCAGCCCGGTAAGTTCAACCACCTGGTCCACAGACATCTCAGAAAATCCAGAAAGCTTAAGGCCCGTTTCCGCCTTGATGGCCGCAAAAAGATCTTTAATTCTGCTATACTGCGTTCCTAATTCTATGACCTTATAATCTCTATCAATAGTGTCCCAACGTTGATTACTTAACGGTCTGTAATAGCCTGTAAATCCT
>CAYSYZ010000193.1:0-3452 GCA_964435205.1 uncultured Desulfovibrionales bacterium
GGATATACAGGATGATCAGGATATAAAAAAAGCAAAGAAATCATGTAAATCCCGTTAATCCTGTCAAAAAAGTCCGCCCGAAGGGCGCTAAGTTCTTTATCGGTACCCCGCGTGTTCCGCGGTCTCTGCGGTAAAAAATATGAGATAATATGAGCAAGCCACAATCTTCTCCTCCAGCCAAACTCATAGTAAGCGTTATAGGCCGGAAAGAAGACCTGATTAATGAAACTATAAAGTCTTTAACGGCGCTGTACGGTGAGGTAGACTTCATAAGTGAAACCTTGCCCTTTGACCAAACAGATTATTATGATGCAGAGATGGGAACTCCTCTTTTGCGGCGGTTCGCTGCCTTTGAGAAGCTGATAGATCCCTCGCTATTGCCGGACATGAAGCATGATACCAATGCAATGGAGATAGAGGCGGCAGTATTAGGTATGCGTCAGGTAAATATAGATCCTGGATACTTGGTGGCCGAAAGAGTCGTCCTGGCGACCGGCAAAAACTACACTCATCGTATTTACCTTGGGCGGGGAATTTATGCCGATCTTACACTCGTGTATAGAAAAGGAGCGTTTCAGTCTCTACCCTGGACTTATCCCGACTATGCCAGTCAGAAGGTGAGGACAATCATGGAACAGATTCGGAGAAAGTATCTTTTCCAGATGAAGGCAGCAAGAGAAGAAAACTAAAAAATTTAAATATGCCACAGCGCCCCAGGGAGCACAGAGTTAACTTATTGAAATTGTAAACTTGTTCTCTGTGATCTCTACGGCCTCTGCGGTTAAAATGAGAGGTATTAAATCAGTGCTTAAAAGTATGACGGCCTTTGGCCGGGGAAGTGGCGAAATCCCACATGGATTACTAACTGTCGAAATAAAGTCTCTAAATCATCGATACTTAGATATCAGTTTAAGACTATCCAAAAAATATGTTGTTTTTGAGGAGCAAATAAAGAAGAAGCTAGCCTCGCAGTTTTCGCGAGGCCGCATAGAACTCCTGCTCCAAGTTAACGGTGAAGTGCCAAGGGTTCAGAATCTTGAGCTCGATATGGAACTCGCCGACGCTTATTACAAAATTCTGGAGCACCTGAAGGAAAAATTTAACCTTGAAGGGAAGGTGGATCTCTCCCTTATGGCTTCTTTTAAGGACCTTATTTTGTCAAAAGAAACGGAGATAGACATTCAGAAGGATTGGAAAATAATAGAAGAGGTCCTTAACGAAGCTATGAACCGCATGGAACAGATGAGGATAGAGGAGGGAAGGACACTGGCTGCTGACCTTGTAAAACGACTTGACCTGGTTTCCTCTTTAGGTGATGATATACAGAATTACATACCTGCTGCCATAAGGCAGTATAGCGACAAACTCCGGGATCGGATTGCGAACCTCGTAGAGGATACCAAAGTTGATGAGGCACGTCTGGCGCAAGAGATAGCGATCATGGCGGATCGCTCAGACGTGACGGAGGAGTTGGTCCGCCTGGAAAGTCATATCGATCAATTCCGGAGACTGATTGATGCAGGCAAGGCAATAGGCAGAAGACTTGATTTCCTTATCCAGGAAATGTACCGTGAGGTCAATACAATCGGTTCAAAGGCCGGAGATGCCTTTATTTCTCACAAGGTGGTGGATATGAAATATGAATTGGAAAAGATACGAGAGCAGGTGCAGAATATTGAATAGGAATTACCAAGAGGAAGGAGTGATTAGGGCGTGGCTAAAAACATAGAGCCGAAATTACTGAACGTAGGTTTCGGCAATTCCGTGGTGACGGATAGAATAATTGCAATTGTTAATCCAAGCTCGGCGCCAATAAAAAGATTAAAAGAAGAAGCCAAAGAGAATAAAGTATTGATAGACGTAACGCAGGGCAGGAGAACGCGGTCTATCATTATTACTGACAGTAACCATGTAATTCTTTCGGCAGTACAGGCTGAGACAATTGCCCAGCGCTTTGTAAGCGATGCGTATAAGGAGGAAGAAACAAAATAAAAATAGTGGCTAGAAAGGGTAGCTTGTTTGTAATTTCAGCGCCGTCAGGCGCTGGCAAAACTACAGTGTGTCAACGGGCCCTGGAGACCGTACCAGACCTTGCCTATTCTATCTCCCACACCACACGTCCGCCCCGTTACGGTGAAAAGGACGGGATTGATTATTTTTTCGTGTCTGAAGATGAGTTTTGCCGCATGAAAGACCAGAGAGACTTTTTGGAGTGGGCATTTGTTCATGGCAACTATTACGGCACTGCCAGGAAACAAATAAGTGACTGTCTGGAGTCAGGAAAAGACATCTTACTAGATATAGATGTTCAGGGTGCGCGGCAGGTACGCGATCAAATAAGCGATGCGATACTTATATTTATTTTGCCTCCTTCCTGGGAGGTCTTGGAGGAGCGGCTCAAGAAAAGGCAAAGCGATGATGAGGAGGCTTTGAGATTGCGTTTGGCCAATGCACGGGGAGAGGTAAAGGCTATTCGGGAATATGACTATATCATTGTAAACGATGACCTGGAAGAGGCAGTTAATGATCTTACATGTATAGTTCAAGCAGAACGTTGCCGCCGCTCTCGTGTCGTTCCCTCACTCAACTGGTTATCCATTTAAAAAATAGCGCAGTATATTGCCATAAAGGGAAATGTCTAACTTGATATGGGGTATTCACCCTGTCCATGAGAAGCTCAAGAATGATCCAGAATCTTTAAAGGAAATCCTGATTAAGCACCCAGACAGGGGGAAGGGCAGGGATGTTATTGTAAATCTGGCTCGTTCGCAGTTGGTTAGCGTCCGATTCGAAAAAGAGGAGGTCTTGGACCATATCGTTGGCCACAGGCATCATCAAGGCATAGTGGCGTATATTCAAGAACATATTTACAAAACATTAGAAGAGATATTAAGTTATTCCTGTCCTACCTCATATGGATTGATATTAATCCTAGATGGTCTGGTTGATCCGCAGAACGTTGGCTCATTAATAAGAAGTGGATATGCCGCGGGGGTCCAAGGCCTCATAATTCCTCGAGATCGAGCGGCACAGATTACTGGAACTGTCGAAAAAGTAGCTGCCGGAGCGCTTTCTTATGTACCTGTGGCCAGAGTTACAAATATCGTCAGGACTATTGATGCCTTGAAAAAGGCCGGATACTGGATTATCGGTACAGCAGCCGAGGGTGATAAGACAATTTATCAAATCGACTTTAAGGCCAATGTGGCGCTAGTTATTGGCAGCGAAGCAAAAGGTATCCGGCCGCTGGTACGAAGGCATTGTGATCTAATGGTTTCTATTCCGATGTTCGGGGAAGTATCTTCTCTCAATGCGGCTGTCGCTGGGGCGGTTATCCTCTTCGAGATACTGCGACAGAGGAGGCCGGGATAACCTTGATATTCACCGCGGAGAACGCAGAGAGCGCAAAGAAAACTCTAAATTCGAAGCACGAAATTCGAAATCCGAAACAA
>CAYSYZ010000194.1:0-3438 GCA_964435205.1 uncultured Desulfovibrionales bacterium
TATATAGATTTATCAAAGGTAATAAAAAGAAAATCCAGTTTGTCTCCTTTTAAAAAGGTTGTTAGCGAAGCGCGAGAACCCGAGCAGAAACCCCACCCTGAAGCTAAAGAACAATTAAGTATAGAAAAACTGATCCCCGAGATTAAACACCTGAAAGAGGAGAAAAGGGAGCAGGAACAAAAAATCAGTTACCTGCGGGACGAAGTCACCCAAAAAACAGCCCTGTCTCTGCGTCTGCGGGAAGATTATTCTGCCTTGCAGGAGGAACTACAGTCGATAAAGTCCCGCCTCGCTCCTCAAACAAATACTATTCAGAAGCAGGCCGCAACCATTGAAGCGCAGAGTGGAGAACTTGCCCTACTAAGAAAGGAAAAGGAACATTTTGCAGAAGAAAATCGGCTACTTAAAGATGCCTTGAAGTCTCCTAGGCCGGACCTTATCCGGCAAACAGAAGAAAGTTTCAAAGAAGAGCTGAAACGCCTGCAAAATGTAATCTCGGAAAGAGAAACAGAGCTTAATCAAAAAGAAAAGCAACTTAACCAAGATAGGGAAGAAGCAAAGAACACCCGGGAACGGCTCCAGACTTTACAGTCTAATTTGAGCAGTATCCAGTCGCAGTTGTCTGAACTCCCTGATGTCAAAAAGGCATTAGAACAGGTAGAAGAAAGCAACAGTAAACAAAGAGAAGAAATTTCACGACTGCAAAATGAAATTGCTCAAAAAGAAAAAGAAACTTCTCCGTTAAAGGAGCAATTTCAATCCCTTCAAGCTGAACGAGATACCATTAAGAAAAACCT
Organism: uncultured Desulfovibrionales bacterium; assembly: GCA_964435205.1. Lineage (GTDB taxonomy): Bacteria > Desulfobacterota > QYQD01 > QYQD01 > QYQD01 > CAYSYZ01. Next base: position 798 of record CAYSYZ010000194.1, read on the forward strand.
GGCAGAAAAGAATCAGCTAATCCAGGAACAGATTAGGACAGTACTGGCTCTGGAAGAGAAAACATCGCAACTCGAAGCCAAGCACGCCTCAGAACGCCAGCAGATGCTTCATGACCTTAAGGAGATTCAAGCCAGCAAAAGTTCTCTAGAATCCAGAATTTCTGAGTATAAACAGATGGCTTCAATGCTCGAATCCGACCTGCAAAATGCAGGTGACAAAATGGATGCTATGAATAAAAAAGGAGCAGCGAGGGATCGCCTCATTACCTTTTTATGTGTGGTGTTGTTGGTCATCAGTCTTGTCCTATTATTTATGTACCGCTCCAACAACCAGTTGATGCAAAAAATGAGCTACATGTCGTCGGCGTTAGATCAGAAGGATCACATCATCCAGTCCAAGAAAGAAGAAACCAATCTGCTTACCAATAAGATCGAGCGTAACTTTGAACTTGTGCAACAACAGGTATCAAAAATCGTTGCGCTTAATAAAAATATCGAATGGCAGGGTAACAAGATAAGTGCGCTAACCAGGACACTCGTGGCAAAGGAAGACGAGGTCGTCAAGCTTAGAGCCGAACTGGAACAGACCAGACAGGATTTTTTTCGATACAGACAAAAAATAAGACTTCCTGACCAGGCTAGCTCACGCCGCAACCTGGACAAAAAACAGAAGAAACAGCCCGGTGTCATTAATAACCGGGCTGTCACACTTAGTTGCAGGCATAACTAGAGAGTAAACGGCACAACCTTTGAATACAGACGACGTAAAAAAGGAAGTACTCAATAAGCTGATCTCCGTAGAAATTAGAAGACAGGAAGAAAAGACAGAAGAAGAACAGATAGCCGGTTTTGTTAAAAGGTTGCTGAATAGGGAGGAACGCCACTACATACGTGCTACCGACCGTATCCAGAGAGAACATAGGACTATAGTAGAATTAATCGAAAAGAAAGCTGAAGAGGCGAGGCATCTGCATCTGGGGCTGGCGCTAAAAGCGCAATATCTGGCGATGGAAGAAACAAACCTAGAAAGCGAGATCCGCTACTACTGGAAGGCTTTACTACCGGATTTGTTCAAACATAATACAGAGGAGGAAAACGGATGAGTGAGAAAATATATGTGGGAATCGACCTGGGAACGTCGAGGAGTGCGCTGGTTTCTAGCAACGGCATAGAAAAGTTGACTATAAGCGTTGTTGGCTGGCCAAAAGATCTAATTGCCAAGCACATGTTAAAACAAAATCTGTTATTCGGGCGGGACGTCCTTAAACACCGATTGTCGCTCAACGTCTCATATCCTCTGGAAAAGGGTGTTATTAAGGAAGACGAGCAGGAAAAAGCTATGGCCCAGGAACTCATCAAGCACCTGGTCAGCGCCGTCGAATCTCCCGCAGAGTCCAAGGCTTATGGGATTATTGGCATACCGTCCAAAGCCAGCATACAGAACAAACAAGTTATAAGTGAAATAGCCAAATCCGTTATGGATTACGCAGCTGTAATCTCCGAACCCTTTGCTGTGGCCTATTATGCTGGCAAGCTGGATAACGCCATGATAATTGACATTGGCGCTGGCACTGTAGATATTTGCCGGATGCATGGAACAGTGCCGGAAGAAGAAGATCAGATAACACTCTACAAGGCTGGCGATCACATTGATCAAGTTTTTTACGAAACCCTTAAAGCTACATACTCAAAAGCAAGCTTTACCCTTAATATGGCCAGAGAAATAAAAGAACAATCTGCCTTTGTACACCATATAACCCGCTCAGTTTCCGCTGTGTTCCCGGTCGACGGCAAGCCGGAGGTATTCGATGTAACTACTGAATTGAAAGCTGCATGTGAAAGCATTGTACCTGAAATTGTAGAGGCTGCAAAAAAATTGATTGCCAGCTACGACCCTGAATTCCAAGAAATGCTGAGAGAAAATATTTATCTGGCAGGCGGCGGTAGCCAGATTGAAGGCCTGGCAGATATGATAGCCGCCGGACTGGCGAACCTTGGTGGTGCCAAGGTAGAATGTATTGATGATCCTATATTTGCCGGTGCGAGAGGCGCCCTTAAGCTGGCCATGGATATGCCGGAAGATTACTGGATAATGTAACAACCCACTTTTCACGAAATAAAAACCCCCGGTCAATTTAAAATGTCCGGGGGTTTTTATTTCCGCAAATAGTTCCTGGAGTTTCCTGAGTTTTTCTTGAGTCAAAGATATAAGTGATTGAAATAATTTAATAAGCTCAGAAGCCGAAGTTTGCAGGGTTTGTTTTTTGACAAAAACGAAGATTACCGAGTTATATAGCCTCTGTTCTGATGAAACCTTGACCTATCAACAAGACGGAGGAGCCATGAGCTATGAATCCAGGATTGCTGCGAATCTTGTCAAGGACCAAGGTTGTTCCCCACTTTTGCCATAAGAGAGACAAAAGTTTAGTGGGAATAAGCACGCCTCGGCGCATCTTCGACAGGAGAAGCCTCTGGTTTGCAAAACCCCTTTTCCAGGATGATCTTCAAACTCTTATAGCGGTAGTTTCCAAAGAGGAGAGCCCGTTCACAGGCCCTTTCCAGCTCCTGGCCGTATTTTTCTCCCAGGCGCAGGATGGCCTGGGCCTTGCGGAGATTCCGCATGGCATGATCAGAGAGGATC
>CAYSYZ010000195.1:0-3386 GCA_964435205.1 uncultured Desulfovibrionales bacterium
CCTTTTCGATCTGCCAATACGGGTTGTCTATGACGTCTGCCAGCACCTGGGCCACGCAGTCTTCTATTATGGTCTTGGTTTGTTTATCAGCGAGGGTTATACCCTGTCGCCGTATCCTGCGGGTAATCAGGGCAAACACCCCATGCAGCCGGTCCCCTTTTTCTATAGGCGGAATACCGATAGATGGCTCATCCAAGACGTTTAGTCCTAGTACAGTATCTGCAAAGAATTTAAATGGACAGGAGATGGCTGTCTCTATGTTTGTTACTGACAAAACCTCTGGCAGAGGGGCGGGGACGAGCGGAGTATCTTCAGGTGGGTAGGGGACCGGATGATATTGCCAGCCCTTGTGTGCCTGACGTAACCATTTTGCTCGGAGGTGGGCCGGCTTAGGTTCCAGCCAGCAGTTGATCGTTTTTGTTTCTTCATTTTCGGGCCAGAAAGGAGATGCAGGCAAGAGGTCATCATTTTCTTCCCGGGGACGCGTAAGCGTGATATGTGGAGCCGCTGTCATCAGATGTGAGAAGGCCTGGTGAGCGAAAAGATATTGGCTTTCAACCGTAGCTCCCTGGACAAGGGTTTTTTCCTTTCCGGTCAGAAAAGGAAAATGTCGCACCGGTTGGGGCAAACTACCAGCGGAAAGGCCGACTATGTAAAGATGGTCAAAGGAGAGACCGCGAGACTCAATAAGACCGACAATTTGAATCCCTGCTTCTTCGTATCCTGATACATTAACTTTGGTTTCGCTTAGAGCGTACTTGAGCCACGTGTAGAAGGCCCCGGTGTCTATTTCATCTTTTCCCAGGTCGCTAGCCAGCATGTCCAGACTTTCTCGGATGCGCTTAAAGATTCTTTCTTCCTGCTCATTACCCGTAGCCGGAAACCCCGCTATATGCCATAAGCTATAGAGGGCATTGACCCATTTTGATGCCGTTTGGCTCCTGCAAAGCCTTTCTAAAAGATCGGCCAGGTGTTGGTTAGGCGGATGGATCAGCGATAGAGATCGGGGGTTATCCTTTCCAAGGATGTATAAAAGATTACGAAGGCCCTGATCTATGGAATACCTTCGCCAGACACAGTCTGCCTGAGCGAGGGCCTGCCGGTGTGGCTTCCACAAGCCATAATAGGGCGAAAGTAATAAGGAAAGAAACAGGTTTCGCCTTTCGCCCTCGACCATCAGACGGAGAGGCAGGAGAGCCGCCTGGGCCAGGGGCTGACTGAGCAGTGATTCCCCAAGTGAAATATTGTAACTCCCTTCGTTTTCTCCACCAGGGCTGCCGATTAGTTCCTGTAAGGTTCGGGATATGAGTGGTGCATACGTGTTCAGGTTGGGTACAACCACTCCGATGCGGTGTAGTGGTGTATGCTGCGCTTTTTCCAGTACATCCTGGGCCAGCCACATGACCTCTTCCTCGATGTTTGAAACGCTCACAGCTTTTATATATGGCGATTGGTTAGACTTTGTGTCGCAGAAAACGGCCCCATGATCTTCTGCCAGGCAGGTAAGGAGATCCTGCTCAACCGGCGCAGGGGATTCAAAACCCGCACAGAAAATGTGCTTTGGAAGACTGTAAGTGTCGCTCTTTAGTTTATTTCTTATGAACGACGGCATACAGGCTGGATGTACAAATCTTTTTGCCCTGAGTTTTTCCTCAAAAATCTCGAAGACCTTTTGTCTCCAGGCAAAAAGCGGAGACAGGTAGTCGATTGTTGGAGAGGGGACCTTGTGGCGGATCAGGGCAGAGTACGTTTCATTAAGAATGCGGTATAGCCCCAGATCAGGATCGAGTCCTTCGGGCAGGGTTGTTAGTTGGACCGCGTCTTTCCAGACGCGTAGGCATGCTACGTCCGAAATAAGACATTCTTCCGGCCAGGATTCCTGCCATTTCTGGGCTAGCCAGGCATTGAGAGTAACTATTTTGGGCGGAAACCAGGCCCGCCGGTTACACCGAATCTGTGCCATGGTGAAGGCATGGCGGAGGCGTCGTGCCAGGCGGCGACCGGGGGTGAGAATAATCGTCTCTTCGCTGGCCTGCTGTATGATTTTATCTTGTAATTCTTGGGTGGTATGAGCGGTTAAATAGCCCATTTGCATAAGCATTCAGCTTTCAGCTTTCAGCTTTTGGCTTTTGGAAATGAAAGGTACAATATCACAGGCGCAAAAGCAAGTTGTCCTTGGAGCTAACGGTTCACTGGTCATTTGTATTGCAACAACAAGGGGATAGAAATTATTTGACAATCCACGTGCATACGGCGAGAATATGAAGCCGCCTGACAAGTATGAAAGGTTTTGCTGTAAAAAGTGGTCTGTAGCGTATGGCAACTCCAGGTACGTTAGAAGAATTAAGAGAGATTTATAGTGATATCCGGCGCGTCTTTGAATTGCATCCTTTTAAGACACAAATAGTTCATCGTTTAGCACTTGAAGTAAGGGCTAATATTGAGTCCATTGACCCACTGATTGAAGAAATGACAGCTGAGGTCTGTCCTCAATGTGAAAGTCCGAAGTGCACGAACCTGAATGGCCGGTTCGACCGGCGCGACATAATTTATCTTGCGGCTCTTGAGATGAGATTGCCTCCGTTCCAGGACGGATTAGAGGATGATGCCGCTTGTCAGTTTCTTACAGCGAAAGGCTGCGGTCTACCCCGAACCATGCGTCCGCACCGCTGCAACTGGTGGTATTGTGAGCCTTTACTGAAATTTATAGGAAGTTGGGAGCCTAAGAAGCAGCGTATGTTCATTTATCTTATGGAGAGAATAACGCAGACCAGGAAACAAATGTGTGATGAATTTAAAAAGATCCAGGAAATACTGAGGGTTGCCGACTGAGCTGTTTTTGACTTAGATGCCATGCGGCGATATATTTTGGAAGGTCTATGAAGCATAACGAAGACTATCCACGGTTACGTGCGGGTATCGAGGCCTACCCGGTAGAGAATGCCGGTAGGAAGGCTATTCTGCTCAGGGATCGCTTACAGATTGCTCAAGACGTAGCGCTTCCCATGCATTTTGCTTGCCTTCTGACGATGCTTAATGGGAATAATTCCTTGCGAGACATTCAGGCTGTTTTAGTGAGGGAAGGCGGATCCCAGTTGGTACCTATTGAGGACATAGAAAGGCTTGTTGAAATCCTCAACGTGCACCACTATCTGGATAATGACAATTTTCATCAATATTTCCGGACGATTGCGGTTCGTGAGGGCGACTTATCTGACCTGCGGGAAGAAGATTTGAGCATGCTGAAATATGTGGTTGACTGCGATCCCGAAGGATTTTTCCGGTTTATCATGGCAGAGAAAGACCGCAGAAAGATTTGCGGATTGCCACCTGTTTATGCCCTTCTCCACCTGGTAGAAGGACAGGAGGTCTGGATTCTCCATTAT
>CAYSYZ010000196.1:0-3379 GCA_964435205.1 uncultured Desulfovibrionales bacterium
GTTTGGCTTTTTCTCTCAAGTCCTGGACCTTGGCCTGCAATACCTCGTCTTTGAGGTTGACCGCATCTGCTCCAAACAGGGCCGACTTCAACCAGTCAAAACCGAATTTCATCAGCGATAGCTCATCATTTTTTATTTTGGCGATGGTTTCTTCGCTGACACCGTATTTCTCCAGGAATGAACTTTCGAAGACAAAGCGTCTGAATTTATCGATGTCGGAATAGACCATAAAGTACATCTGCAAGGCCTTTTTGCTGAGTTCAGCAGTCGGGCCATAGGATTTTTTTCTAAGGATGATTTCCATCCAACCTCTGTTCATTTCATCATATTTGTCTCCACCCTGATCTTTCCTCCATTCTTCAATGGTCCATTCCTTGTCTTCCTGAAAACCGAGACAATGGTTTTCTCGAACCATAAAGTAGAAGTCCTCTTTCTCATCCGACTTTTTATCCTGCTTTTTAAATGTGGTCATTCCTACCGGATAGTAACGGCAAGAGGAAGGACGATCGGTGTAGATCGTGCAACCGTCAGGGGTCACAAAGGGGCAGCATCCGTCTTCATCATTGCGCATTTTCAGGGTGATTACCGGTAACTGGGTGCGGCCGAGAAACTCGATCTTCGTGTACTTTTGCAAAAACTCTTCCGAAGAGATCTTAAGCCGGTTTTTAATGCGAATAATGTCATACGGGGGCAGAATTATCTCAATACCACGGCAACAAAGAGTAAAACACTTTACGCCTTTGTGGCATCTAAATTGGAAACGGCTGTCACGGGTATATTTGGCCGGTTCTATCATGGATTTCTTTGTCGACTTTTGTCCGGTTTTTTGCTTTTCCATATCTTCACCTTCTTAAAGAGAGCTTGCGAGTAAATAACTACCTTAATAAATGGCGGGTGTAAAGTGTTTTTGCATGAAGTCCCTCATTTCCTGAAGCGAGCGGAGTTTTCGCCGCTAGAGAATCTCGGTATGCGGCAAAACCACTGCTTCAGACTGTCCACGTGTATTATCTAATGCCGCCAAGGTATAATTAAAATTTGACTTTTTCTTTTCTGTAAATTAATGTCCAAAGCGGTCTGTCCTAAGCGCTTTTCAGACCGGATAGGGGAGGATTTACATGGCTAACGTGGTGGTTGTTGGTACACAATGGGGAGATGAGGGTAAAGGCAAGATTGTCGATCTCCTTTCTGATTATGCTGATATTATTGTGCGCTTCCAGGGAGGCAATAACGCTGGGCATACCATCGTTGTAGAAGGGGAAAAATTCATTTTTCACCTTGTTCCATCCGGTATCCTTCATCCACAAAAAAGATGTTTCATTGGTAATGGTGTGGTGGTTGACCCGCGCGTCCTTCTGGCCGAGCTAGACAGTTTATATGAGAAGGGTTATCCTATCACGCCGGATCGCCTTTTGGTAAGCGAAAATGCACATCTTATTATGCCGTATCACCGTGCCATTGATCTCGGCAGAGAGAGCCTCACGGGCCGGAAGAAAATCGGTACGACCGGACGTGGTATAGGGCCCTGTTATGAAGACAAAATCGCCCGGCGGGGTATTAAAGTCGTGGATGTCTTACATGGCCCCAGTTTTCGAGCCAAGCTTTCAGAAATACTTATAGAAAAAAATTTCTATATGGAGAAATACCTTGGGCTCAAGCCTATGGATGTTGAAGATATTTACAACGAATATATGGGCTATGCCGAAAGGCTTGCATCTTACGTGGCCAATATTTCAATAATCTTAGATGAGGCTGTCAAAGCCCAAAAAAATGTTCTTTTTGAAGGGGCACAAGGGACACACTTGGACATTGATCACGGAACGTATCCTTTTGTTACTTCTTCTAACACCATAGCCGGAGGAGCCTGTTGCGGCAGCGGTATCGGACCAACACGTATCGATGCGGTCATCGGTATCTGCAAGGCCTATACGACCCGTGTGGGAGGAGGTCCGTTTCCTACCGAACTGCATGATCATATAGGGGATCAGATCCAGCAAAAGGGAGCGGAGTTCGGCGCTACTACGGGACGGAAGCGGCGTTGTGGCTGGCTGGATGCTGTACTGGTGTCTGATTCCGCTAGATTGAGCGGGTTAGGCGGGTTGGCTATTAGCAAGCTGGATGTGCTAACCGGTATCCCAACTTTAAAGATAGCCACACATTACCGGAGTGAAGGGCAAATAATAAGATATCGCCCCTCTCGTAAGGAAGCCATGGAAAGCCTCGAACCTGTATATGAAGAACTCGAAGGGTGGCGGGAGGATCTAACGGGCATCCGCCGCCTTGAGGATCTGCCGCAAGCAACTAGAAATTACCTGAGTCGTATAGAAGAACTAACCGGTACCAAGATTGTTATTATTTCTATCGGCGCAGGGCGCAATCAGACCATCATGCTTCAAAATCCATTCAGCGGGCAGCCCTGACAAAGAGGGTTTTTTTTGCAATAGGTTTTCCCCAGCTCTACAAATAGCGCATGAAACTCGTTGAAGAGAGCTGCGTCCGGGGGCAGACGATCCATAAAAAAATCCCGCACTTCTTCATAGCTGGCGTCTTCTGCCAGTAATAAGTGGCGTGACATAATCCTTTTGGTGTAGGCATCTACCACGAAACTTGGTTTGTGCCCGGCATAAAGGAGTATGCTATCGGCCGTTTCCGGACCGATGCCTTTTATGGCCAGTAGCTTTTGTCTTAAGGTATCCATATCTTCTGCAAACATTTTTTCCGTGCTAGCACCATACTCTTCCAGGAAGAAGGAGACGAAATTGTTTAATCGTCTTGCCTTGATGTTGTAGTAGCCAGCAGATCGAATGCATGTAGATAATAATGATAGAGGAATTTCGTAAATAGCCTGTGGTGAAAGGAGACGTTCCTGCCTTAGGCGGCTAATGGCCCGTTCAACATTGCCCCAATTGGTATTTTGCGTCAGTACTGCGCCGACCATTACCTCAAAGGGGCTTTCCGCCGGCCACCAGTGCCGTGGTCCGAAGGCCTCAAACATCCTCTGGAAGATTTCGGCAAGTTTCGTATCCATTACTCAGAGCGGATAAAGAAAAAGTAGATGCCGATGGCTATTATAACCAGGGAAAGGGCGACAAAGGTAACAATATTTTCAGGTGTGACAGTATCTGCATTTTGACCCTTGGCCTGGCACCAGGCAAGATAGAAAAAACCACTACACAAAACCAGAGCCAGAAACTTGTACATCCGTTTATACAGTGCAAAGGCCAGAATGATGACTCCTGAACCAATGAAATAAGGGTTGTGAAAATATGCCTGCCAGTCTATTTTGTCCAGGAACCCCGGCAACTTCTGAGGCCAAATTTCTCTTAGTGGCTGCAAAAAACTCCAGTCCATGTATTAATCCCCGATTAGCATGTCACTATAC
>CAYSYZ010000197.1:0-2156 GCA_964435205.1 uncultured Desulfovibrionales bacterium
AGGCCGCCTTCAAGATCGAACTCCAGGAAAACGGCCCTACTAAGGCAGTTTGTAACCTCCGAACTTAGCCCCTGCGGGGCTGCCTCCCGGAACGCTTTGCGTGTCCCTGCCCAGCCTCGGCCCCGGTCGATCTCATGTCCATTTGCCATCAACCACACCTCCATGGCCCAAAGTAAGGCGCCACTCAGACTGTCAGCCACCCAGTTGATAGCCTCGCCGGTCTCAAGGTATCTGCGGGCATCGTACAGGTTCTTTTCTGCAGCCCATATACAATCCTTCACATTCATCTCTTACCCAAGATGCCCATACTTGCGGATGCATTGTAACTACGCATCATCTCAAGGGATTCACCCCTAGTTTCCGGACCCACAGGGCAACCAAGCCGAGACCAATTGCCGCACCAGGAGGAAGCAAGGCACGGTAGACATTTTTCACTGTTGTCATTAATACTTGACAAGCGGTGGTCGATAGTAATAGTATAAATTAACTCATTGGCCATCCTGTCTTGGTGTAAGTGCCGAAGGAGATGGGTCTGCCGTCCGAGCAGACCTTTCTTATTTAATGTGGTTTGCATATTTTCTCTCAAAGTCCTCTCGCTTGTATGTCTCATCGACATAAAACGAGGTAACCAGACGTCGCTTCCCGCCGGGATACTTTTTCATAATTACCACAAAATCATAATCCTTGATCCAGATATAGGTTTTAACTGTCCGGTCGCCTTCTTTATAATCCCAGGCAAGGACTTCCGGCTCTAACGGACGTTCAATCAAAGGTTTTACCCATGGCAGCCGCTCGGATCGGCGCAGATCCGGCAGTCTCCCCCATTGGGTATATTGCTGGCCCTCTGGATAGAATTTTTGTTTCCGGCGCGGAATTTTTTCCCGTTTGCCTTCGCGTGTGGTCAAATGCCAGAAAATCTTCTCCTTTCCATCTTCCATATCCGGAAAAATCCAGACATTATGGCCGATATACCTTAGATTGTGATCGCGGATATCCCGACAGAAAATTTCATACAACATCTCATACGTGGCATCTGACCAGGGATCGACAGCGACAATCTCCGGCAACCAATTAGGCATTTTCAAATCCTCCGCCGTTCGGACGCCAGATACAGAGGTTTAACTTGCGTTCAGTTGGTAAGGTATTACGGGTGAGGCTCAGCCCTGTTCGGGCCTTGATGAGCTGAACTATTTCATTCTTGGCCGAGCTGGCCGAAAGGTCACGGGCATGATAGGAAACAGCGCCGATCAGGACGTCCGCCAATTGCATAAGCCCGATGTCATGTGAGTGCACGTGCTGAATTCGCTCTATGATATCCCTGGAAAAATCATAATTCGCATTGCTCAACACTTCGCCCAGCTTGCGAAGCTTCATCCGGCTGCGCGTATCCTTGATATCAAGATAGATATGGTACTTTCTGTCCGTGGAGATCAAGTTCCGTAAAAGATAAAAATACATCTTGTAGTACCATTCATCATGAGTCTGGTCATATCTGTCATGGGATAAAACGGATTTGTCAGGAATAACCCATGCACGAAATCCCATGGTCTTGCTGTCAAAAAAATAGTTGATCAGTTCCCGATAAAAATCCAGTTTCCCGGGGGAAACCTTTGTCCACTTGATCTCGAAAAACGGCGAAAGGTGATGTTTTGCCTTCAGTTCGGCAATGGCCTGGTTATGTTCGGCGGCTTTTGCTTCAAAACACCAGAGGGCGCCGAGAACCATGGCCTTCTGGCCGTCATTGGGCAGATGGCAGCTTTCATCACAATAAATATTGATCGTGGTTTTCATCGCAGACTCACGTTTACCTCGGCGGGCACAAAGCGCCAGCCTTTTGACTGATGAGTACGTTGTTTCTTACGTTGCATAACCCCATTCTCGCCTTTGATCGTTTAAAAATCGGGTCGTAAATAGGGAGTCCGTTCTTTAATCCCGCCCTCTATCCCTTCCTTCTTGTACGCCCCGGTCGAAGATACCCGCCCCTGGCGGATGTCGCAGATCCGCCGTTTGTGTGGAGGATCGAAGCTACGCCTGGGAGTGCCCATCTTCGATGGGAGCCTTAACCATTGCAAACAGAAACCACCCTTTCTCTCCAGCCACTCCCGCGCCATCTTTATTAGCTCGCCGGTTATGATACAGCACTTGCGGTATAACTT
>CAYSYZ010000197.1:2166-3293 GCA_964435205.1 uncultured Desulfovibrionales bacterium
GCCTTAACCATTGCAAACAGACCCTCACCTTTTTTCTCCGGCCGCTTCCGCGCCACTTTTATCCCCTCGCCCGTTACAATACAGCGTTTGCGGTCATGATTTCACCTTAAAATCCCCCCACCCCCCTTTATTAAAGGGGGGATAAAAGGGAATTTATTTTCATGTCCCTTTTGTGGTCCATGGCAAATATAAGCCCTTATAGCACAAATTCTGCCGGATTGTCATTATATTATCCCGTTTGCAACCCACCTGTTATGGGTCCAACCATGGTCGTCCGTCATTAGTGGGAACAAATAACGTGGCAGTGCATTAGGGCTTGAGCAGAGTAAGCTCAAAGTGGAGGAGAACCAAAATGGACGATAATGAATGGTTGCTCAAATTGTCTTGTTTTAAGTAATAATTTAGTATAAAGTTAATCGTGTAAAAAGTACTGCACCTTACGGGTCCAGATTCAAGTTATACTCATAACCTACCGATAAAATTTATAAAATGTCCCTAACATTAGTCCAGCTTATCCATTACATTACATGGTATGCTACAGAGCGCGGGGAGGCGCTGACCAGCATTCGTCTGGTCAAGTTCCTTTATCTTGCAGACCTATACTTTGCCAGGAGAAACCATGGCAAGACTTTAACCGGATGGCCGTGGAAATTTTACCATTACGGACCATACTGTTATGAGTCCCTTCAGGCAATAGAAGAAGCTGTAAGAACAGGATTGATTGATCAAAAGCCTTATCAGAGCGCATTTAATGAAGATGATTACTATCTGTATAGACCAAGGGTAGAACCAGAGGAAGAAGTTGTAACCGGAATCCCTCTGGCAATATTAGGTCCATTACAAGTGGCCATAAAAAGATATGCAGGAGATACCCACGTATTATTAGACCATGTTTATTTCGAAACCGAGCCCATGATGGAAGCCCGGGAAAACGAACTCCTTGATTTCTCTAAAGCTAAGCCAACTGAAATGCCGGTTGAAATCAAGATGAAGACTGCATCAAAGAGGAACTTACAGGCCGGCAAAAATATCGTTTCAAAACTCTTGAATAGGTATAAAAAAGGCGTCACCAAAGAACGGGAAATGGAAAGGAGCTTTACTCCTGTATATGATCGGCTATATGAGAC
>CAYSYZ010000198.1:0-3289 GCA_964435205.1 uncultured Desulfovibrionales bacterium
CCATTGCGCGAAGGCATGATGTTAGCTGGTGGCAGACTGTCTTGATAATAACAGGCCTGAGTTAGCGCCAACCGGCATAAATGCGCTCCCCTTTTCTCTCTTTACTGGTCCAAATAGTATTTTCTCCTCTTTTGATGAAGCGAAGGAATGCAACAGCAATCTTTTCGTCGGTCGTACTTTGCAAAAGCCGGCATAATTCATTATCTCCGATATGTCCTTGCAGTAAGGTACGCAGTATCCTGAAAATACATTGGGCTGCCTGACTCTCTGGCCTTTCGAAGAGTATGGGCACAAGGTAATGCACCACTTTTTTCACTTCCTGGTCAAAGGAAATATTGGGCAACGTTGAGATATTTATGGATAGATTATCCTTGGCAATCCCGGCGATGCGAGTGGCAAGGTTGTCCTTACTGGCTGCCTCTGTCATGTTGACAACAAGATAGGGGCGAAAGCTGTCGATTTTTCTCCGGAGGAAAAGCGCCCACTCCGGGTTCTGATCATGAGCGCGGGCCAGCAACTCATCGATACGCTTGATATGATGGTTATTTGACCACGAGGTAGCCTGAAATATGAGACCCTTAAACCTGGCCAGGTCGCCATCAAATAATCTTGTCTCGTCTCTATTCATGTCCTGGAACATGACTCTATTAAGGTACCGAAGCAGACTGACCTTTATAAAATTGTAGACATCGAGTACGGAGGTTGGTTCTGGTGAGGTCACGGCTATTCGCTCATCGGCAGCCAGGAAGAAATCGACCATGTGGTAAGAGGTGTCGCCGCCCAAATCCACAACCACGTAATCAGCGGGCAATTTTCGTAAGTCTCTAACCAACCGTTTCTTTTGTGTTTCTAAAATATTGGCCATACCAAGACCAGAACTGTCCCCGGCTATGAGTCTGAGATTTCTAACGGCGGTGTCTAAGCAAATTTCGTCCAGTTCCTTTGAGCTTTTGAAGTAGTGCTGGAGGGTAGCTGAGGGGAATTTTATGCCCAGGTGGAGATGCATATTTGCACCACCCAGGTCCAAGTCTACTACTATAACCTTTTTTCCCAGTGATGCTAATCCGGCACTTATATTTGCGGCAAGAACGGTTTTCCCGATGCCACCTTTAGCACCACCAATAGAGATTATCAGGTTATCCTGCGCTGATGAACGCTGCCTCCTGAGTATTCCGGTTTTTTCCGGAGAAGGGGAAGGTTGAATTTCTTGTTCACTGCCACGGGCTGTTTGTAAATGTGCGCTTAGAAACTTATAGGCTTCCTGCACGCGTATGAAACGGTTGTGCCTGCTCTGGCGGAAGGTGTCTGGCATGTTGTAGACGAGGTCCGGGTGGCACTCCATAACCTTCGCCCGGAATGTTTTTTTCAGGGTTTCCGGGTTAAGGGAGTTAAGAAAACCTGGCGATTCTAGTTGCTCCTTTGGGAAAAGCAGAGAGAGCGCATGATATAGTCTTACAGTTTCTCCAGACATTTTTTCCTCCAGGGTGCAGGGCATGGTTTACTAGTTTTTGCTAATTACATTTTTCGGCTTTTTTTTATTTTTCTTGAGTGTTCGTTTGACTTTAATTTTTTCAGCTTGTAACATAGAAACATCAAAATCTTTCCCATTTAGCCTGTGGTGTGATCCAGAGAGGTTTTTAATGGACATAAGAAAGGCCGTTATTCCGGTAGCTGGGCTGGGTACGCGATTTCTTCCCGCTACAAAGGTAATTCCTAAAGAGATGCTAACTATTGTTGATCGGCCGACCATCCAATATATTGTTGAAGAGGTAGTTACCTCGGGAATCCAACAAGTAATCATGGTTACGGGAAGTGGTAAGTCGGCCATTGAAGACCACTTTGATTATTCCTATGAGCTGGAGACTATCTTGGAACAGAGGGAAAAGTGGGCACTTCTGGAAGAGGTAAAAAACATTTCTAACCTGATCGAGATTACTTCCGTTAGGCAGAAACGGCCGCTGGGGCTTGGCCATGCCGTTTTGTGCGCCAAGGATCTGGTTGGCAATGAACCTTTCGTAGTGGTTCTGGGTGACGATCTGGTTGATGCGCCTGTTCCCTGCACCCGGCAGTTGCTGGATGTCTTCAGCGAGCTTCAGAAACCAGCCGTAGCTGTTTACCGTGTACCGCAAAAAGAGGTTCAGAATTATGGCATAATGGAGGGTGAGGAAATTAAGAAACGAACCTACAAAGTGACAAAAATGGTAGAAAAACCAGCTCCTGGGACTACACATTCAAACCTGGCCATTATTGGACGATATGTGCTTACGCCGGATATATTCACTATCTTGGAGAACACTACTCCCGGACATGGCGGAGAGATTCAGCTTACTGATGCCCTCATGGAGCTGGCTCGCAGAGATCAAATATATGCTTACCATTTTGTCGGTCAACGGTACGATGCCGGTGACAAATTTGGCTACATCCAGGCCACACTGGCGTACGCTTTGAAACATCCAGAAATCGGCCCAAAGGTCAGAGAATATCTGCGTAAAGAGATATGTCTCTAGTGAAATGGCATTAATCATCGAAGTAGCTCCGGCCTTACCTATTTCCAAAACCTTCCACTATCTTGTCCCGACTGCGCTAGAAAAAAATATCCAGCCAGGCCTGCGTGTTCTTGCGCCCGTAGGGTCGCGCAGTGTCACCGGCTATATAATGGGGACTGTCCCCTCTTCAGACCGACGAGAACTGAAGGAAATCGTGGACGTCTTGGATGAACTTCCCCTTTTTCCTCTTTCGCTCCTCCGGCTGTTTGAGTGGATGGCACGTTATTATCATTATCCCCTGGGTAAAGTAATGGAGGCGGCTTTACCGGCAGGCCTGAATATTTCAAGCCGGCGTCTGCTTATTCTTACGCAAGCAGGGCGAGTTGTTTTAGAGAAAGGAATGGATTCTCAAGAAGCCCTGTCCATCTTAAAACTTTTCAGTGAGGACAAAGCGCTTTCTGCCCCGACTATTGAAAAGACGTTCCCTGGTGCCCGAGGTTCGTTTATCCCGGCCCTTGTTGACAAGGGCCGACTGGAGTGGCAACAGGTGGTTAGTCGGCCGCGAACCCGGCTCAAAGAGGAAGAGTTGGTAGGGTTGACAGGAAGAGACCCGCAACAGACATTAAGCCCTCGCGAAGAGGCGGTGATGGCCTACCTGCGGGAGCGAGATGCGGTGCCTTTAAAAAGGTTAATGGCTTCAGTGCATTGCAAAATAAGCACATTGAAGAAATGGGAAAGAGGCGGTCTCGTTTCCTTTAGCCGGGCCATCACTTATAGAGACCCGGTCAGTACCGAAATCCTAT
>CAYSYZ010000199.1:0-3253 GCA_964435205.1 uncultured Desulfovibrionales bacterium
CTTTTAATTCTTATCTCATCTGCGTCCTTATAATAACCGCCTCCCAAATATATGTTATGTGATAATCCAGAGAAGATTTAATCTTCATCCGCTTTAAGTTTTTTCAGTTCAGGCTTAACTGGCACCTCGATTACGCTTCCTGGCAGAACCTTCGGGCTTATCCGCAAAAATGAGAATTTCTTCACTTTTTTCGCCGAGCCGTTCGGCAAGTTGATCACCACGTTGTCCTTGTCGCCCATCCATCCTCCGCACAAATCCACGTAATACCCGATTCCCTTTCCTTCTCTGTACTGGAGGATTCCCGGTTTCCTCACTGCTCCCCTGACTTCTACCGTCCCGGGATTATTAGGAACGAAAATCATGTCCCCATCCTTAAGCAGTAAATCATACGGACGACCAGGGTTTTGCAAAGCCTCTCTCAGGTTTATAGCTATCTTTTCCAATTCGTCTGTCTGGGTTTCCGACATCCGGACAATGTCCTTCTGCCGCATCAGGTATGCGCCTTCCGCAAATGCCTCGTTCTTCAGACCTCCGGCTCTCCTCATTACTTGGGATATCCTTTCTTGCCTTGATTCCAGCGAATAACTTCCCGGGCTCTTAACCTGTCCCTTGACACTAACCACAGGCAGAGGCTCCCACTGGTAAAGATTCCGTATCAGGATCTTGTCAAAAGGTTTGAGTGGAGTCCGCACCTCATCCAGAATCCTGGCGATATCTCCGCTGATGGGGATAATTACGGTGGCGATTTTCTGCTCGCCCTTTTTATTCTCCGAATCATCTCCAGGCGGCTCTCTTCTTGCAATTGCGGCCTCGACCCTGTAGGCCTCAGGTCTCAGCCCTCCTGCGATCAATATCAAATCCCCGAGGGTCATTCCCTCGGCCAACTCGTATGCTCCGGGCCTTTTCACCAGCCCGTCGATCGTTACCATCGGTTTGACTTCAAGCGCATCATAGGAATAGACAACAATCCTGTCCCCGTCCTCAATCCGGATGTTTGCCTCTGCTTTCCCATCGAGCAGTTTCCTCAGGTTAAATGTCAATACCTGTTCTTTGAGTTCCCCTGGTGTTTTTCTAAAGATATGGGCCAAGTCCAGGAAAGCTCTCTTCCGGAAAGTCTCGTCATTAAAACCGCCCCTCGAGAATATCAAATTATACAAAGACATATTCTCGGCCAAAATATAAGCCCCGGGTTCCTTGACGTGGCCTTCGAGGGTCACATGTTTATCCTTGCCTCGTAGGGTGAAGATCGAATAGATTACGACCTCGTCGAGCTCCTTGAGACGGAAATTCTTCTCTTCCGCCGACTTGTCTCCCGCGAAAACATATACCCCCGGCCTCTCCTCCTTATACAACTCCCTCAGCGAGAAAACTGTCAGCTTTTTCGAAAAATCCTCCTCTGTCCTCACCAAGTCGGCCTGCTCCAGATAGACATGCTCTCTCAATCCTTCGGCCTGCTCGACGAGGTCGCGCACAGTCATCCCCGGCGAGTACTGGTAAACCCCCGGCCTCTTAATTCCGTCTCCCCTGATCTCCACCATTCTTCGCCTGACCACGATACTAGGAAGAATGGTAACTTCGTCTCTATCCATAAGCGGGAAATTCTTCTCGGGGTCATTCAAGACACTTTCCAAATCCAAATCTATGAACTTTTCTCCTACATTGACCTCAAACCGTCTCACCTGGCATCTTTTCAAATAAGCATTTGAGGTCAGCCCTCCTGCAAAACTTATCAATTCTTTTATCCCCTCGTTCCCGATCACTTCATAGATGCCTTCCCGTTTCACCTCTCCCTTTATGGCCACAGACTTTTGCTTGATTGGAACGATGATGAAGTCGCCATATCGGATTTGCGTCTTCTTAGTATCAATTTTACCCGTGATGAGTAAATCGTAAAAATCGACCATATCCACTGTTCCGTTAGCGCGCCTGATTCTTATATCTCGCAGGGACCCCCTCTCTTCCACGCCTCCCGCATTTGTTAGTAAATTAAGCAGAGTGGCAATCCCCGAGCTTATGGTATAGGCGCCCTGGTTTTTCACCTCGCCCATAACGTAAACAAGCAACTTCCTTACTTTGGCCAGCTTGACATCGACAAAGGCTTGGCTGGATGAAGGATTTTCAAGATTGATGTAGCTCGAATAGATACGGGACAGGCTCTCAGTGACCATCTTTTTCAGCTCTTTTAAACTCAACCCATTGGTAAAAATTCGGCCACCCTCGTCGGGAATGTCGATGTAGCCGTCCTCCGAAACAGCAAGGGGGTATTTCAGACTGAGCTGTCCCCAGACAGTGATGATGATTTCATCCCCCGGGCTGAGGAGGTATTGCTCGTCAACCGGGCCTTCGATGATAGGTTCAGGAAGCGGACGAAATATATCATAGCCAAAAGGCTGGGGAGAGGGTCGCTTCTCGGGAGGAGGAGCACTTTGTTGGGAAAAGCCAGCTACGGAAGAATAGATTAAAAAGAGGAAGAGAAAGATAAAAAGCAAGAAACCTTTTTTGTTTTCGGCTGCTTTTTCTATTTTCATCGCCCTGCCCTTTCGCTCTTAAATTTTCCCCTTATTACCCAAAATTCCCCCAAAGTTATAGATATGAGGAATTAGCCTATATAATATCAGTCAATTATATGCTGGTAGAACAATTTGCATTATAAAAAAATTGCAGATTTTGTCTTATATTACAACCGTTAGTTGTGCCTGTCAAGTAAAAAAATACTACCACTGATTTATAGACAAAGCCTCCATGTAGCTTAAATGATGAATAAGGGCGAGAAGGAATTTTTCATGATAAGAAGCCATAAAGAAATAGGCAATAAGATTAAAGGGATTCGAAAGTCTTTAGGAATATCTCAGATGAAGTTAGCTGAAGAGGTAGGAGTTTCATTTCAACAAATCCAGAAATATGAGAAAGGTATCAATAAGATTTCCGTTGAAATGATCCAGCAAATAGCCAGGGTCTTAGGGATGCCGGTCAATATTTTTTTTGAGGATGAAAAAGCCTCCGTTGTCTCAGAGCCTTCAGGCAAGTATAACTCCAAAAGGACTTTGACCGAAGTGACTCCTTTAACGTTGAATCAAGAGGAAATCACACTGATCCGGCTTTTCAGAAAGGTTGATAATGAGAAGATAAGAAAAGGCCTCTTAAAACAGTTGAACGGGGTCATTGAATTAGGGGCACAAAAGAAGTAAGGCATTATTTGTCGGTGTCGGGGGCGATAAATTCCTGCCACAGCAGGAGCCATAAATCAAGAAAC
>CAYSYZ010000200.1:0-3243 GCA_964435205.1 uncultured Desulfovibrionales bacterium
AGGACATCGGCCTTTCACGCCGGCAACACCGGTTCAAATCCGGTTGGGGACGCCAACTTTTTCAATACTTAACCTAATCACCTTCCATTTTCCTTGTGCCGTTTGGAGAACTGACGGATCTCCAGACGGTTTTTTACTCTCCAAAATGGCCTTTAATGGTTAAGCAAGCTTATAGAATCAGGCGGGATACCTCTGGAAACGCCCTGAAATCGTCGGCGGTATCTTTGATGCCCTGGCTGGCAGGGGGCAGTTCGGAGTTTTAGGATTTTCCAGGGATCATAATCGTAATGCGTAGTCCTCCTTCGGTTGGACTTTCTGCAACCAGGGTGACCCCATGTGCTTCTATTACTGCGCGTGCCAGGAATAGCCCGCTCCCTTCTGTCCTTACCATTCTGCCGTGAGGACCGGGAACACCCGTATACGGATCATCAAAGAGCTGTGCTAAGGCAGCGGAGAAACGGCGGGGCCGCGGTCCATGATGGCGATTCCTACATTATCTCCCATTGATCCGGTACGGACAACAACGCGCCCTTTCTCAGGATCAGAAGCTATTACGGCATTATAAACGACCTGGCGAAGTGCCAGACCGGTCAACTGGCTGTCGACGGACAGGAGACGTTCTTGATTATCTGCAGGCATATCGAATTCGATTCCGGCGGCTGAAGCCAGGGAAGAGATTTCGGCCAACATGTCTTGTAATAGCCTGCTCAAAGGCAAATCCTCTTTCTGAAGAGCCCCGGCAAGGGTTCCATTTTCGGCTTTGATTATGGCCGAACTGCCCAGCAGATCCAGCCGGGCCATTAATCCCCGCAGAATAAGACGGGCTCGAAGGATACGCTCCTCTGGAGTCGGCGTTTCATCCAGCAATCTGCGCAGTTCGTCCGCCATAAGTTTAAGGATTTCAGCTACCCGAATCTTATGCTGTTCATCGCCTTTCGCTTCTGCCTTATCCGGGGGTTCATGGTACGCTTCCCACGGGCGAACGTAGATGAGTTTGTGGCCGGAGGCATGTCTTTGGGCAGGTGGATAACGCTCATCCGGACCGTGTGCCCACTCTGTATTACCTTTCCTTCGCTTTCCCCGGCCTGGCCGGACCCAAGGATACTGCCGATCGCCTCGTCGACTTTTGTGGAGAGATCCTCTCCCAGAGATTCTATCTCCGGCAAGCCAGTGATTTCTGCGGCCTTCGCATTGAGGAGAAGAATATGATTATCGGGATCAACAACCATGATCCCTTCTTTAAGGTTCTGCACCAGAGAATGGGTCTTAATCTTTTCGTCGACCACGAATCGTGAGATATCGACGGCACGCTGTTTTAGATAGGCAATATACACCCAAACGGCAATAGCCATAAAAAGCGTTGCCTGCCAGAGCGGTATCTGGCCATCCCCCTGGACAAAGGATCTAACAGAAATAGCGATAAAGACAATCTCAGCGACAAGGCCGAATCCTAATGCCAAACTCCATAGCAACTTCCTCCGTTTTCTTTTCGAAGTTTTCATGAAAAAACAACCACAAACGCCGTGAAAGACATCGGGATGATGATCACGGCAGAAGTTACATGAAACCTGCAACTAATCCAACGTACAAAGAAAATTGTGGTGCATGTCATTTCGCCTATCAACCAGAACTGTTGCCTTCTTCATCCTGGAAAAGTATCCTGGCCCGGCTCGATGATCATTTCGGAGAGTCCTTTGAACTGGATCCAGAGGCCCAAAAAATTATTTCCGGTTACCTTGAGGCGAATGCTGCAGAACACTCCACTGCGAAACGCGCAGTCAAGATTATGAGAAGCCTGGGTGGCAGAACACCCATGCGGATTACCGAAACCCCCCTTATATTAAGGACAAGCACCATGAGATTTCTGCTTCAGTATTGAAGCGGCAATCGATCGGTTCGTTGTCAAATTGTACGGCATGTCATAAAAGGGCTGAAGAGGGAATCTACGATGATGTCTTCGTTTCCATTCCAAAATAGATCCAGAAACATAACCTTGTCTTGCAGCTAAACGATGCGTATGAAGAGCGTCGTTCGACGTAAGAAAGAAAAGAAAATGAACATAAGTAATAACGATGCAATTCGTAAAAAGGTTCGTGAAAGATATGCCAGTATTGCCCTGGCGGAAGGTGATCGCTGCGGTTGTTTAAACACTTGCTGCTCAACGCAAGCGCCAACTTCCAAAGAGCAGTCAGCCAAACTCGGGTATTCTTCTTCGGAACTGGACAGTGTCCCTGAAGGAGCCCATATGGGGCTTGGCTGCGGCAACCCGCAGGCCGTAGCTATGTGTTGAAGGAAGGAGAAACCGTTCTGGATTTGGGCTGTGGTGGTGGCTTCGACTGTTTCCTCGCCTCAAAGCAGGTAGGCAAGTTGGGAAAGGTTATCGGCGTGGATATGACTGCAGAGATGATTGGCGAGGCTCGTGAAAATGCCCGCAAGGACGGTTACAACAACATCGAGTTCCGACTTGGGGAGATCGAGCACTTGCCCGTGGCCGACAATAGTATGGACGTCATTATATCCAACTGTGTGATCAACCTCTCCCTGGATAAGTTCCAAGTTTACTCAGAGGCTTACCGGGTCCTGAAGAAAAAAGGAAGACTGGCGATTTCAGATGTTGTTGCTGTGCAAGACATACCTCAGGGCATGAAGGATGATCTCGATAAGTATTCGGGATGTGTTGCTGGAGCCGTGACCGTTGGAGATATTGAGCGCATGCTTCGAGCCATTGGCTTCCACGAGATTCGTATTGACCTGAAAGTAAAAAGCAAGAACTTCATCAAAGACTGGTTCCCCGGCACCGGCGTGGAGAACTACGTATTGGCGGCCACAATTCAAGCAAGAAAATAAGGCTCCCAAACATGCACTCCAACAGTTCGGACAAACCGCGCCGCTGAGCCCAAGCGCTACAGGTTTTTTCAAACCTCAAACTCGGCCCTGATTTTAAACAATATATAACGCCCTTTAGTTTTCCAGTTTAGGAAAGATCATTATTGTGGCAATTGTCTATCATGCCGAGAAAGAGCGGATAGGGGGGACGTAGTCACGTCAGTTCCGTTACGTGTCGCATAATCCTCGAGATGTCCGGGGAAGATAAGCCGGTAGCAAATAACCTGAAGAAGAAAAAGCGGACGGCTGGAAAGACAATGGAGGTGAAAAGAATGGAGCACAACAAGGAACAGACAGGCATGGTGTCGAGGGCCATGGTATATCCCCACTTTGGGGGTAACGGGGCCAAGACATATC
>CAYSYZ010000201.1:0-3173 GCA_964435205.1 uncultured Desulfovibrionales bacterium
TACTTCAATATTGCTTCTAGGAAAAATGGCCCCGTTGGCAGAGCTTCTGTTGAACCGGGGCATGTCTCTTTGGAACATTCTCCAGATAGTGGTGTTTGTACTCCCGCACCTTCTCTTGTTTGCCTTTCCTATGGCCGCTCTTCTCGGCAATCTGCTCACCTACACCAGGATGGCCAAGGATCGAGAAATACTGGCCATCAAGGCCGCAGGGATTAGTTTTTATCAAATACTGCCCCCTGCTGTGCTGGTCTCTGTTGCTGCCTATCTGCTTACGTTATTCACCGCGATTTATGCCCAACCCTGGGGAAACTACGCCATGAAAAACCTTCTGTTCAGGATGATGCAACTCAGGGCGGATTTGGGGGTCCGGGAAGGTCAATTCAGCGATACCTTCAAAGATGTCATTCTATATGTGCAGAGTGTTTCCAAAGAAGACGGTCGATTGAATGGCGTTTATATAAGTGATGAAAGAAATCCTGATAACAGAAATACGGTCGTGGCCCGGGAGGGATGGATTATTCCACGGCCGGAGCGTATAGCCTTGATTGTTTATCTCCATGATGGGAGTGTCCACCGTATGGGGACGGATTGGCGGTCGGCCCAGACTATTCGCTTCGAAAAGTATGCCCTGACCTTGGGGCCACAAGACAGTGGCCGAGATGATCTCATGGTAAAAGGAAAAAGCGAGATGTCTCTGGGTGAGATACAAAACAGACTGAAGGAAGTTTCTATTTCCTCTCCGGAGTATTATTCGCTGGTCATGGAATTACATCGAAAAATGGCCTTACCGGTAGCCTGTGTTATTCTGGGACTGGTAGGGGCGGCTTTAGGTGCCCAGTCGAAGTTCGCCGGTACGTCATTCGGCACATCTATTGGCCTTGCGGTCTTTCTCGTCTATTATTTGCTGTTAGCCCTGGCTAAGGGGCTCGGGGAAACTGGGGTTGTCCATCCAGCTGTTGGGATGTGGGCGCCCAATTTTATCTTTACTATCATCGCCATTTATCTGACGGTGAAAACCAATACAGAAAGGCCTATCTGGTTCCTTGAGCTATTGCAACGCCTGTCTGAGCGCCTGGAAAAAACAAAAGATAAAGTAACTGCTCACCGCGGGGATTACAGGAAAGGCGGCGATAGATAATGGTCGGGCGGAAATGGCGGCAAAATATGATAAGACTCAGTGTTGAATTAGGAAGATCAGTAAACAAATGTATGTGCTGAGTCGGTACATAATCAAGGAATTTATACGCCTTTTTCTTCTGGTACTCTGTGGTTTTATCTTCGTTTACCTTCTGGTTGATTTTTTTGAAAAAATAGACAATTTCCTCGAGGTCAATCTGCCCGCATCCACCGTTTTAAGCTATTTTTTGTACAAAATTCCCTTAATCATGACTCAGATGGAACCGGTGGCAGTCCTTTTAGGCGGTGTTTTAACTGTTAGCTTGCTCATCCGCAGCAATGAGATGCTGGCCATGAAATCCATCGGGCGTAATCTTTTACAGATAGCCACGCCCATTTTTGGGGTTGCACTGATCCTGAGCATTTTCCTTTTTACAATTAAGGAAAATGTTGTTCCTTTAACTATGGTGAAGACAAATTTTGTATGGGATGTGCAGGTTAAAAGAAAACAACCCAAAGGTTTTTTCGGAAAAGATAAATTCTGGTTTAAAGGGGAGGACACAATATATTCTATTGGCCACCTTAGCCCGAACAAGAACATGTTGCAAAATATAGAAATTTATTTTTTTGACCGGGGTTTTGGTCTGAAGAGTATCGTTTATGCTCACGAAGCGATATGGACCGGCGGTGGTTGGCTCTTCAAAAGTGGCCGTCTCAAGACCCGCGATAGTGATGGTTCTTATAAAGTGGTCTCCTTCGACAAACAACTCCTTGTCTTACGCGAACACCCGGCAGATTTTATGGAAATGACCAAAAAACCGGACGAGATGGGTTTTGGAGAGCTTTCGGCTTATATCCGTAAGCTAGAACGTTATGGCCAGGATGCAACCTCTTGCCGGGTGGACCTGCAGTCAAGACTGGCATACGCGATAATAGGTCCTATCATGCTCATTCTAGGGATACCTGTCCTGCTCTGGAAAAGGCTCAAGTCGAGCGTTGCACTGGGGATAAGCGGGGGCGTGTTCCTCGTGTTTGTGGTCTGGATTACGTGGAACTTCAGCCTGACTTTGGGACGGACAGGCATATTGCCTCCGTTCGTAGCCGTCTGGTTGCCATTATTAGTCTTTTGTGGACTGGGCGCAGCTGGATGGCGAGCCGTGTGGCAGTAGATTGTGATCTGGCCTCTGAACTTTGATGGATCGACCTTAAGCTTCAGGGATCACAGTTTCCAGCGCCTGGGCAATTTTCTTCTTCAACTCTGAAAGGTCAAAGGATTTGATTACATAAGAATCCGCTGAGATAGATTTTACATCTCCCTTGTAACTGTCGTAGGCTGTGCAGAGTATAACCGGTAGATTGTAATATTTGTTCCGTATGTCCTGAAGCAGATCCAGACCATTATAATCAGCCATCTTGATATCGAGAACTATAAGGTCAGGACGTTCTTTTTCTATAAGTTCCAGAAGCCTATATCCGCTCTCGGCAGTAATCACGTCGTATCCTTCAGCACTCAGTTCTTCTGAATACAAGTATCTTATGTTTTCTTCATCGTCTACGATCAAAATCTTAGGCATCTTTTAATTCCCCTGTGCGCTCCATTTTTTGGTTAAATATGGTTTGTATTCCTCAAAGACTAAACACTCCGTCTCTATGTGGTTCTCGACCTCTTGCGCTGACATATGGGCGGTTTCCTTTCTAAAGGCCAGAGCCCTGGCACAGTAAATTGGCAGCAGAGCATCAATAAGCTGGTCGCTGTTTTTTCGACCTATGGGCGCCTATAATCACCGATTTTTTATCCGGGAAGTAGGTCGCAAGACCGGCATTCAGCGCTTGGAGTGCGTTTGAAATCCCGTCTGTTTCATCTTGTATAAGAATAATCGTGGCGATATCCGCATGCCGAATGTTTTTAGGATTATCGATCAGTACCTTCATCGGGATACCCAATCCCTAATTTTTATATTTTATATTACGGCAAAAGTAAATAGCCATTTCCTCCGGTCTTTAATGCGTGTCCTGAATGTTAAAGAGTTTGGCATTTTTACCCAAAGATATTAAGA
>CAYSYZ010000202.1:0-3163 GCA_964435205.1 uncultured Desulfovibrionales bacterium
GAAGCAGTTTTTACTACAAGCCCAAGGGTAAGAGCCCCGATGAGATGAAGGCGGAGGCGGACTTAAGAGACAGGATTGAGACCATCTGCCTTGGTTTTCCCCGTTACGGCTATCGGCGTGTCACCTACCAGCTAAGGCGAGAAGGAAAGTGGGTAAACTACAAGAAAGTGCTACGGCTGATGCGTGAGAGTGACCTGCTCTGCCGGGTCAAGCGTAAGCGGATAAAGACCACCGATAGCCGGCACCGTTTTCCTCGAAATCCCAATCTTATCAAAGGGATGGTCATAAGGTGCTTAAACCAGGTGTGGCTATCGGATATCACCTACATCCGCATCCGGACAGGCTTTGTTTACCTGGCGGCGATACTGGACGCCTATTCCCGGAAGGTGATTGGATACGCTGTTTCCACCAGTCTGGATACGGCACTGACGCTGGAAGCGCTCAAAATGGCCATAGCCCGGCGGCGACCTGGTCCCGGTGTTATCCACCACTCTGATGAGGGAGTGCAATACGCCTCAGGTGACTACGTGGACGAGCTCAAGAGCCACGGCTTTCTGGTCAGCATGGCGCGGGCAGGCAATCCATACGAAAACGCCATGATGGAGAGCTTCTTCAAAACCTTGAAGCATGAGGAGGTGAATTTATGTGAGTATGAGACTTTCGATGACGTGTTAGCCAGGCTTCCCTATTTCATCGAGGAGGTCTATAATCAGAAAAGACTTCATTCAGCGCTTGGCTACCGTCCACCAAATGAATTTGAGGAGGCACTGCTTAATCGGGAGAATAACCAGATACCCTGCCAGACTCTCCTAACCCTATCTGTCCAGTCATAGGGGTGCAGTCCACCCCCCTTCCTTATAAATTAATCTTCCCGAAAGTAAATTCACGTAGTAATGCGGATCATTGTCCTTTGTATTCTCTGGCCCCTTCTTCTATTATCTCCAGTATCGCTCTAAAAGTATCCGGTTTGGCGACCCCAAACCCCACACGAACATAGTATTCACAATAATCATTATAAGTAATACCCGGAACAAGGGCAACGCCGATGGGTTTCTTTTTGAGTAACCTTTCGCAAAAATCCCAGGAAGGCTCATGGGTGTTGTTCTTGACAAAACAGCAATATGCCCCTCCGGGCATTGACATACTCCAGAGATCAGATCCAGCCACCATATCAGACAGAAGTTTCAAATTTTCTTTTCCAATTGCCTTCCCCTCCTGTAAGAGTTCCTGGTATTTGGAAGGTTCCAGTAATTTTAGTGCAATTCTTTCAGATATAACATTATTGCAAAGAGCACAATCGTAGTAGATGTCAAAACATTCGTCATATAGTCGTTTATCTCTTGTGGCGAACCAACCAAATCTGATACCACAAACGCCAAATAACTTGTTCAAGCCGCTGGTAGAAATCCCGCGTTCGTAATAATTTACAACGCTTGGGCTCAATTCTTCGCTTTGCCATTCTAGACCCCGATAAATTTCGTCACACAATATGTACGTCCCATATTGCGAGGCAAGGTTGCAGAGTTCGATCATTTCGTCTTTTGATAAAACCGATCCTGTCGGGTTGTTTGGATTGCAGATGTAAATCAATTTGGTTTTTGCGTTGATTAACGTTCCTAATTCCTTCAGATCCGGTTTCCAGTCATTTTCAGGTCGTAAATACCACCAGTTCACCTTAATTCCCATTCTGCGGCAGATATTTCCCACCTGGGTCCAGGCCGGTGTTTCACAGATGACTTCGTCACCTGGTTTCAACAGGGCCATGCAGGTCAAGAAATTTGCCATGCTTGTTCCGCCAGTCACAGGGAAAACGTTCTCAGTTCGGACATCGTATCTTTGTGTTTTAATGATGTAATCTACAATTGCCGGATTACCATAAAAATGGCCTGACCAGTCCAGTGATTGCCGCCGATCGAGGGCATCAAAAACATCGTCAAGCATTAAAGGATATCTCCCTGGCGTGGTAAGATCGTATTTTTCCCCAGGGGTTCCCTTCACAAGAAGAAACCATTCGTGCGATTTGTCTGACACATCATCGTCCTTTCATTTAAGATTATACATCTTGTCTATTTTTCAAGTTTTGATAAAGGCAAATCTTGTATGAAGGCATTGACCAGATTATTAAACCGCTCCGGCTCTTCGAAAAACGGGCAATGACCACTCTCTTCAAACACTTCAAGCCTCGCATTTACCATCGCCTTCTCGATCCACCGCGCGGCTTCCAGTTTCTGCAGTCTTTCGTCCGCACCAAAACAGAGTAAGGTGGGTATGGGGAACCCTTTAATCACATGATGGTAGTCCCTGACACTCTGATCGAAAAAGATCGCAGCGGCGACGAGTTCAGGGGCCCGTGTCATTTCATCATACATCCACCGGAAGTCATCATCCGAAAGAGGGTGCTTGAACATCATCTTTACTATGTCTTTCATCAGTTCGTTGCGTTTGGTCTGGATCTGAAAAAACCATTCGTAAATCTCTTCAAAGGTAATGAAACCTAAAGGAAAATCATCTGAGCGGAGGTCAGTCGGCGACTCGTCAATGTCAACCGCAGCCCTGATGTTTTCACCACCAAAAAGTTCATAGTAATTCCACAGGACAAAGTTTCCCATCGACCAAG
This sequence comes from uncultured Desulfovibrionales bacterium, assembly GCA_964435205.1. Lineage (GTDB taxonomy): Bacteria > Desulfobacterota > QYQD01 > QYQD01 > QYQD01 > CAYSYZ01. Next base: position 2,618 of record CAYSYZ010000202.1, read on the forward strand.
CAACTACAATAATGTCCTTTAGACCAAGAGCCTTGATAAAAGCCCGAAGGTCACTGGCATAGGTCGGAACCGTCTGGCCATAGAGAGTCATCGATGAGCGGCCATGGCCGCGAAGATCAAGAGCAATGGCACGATACCGTTCCCCAAACCAAGAAATTTGCTTATTGAAAAACCGGCAACTGCCCCAGAGACCATGAACAAAAAGAACAGGTTGGCCCGAACCTTTTTCCTCGTAATAAAGCTGGATACCATTGCCGATGTCTACGGTATTTCTAGTGATACCCCGTGTTGTGTCTTGCATTTTATTCCTCCACTCTTTCTCTGATACGAAGTCTTCGTTTCATGCCGATTCCTAACGGCCACTGCAATTCCTTGTCACCCATCATTCCTTTTGGCCTGAAGACTAGAATCAAGATCATCAAAAGGGCAAGCCCAAGCTCTTGGCTATAAGTAGGTATCGTCAGAGCAATACCCCCAAGATTGATTCCATGTTCAAGCTCGCGTAACAGCTCAACAAAGACAGAAACCACGATGGTGCCCATTACA
>CAYSYZ010000203.1:0-3113 GCA_964435205.1 uncultured Desulfovibrionales bacterium
TTGAAGGAAGAAGGCTATGAGGTGGTTCTGGTCAATAGCAACCCTGCTACTATTATGACCGATCCTGAGATGGCCGATCACACTTATATCGAGCCGATTACACCTGAAATCGTTGCCATGGTTATCGAGAAAGAAAGGCCTCAGGCCATTCTGCCAACCCTTGGCGGGCAAACCGGGCTAAACACGGCCGTCCAGGTCGCTGAGATGGGAGTCCTCAAAAAGTTCGAGGTGGAAATGATCGGGGCCTCGGCCAAGGTAATCAAAAAGGCGGAGGATCGGAACCTATTTAGGGCTGCCATGGAGCGCATTGGACTATCTGTGCCCCAAAGCGGTATTGCTCGCGACATGGAGAGCGCCCGAGAAATTGCAGACCGCATTGGCTATCCGATTATTGTACGTCCCAGCTTTACATTAGGTGGAACCGGTGGTGGTGTAGCTTATAACCGGGAAGATCTGGAAAGATGGGCTGCCTTGGGGTTGGATGCCAGTTTGATTCATGAAATCATGCTGGAGACATCGGTAATCGGCTGGAAAGAATTCGAACTTGAGGTCATGCGGGACCGAAAAGATAACGTCGTAATCATCTGCTCTATCGAAAACCTGGATCCCATGGGTATCCATACCGGAGATAGCATCACCGTAGCGCCAGCTCAAACTTTGAGCGACAGGGAATATCAGGTGATGCGAAATGCCGCGATCTCCGTGATCCGTGAAATTGGCGTGGAGACCGGTGGCTCCAACGTCCAGTTCGCCGTCAACCCAGAAAACGGAGAGATGGTCGTAATAGAGATGAATCCCAGGGTTTCAAGGAGTTCGGCCCTGGCCTCCAAGGCCACAGGATTTCCCATTGCCAAGATTGCTGCTAAGCTAGCCGTGGGGTATACCCTGGATGAGATTCCAAATGACATAACCGGGGAAACCTTGGCCTCCTTCGAGCCAACCATCGACTATTGCGTAGTTAAGATTCCACGCTGGACCTTTGAGAAATTTCCAGACACTGAAGACTATCTTACTACATCCATGAAATCCGTGGGCGAGACCATGGCTATCGGCCGAACATTTAAGGAGGCCCTCCAGAAAAGCTTGCGTTCTCTGGAGATAGGACGCTTTGGTTTGGGGGCCGACGGCAGAGGCAGATCGGAGCAGGAGGGAGTGCTTCCTTCACTGGCGGAGATAAAAGAAAAACTTATTACTCCCAATTCCCAGCGCCTATTCTATATCCGTTATGGTGTCAAGGTTGGCATGGATGTAGACACTATCCACAGGCTGACCGGAATAGACCCCTGGTTTCTACATCAAATAGCCCAAATCGTCGAGGTTGAAGAGGAGATCTTGAAGGCTAGCCATCCCCTGCCAGAAGATATTATGATCAAGAGCAAAAGATTCGGGTTTTCGGATGTACAGTTGGCCCATCTCCTTAAAACAGGTGAGAATAACATCTGCGACTTGAAGAAGCGGCTTGGCGTACAGCCAGTCTACAAACTGGTGGATACCTGTGCGGCAGAGTTTGAGGCCCGTACACCCTATTACTATTCCACTTATGAACGGGAAAACGAGGCCCGTATTTCCAGCAAACCTAAGGTTATGATTCTAGGTGGAGGACCAAATCGTATCGGGCAAGGGATTGAATTTGATTATTGTTGTGTGCAGGCCTCCTTTGCCCTGAAGGAAGAAGGCATTGAGAGCATTATGGTCAACAGCAACCCCGAGACGGTGAGCACCGACTATGACACGTCTGATAAACTCTACTTTGAGCCCCTTACCAAAGAAGACGTGCTGAATATGGTAGAGGCTGAAAAACCATCCGGAGTCATTGTGCAGTTTGGAGGCCAAACACCTCTCAATCTTTCGGCGGCCCTAGCCGAGGCCGGGGTCCCCATCCTTGGCACATCATCCGAAAGCATTGCCTTGGCTGAAGACCGGGAGCTTTTCAAAAACATACTCAAAAAATTGGGGTTAAGGCAACCGGATAATGGGACCGCTGTGAGTGTAACAGAGGCTGCGGCCGTAGCAGACATCATCGGGTATCCGGTCATCGTGCGGCCTTCGTATGTCCTGGGCGGACGGGCCATGCATATTGTATACGACCGGGCATCTCTGGAAGCCTTTACTCGTGAGGCCCTACTGGCTTCTCCGGAGTACCCAATTCTGATCGACCGATTCCTCGAAGATGCTATCGAGATCGACGTGGATGCGATATCCGATGGGCAAACCACAATCATAGGCGGGATTATGGAACACATCGAAGAGGCGGGCATCCATTCGGGCGACAGTGCTTGTGTGCTCCCGCCGCAAGGCCTCCCTCCTTTTCTTCTAGAACAACTCAAAGACTATACTCACGCCCTGGCAAAGGAGCTCCACGTGGTCGGTTTGATAAACATTCAGTTTGCCATCAAGGACGAAGAGATCTTCGTCCTCGAAGTCAATCCCCGGGCATCACGAACTATTCCCTTTGTGAGTAAAGCTACAGGTGTCCCTCTGGCTAAGCTAGCCACCAAGGTCATGCTGGGACGAACGCTTCCAGAATTGGGATTGACCAAAGAGATAATCCCCAGTCACATATCGGTAAAGGAGTCGGTTTTCCCGTTCGACCGTTTTCCCGGGGTTGACGTATTGTTAGGACCAGAGATGAAATCCACCGGTGAGGTAATGGGTATTGATACCTCTTTTGGCGCTGCCTTTGCCAAGTCCCAATTGGCCGCAGGACAAAATCTGCCGGCTCAGGGAAAGGTCTTCATTAGTATAAGCGATCGGGACAAAGAAAGCATATGCCCCGTGGTCCAGCAATTTATAAAAATGGGGTTTAAGATATTGGCTACAACCGGGACATCCCAATTTCTCCAGGAGAGGAATATTCCCAACCAGCCGGTAAAAAAGATATCAGAAGGGCGCCCTCATGTGGTGGACTATATCAAAAATAGCGAGGTTCAGTTAGTGATCAATACCTCTTTTGGAAGTACACCAGCGCGGGACGGTTATTATATCCGACGGGCTGTTCTGGAATATCATATTCCGTATGCCACAACCGTGGCCGGGGCCTGCGCCATGGCTGCTGGGGTGGAAGCAATACTTGGGAAAAAACTTTCTATTAAGTCGCTTCAGGAATATCATGG
>CAYSYZ010000204.1:0-3084 GCA_964435205.1 uncultured Desulfovibrionales bacterium
GTATGAAAAGGGACCCCAAAGGCCTGTACAAAAGGGCACGCAGTGGTGAAATCAAGAATTTTACCGGAATTGATGCACCCTACGAAATACCGCAAAACCCTGATGTAATATTACAGACCAATACCGAAGGGATCGAAGAGTGTCTGGATAAAATCCTCAACCATTTACGCAAGAGACAATTTATAATGTAAACATCAGGCAAAGATACAACCCAGACCCCTGGAACCCCGGTCTGCTCCGCTTTTAAATGACCACGGCTTCAAAGGAGTAATGCCAATGCCGACGGAAATCAAAGCGCAACTGAGGCAATCGCCGAAGAAATGGTTGGTCACCGGAGTGGCTGGCTTTATTGGATCGAGCCTGCTGGAGGAACTGCTTAATCTGGGCCAGACAGTCGTCGGGCTGGACAATTTTTCCACCGGTTATTCGCATAACCTGGGCGATGTTAAGGATCATGTTGGAAAAAACTGGTACCGGTTTACCTTCATCGAAGGGGATATTCGAAACCTGAATGACTGCCGCGAGGCGTGTACAGGCGTTGACTATGTACTCCACCAGGCAGCCCTGGGCAGCGTGCCCCGATCCATCGACGATCCCATCGGAACCAACCAATCGAACGTCGATGGCTTCATCAATATACTGGTAGCATCTCGTGACGCGGGGGTTAAGCGATTTGTTTATGCCGCCTCTTCCTCCACCTACGGTGATCATCCCGGGCTCCCAAAGAAAGAAGACACCATCGGAAGACCTTTATCCCCCTATGCGGTCACTAAATACGTGAATGAACTGTACGCCGGTGTATTCGCCAGAACGTACGGGATGGAACTCATTGGACTACGATACTTCAATGTCTTCGGCAGACGGCAGGATCCAAATGGCGCTTATGCAGCCGTAATTCCCCGCTGGATCGGCACACTACTGGACGGCGAAAGTCCAACCATAAATGGCGATGGAGAGACAAGCCGTGATTTCTGTTACCTTGACAATGTCATTCAGGCCAATCTGCTATCCGCCACCACACAAAAAACCGAGGCCTTAAATCAGGTTTACAATGTGGCCTTTGGCACCAGAACTACCTTGAATCAACTATATCATATGATCCACGACAGTCTGGCAAAGCATGACCCGGCCATAAAAAGAATCGAACCAGTTTATGGTCCCTTCCGCCCAGGGGATGTGAGACATTCCCAGGCGGATATTGAAAAGGCAAAGGTTCTTTTGGCCTATAATCCAACATATAGCGTAAGGCAGGGAATGGAAAACACTGTAGCCTGGTATGTAAATAAAGCAGAAAGGGAAGGGAAATGAAGCCGATTAACCTGCTAGATAATATCAGAAAACGGCATGCCCATGTCGGGGTCATCGGTCTTGGCTATGTCGGGCTTCCCCTCGTACTGGAATTTGTTAAAGCAGGATTTCCTGTCACTGGATTCGACATAGATTCAAAAAAGATCGTGGCGCTTGGGGCTGGGTCTTCCTATATAAAACATATTCCAGCGTCCAGAATCAAAGGTGCCATCTCTACACGCCGCTTGATTTCGACTGCCGACTTCTCAAGGCTGAAAGAGATGGATTGCATCCTCATCTGCGTACCAACACCACTTAATAAATACCGGGAACCAGAGCTCTCTTATGTCTTCACCACCACAAAAAGCATCCGGGATAACCTGCGCAAAGGGCAGCTCATTATCCTTGAGTCCACAACCTATCCAGGCACTACAGATGAAGGCATGCGTCTCATACTGGAAGAAACGGGTCTTAGGGCTGGCAAGGATTTCTTCCTGGCTTATTCTCCGGAGCGGGAGGATCCAAATAACGGGGATTTTTCGACGAGCACTATCCCCAAGGTAGTCGGAGGTTTCACCAAACGCTGCCTTAAGGCTGCTCGCGCCCTTTACGATACCATTGTCGTTAAAACCATACCTGTTTCCTCGACTCGTGAGGCAGAAGCCACAAAACTCATGGAGAACATCTTTCGAGCCGTAAACATAGCCATGGTCAATGAGATGAAGATCCTATTTGACCGTATGGGGATAAATATCTGGGAGGTGATTGAAGCAGCATCCACAAAACCTTTTGGCTATATGCCCTTTTATCCCGGTCCTGGTCTGGGCGGCCACTGCATCCCCATAGACCCCTTTTACCTTACCTGGAAAGCACGTGAACACGGCATGACCACAAGATTTATTGAGCTTGCCGGAGAAATCAACACGTCAATGCCTGCTTACGTGGTAAACAAAGTTATAGATGCCTTGAACATCCGGGGGAAGAGCCTGAAAGGGTCAAAAGTACTGGTACTGGGACTGGCTTATAAAAGGGATATCGACGATGTCAGGGAATCTCCATCACTTGAGCTAATAAATCTGCTAAAGGGAAAAGGGGCCAGTGTGGATTACAACGATCCGCATGTTCCCAGGACTCACCGGATGAGGCGCTACGATATGCAGATGGTTTCAATACCCCTAACCGAAAAAAACCTGAAAAAATACGATTGCGTTCTCATCGCCACGGATCATTCTGATTATGACCCGGATTTCATCCAGAAACACGCAAAGCTCATAGTCGATACACGAAACCTGATCAAAGACACCAATAACGCAGAGAATGTGGTTAAGGCATAGACACCCCTGACAACATCAAACACACTTAAAACATCTTCTGCCCGTTATAGCTTCGCACTGTCTGAAAGTTATACCACTTAGCGGTTATTTATTGATAGGCTATAAATATTGGCCGGATTTTCTTTACATCTCCTGGTTCCGGAGCTATAATTTATCTGAAAGCCTGACCTACCGGGAAATCCGCTGTCCGGCTCATCCTTCTCCAGAAGGGTTAACGGAGGGGTGGCGGTCCTCCCAGGCTTTCATTTTTTGTTAAGCCTGCCACTCTTCAAAACATCCCTCTTTGGCACAGACAAAGATTTGCCCTTGTTGGATCACTCATGGACGGTTGATATTGCCCAAGGAGGTTAATAATGTATGAAAACGGTCCAGGGGACGTTACTGAAAGACTATCACTTATGTTCTGACTCAACTCTTTGAACAGCTTTGACGATTGCTGAAGTTCGGACCCCCAAGTGCCTGG
>CAYSYZ010000205.1:0-3038 GCA_964435205.1 uncultured Desulfovibrionales bacterium
ACAGATTATCGACCATCGACTATCAACTATGAGCTATGATGCAATCATATGCTTTTCCTCTTCCATGGCTGAATACCTTTTCCGATCCCCGTTTTTGGGTTACCGTTTTTCCAACCGCCGGCACACCCATGAGAAACCCGCAACCCGCAACCCGCAACCTGCAGCTCGTAACTCGCAACTCGCAACTCGTAACCCCCGACTCATCATGGACTTTGTCGACGTAGACTCTGATAAGTGGCAGCAATATTCCCGGTATACTAAGTGGCCTTTTTCCTGGATTTATGTACTAGAAAGTCGAAGACTGGCCGCATATGAAAAAAGAGTGGCTGATTTTTTCGATTATTCAGTCTTTGTCTCCCGAAACGAGGCTGAACTCTTCTGTGGCCAGAACGGTGTGCAGACTGTCCTGACCGTGCCCAATGGCGTTGACTTTACCTATTTCAACCCACGCCATTCTAGCGCCTTGAACAGCTCGAACCATTCTGGCAATCCGAACGATTCTAACGATTCAAACATTTTCTATGCTTCGAACATTTCCAGCGGCTCAAACGCTTCGAACGTAAAATCTCCGATTTTACTGTTCACCGGCGCCATGGATTATTATGCCAATGTTGATGGTGTTATTTGGTTTGCAAAAGAAATCCTTCCCCAGCTCATGGAACAGTTTCCTTCTCTGACCTTCTACATAGTAGGCCGTAATCCAGCCCCCGAGATAAAGGCATTGACAAATCATAATATTAAAGTGATCGGCTATGTGGAAGATATCCGCCCTTTTTACGAAATGGCCACTATTTATGTGGCCCCATTGCGCATAGCGAGGGGTATACAGAACAAAATATTAGAGGCCATGGCCATGGCCAGACCGATTGTAGCTACCTCTAAGGCCTTTGAAGGTATCGAAGCTTATCCTGGCAAAGACTTATTAATAGCCGATTCCGAGGTTGGATTTGTGAAAAAGATAAGCTCACTTTTGGTCGATAAAGATAAGCGGTGTTTATTGGCGGCCTCCGCCCGCCGAACGGTAGAGGGAAATTATTCCTGGGAACATAGAGTGGGGATGTTGGAGAAAATCTTGACAGATTCTTAACTATTCACCGCAGAGCACGCGGAGGGCACAGAGAAAAAAACATGTTCCTCTCTGCGTGCTTTGCGGTCTCTGCGGTAAATAAAAAGATACTCTTCTTTCTTTGCGGTCTTTGCGCCTTTACGGTGAGATGAAAAGCGATGTGTGGCATCTGTGGCATAGTTGATTTTACCGGCAGTCCTATCCCCGAGGGCTTAATCCGCCGGATGAATGATAGCCTTATCCACCGTGGCCCGGATGAGGAAGGCTACTACTTTAAACAATCAACCGAATCCTCCGTCGCCTTTGGTCACCGCCGCTTATCCATCATTGACCTGCGCAGCGGCCAGCAGCCGCTCAGCAACGAAGACCAGACCGTATGGATTATCTTCAACGGCGAGGTTTACAATTTCCAGGAATTAAGGGCCATCCTGGAAGAAAAGGGGCATAGTTTTAGGACTAACTCCGACACGGAGAGCATCGTCCACGCCTACGAAGAATGGGGCGAGGCCTGTGTCGAAAAACTCAGGGGTATGTTTGCTTTTGCTATCTGGGATGAAAATAAAAAAAAGCTGTTTCTTGCCAGGGACAGGGTGGGGATCAAGCCGCTCTATTATTATCTTGATAATGAAAGAATCGTCTTCGCGTCAGAAATCAAGGCCATCCTTCAGGATCGTTCAGTCAAAAGAGAGATAAACCTTGAAGCCTTCTCGGATTATCTTTCTCTACTCTATGTACCGGCACCTAAAACCATGTTCAGAAATATCCATAAATTACCGGCCGGGCACATTCTGGCTTACACCGCAGGCGGTTTTCAACTAAAAGAATACTGGGATGTAAGTTTCGCCCAGACCCATAAAAAACCGGAAAAACAGTGGGCGGAAGAAATTCTCCAGTTACTGACCGAAGTGGTAAGAATCAGGCTGATAAGCGAGGTCCCCTTAGGTGCCTTTCTAAGTGGAGGTGTGGATTCAAGCTCGGTTGTGGCCCTGATGGCGAATCTGATGTCTAAGCCGGTGATCACCAATGCTATCGGCTTCAAAGAGGCAGTTTTTAATGAACTGGATTACGCCCGCGAGGTGGCCCGGCTATTTAATTGTAAGCATCATGAATATACCGTTACCCCTGATGCGTTAGGTATTATTGATAAACTGGCCTTTCATTATGACGAGCCGTTTGCCGATTCTTCAGCCGTCCCCACTTATTACGTCTCACAGGTGGCTAAGCAGAACGTCACTGTGGCCTTATCCGGAGATGGGGGTGACGAGAATTTTGCCGGTTATCGTCGCTATTTTTACGACCGTTTGGAAAACCGGGTAAGACAGGTCTTGCCTGAAGCCCTGCGACGGACTGCGGTTGGCGGTCTGGCCCAGGTTTACCCTAAGGCTGATTGGCTGCCGCAGATTTTCAGAGCTAAATCACTTCTGACGAATCTTTCTTTATCACCGGCCAGGGCCTTTTTCTATTCTGTCTCCCAGCTCTTGCCCGGGGTAAAAAAGAAGTTTTTAAGTGAGGGCGTAAAAGAAATCTTAAAGGGATATGACACAGCCTCTATCTTTGAGGCCTACTTTAATAAAATTTCTATGCAAACCGAAGATTCCCTTTCCCGGGTGCAATATATAGACATGAAGACCTACCTGGTGGATGACATCTTAACTAAAGTAGATCGGGCTAGCATGGCTCACGCATTGGAAGTACGGGTGCCCATACTCGACCATAAATTTATGGAATTTGTCGCCACAATGCCTTCTTATTTGAAACTGAATGGCCGACAATCCAAATATGTTTTTAAAAAGGCCATGTCCACATTATTGCCGGAGAGCCTCCTTTACCGTAAGAAGATGGGATTTGTCATTCCGATTCAGAGGTGGTTTAAAAAAGAAATAAGAACACTTACTGAGGAGATTTTATTCAACTCTGAGGCCAGGGATCGTGGTTTTTTCGACTATGCATTTATTGATAAACTCTGGCAGGA
>CAYSYZ010000206.1:0-2985 GCA_964435205.1 uncultured Desulfovibrionales bacterium
CTTGGTATGGATGTGTAAATCAATCACGCCCGCAATTATTATTGACAGACCCCCAAAAGTCAATTAGATTTTAACTATTTACTGCCCTCGAGTGCCTGAAAAAGCTGTCCATCCCAGGGTGAAAATGGTAAAAGTCTGATCATGATCCTGGAAGAAATTACCATGTCCGAATTTGCCGAAGGGCTGGAAAAGACGCGTACCGTCGTCATCCCTTATGGTTCAGTAGAAGAACATGGTTTCCACCTGCCCCTCTCAACGGACACCATACACATCTACGAAATAGCCAGGGCTGCGTCTGTGAAAAAGCCTTTCTTTGTGGCTCCGCCTGTCCATTACGGCCTGTGCCGCAGTACCAGTGGACATCCTGGCACAATAACCATAAAAGGCGAGACCCTGCGCAAAATCACCAGAGACATCGTTATTTCCTTTTATGCCCAGGGACTGAGGAATTTCATCCTTATCTCCGGACACGCGGGCGGAACACACCTCGCCGCCATTACCGATGCCGGTGAAGAGTTGCTCTCTATCTGTCCCGAGGCAAAAATAGCCGTCCTGAGCATACTCGATCTTATCGGAAATGTCAGCCAGGGACTGGTAGAAACACCCGGTGATTCACACGCTGGTGAGGTAGAAACGTCGATTATGCTCTATTTGCGACCCCATTGGGTCAAAGGCCTAAGTCCGGAAGAGTATCCTGCGTTTCCCAAACCGATCCTGGTAAGAAACAAAAGGAAATTCTGGCCGAACGGGGTCTGGGGCAACCCATCCAAGGCCAGTCCAGAAAAAGGCAAAACTTTGTTCCGTTTAGTATCAGATAAACTAATCGAGATGGTCCAAACAATTGAACAATTCAAGGAGTGAGGTGTGTTAAGAGACTTAAGACATTGCTTCAGGTACTTAGCAAAGTGGTTCATTACTCTGGCCCTCGTTGTTTTCATTTTTAGTCAGCCCTATCCGTCCTCCGGTTCGGAAGCAAAGCCTGTCAAGGCACCTGATTTTTCCCTGAAAGACCTGCAGGGCCATACGATAAAACTCAGCCAGTTTAAGGGCAAGGTTGTCCTCGTCAACTTCTGGGCAACCTGGTGTTCTCCTTGTCGGGCAGAGATCCCGGATTTGATCGCTATCCATGAAAAGTACAAAGGAAAGGGATTTACCGTTATTGGCATCTCCCTTGATGGTGCAGCCACACTTGCTGCCAAAAACATTCTGGAAGAATTCATAAAGAAAGCTGCGGTCACCTATCCTGTTCTCCTCGGTGATAATGCTGTAAGCAATGATTATGGAGGAATCTACGCTATCCCCGCGAGCTTTCTTATCGACTCCAGGGGAGATATAGCGAAGAAATACACAGGTATCGTCAGGATGGATACTCTCGAAAAGGACCTCTTGCCACTTTTAAAAAATAAAGGTAATGGTAAAAGCAAGTAGTGTCACGGAATTACTTTTGGAGAGATTGAAGGCATGGCGCTAATTGTACAAAAATACGGTGGGACATCGGTAGCTGACGTGGAGAAGATAAAGTGGGTTGCTCAACGGGTCATCGAGACAAAAAAACTGGGCAACGAAATGGTAGTTGTGCTCTCGGCAATGGCTGGTGAGACCAATAAACTCATATCCATGGCCCATCAGATAACAGAGGATCCGGATCCACGCGAGATGGACGTCCTGGCTTCTACCGGTGAACAGGTTACAGTCGCCCTTTTCTCCGTGGCCGCAAAATCCATGGGCTACGATGCCCGTTCCTTTCTCGGACATCAGGTCCGCATCCTGACCGATAATGCTTACGGAAAGGCACGCATTACGGAGGTCGGCACATCCCAGATCCGGGAGAACCTGAAACAGGGGCGCATTGTAGTTATAGCCGGGTTTCAAGGAATAGATGCCCAAGGAAACGTTACTACGCTCGGGCGCGGGGGATCCGACACCACCGCAGTCGCTGTAGCTGCTGCGCTTAAAGCGGATCTGTGCGAGATATTTACAGACGTGGAAGGTGTCTTCACCACTGACCCCAATATTTGTACCAATGCCCGTAAGATTGGCCGTATTTCTTACGACGAGATGCTGGAAATGGCCAGCCTGGGGGCAAAAGTCCTGGAAATCCGCTCTGTAGAATTTGCAAAACGCTATAAAGTCCCCCTACACGTGCGCTCATCTTTCAATGACAATCCGGGGACAATGGTCGTAGAGGAGGAAAAGGAAATGGAAGATAAACTGGTCACAGGTGTAGCCTACAATAAGAGCGAGGCCCGCATCACCCTGACCAAAGTGCCCGATAAACCCGGCATAGCAGCCAAGATATTTACACCGATTTCAGACTCCAACATTGCGGTGGATATGATTATTCAGAATACACGGGCTTCGGATCTGACCGATCTGACCTTTACCGTATCCAAGGCCGATTTCAAGAAGGCCATGGGAATAGTGCAGCAAGTCGGCAAGGAAATAGGCTGCGAACGGGTTATGGGTGATGAGAACATAGCCAAGGTGTCCCTGATCGGTCTAGGCATGCGTAATCATGTCGGCATTGCTAGCAAGATGTTTGGCGTTCTGTCCGCTCACAACATAAACATCCTGATGATAAGTACGTCTGAAATCAAGATTTCTGCGGTCATACATGAGAAATATACCGAGCTGGCGGTTCGTGTCTTACACGATGCATTCGACCTGGGAGAGACCAGGAACATTGCCGAAACAATCTAGCCATCCAGCCTACGGAGTATAAAGAATGCGACGCGTAGAAATTTATGACACCACCTTGAGAGATGGCACCCAGGCCGAGGATTTCAACGTCTCAGTAGAAGACAAGGTAAGAATTGCTCTAAAACTGGACGAACTAGGTATTCACTACATCGAGGGTGGCTGGCCGGGATCAAACCCTAAAGACATACAGTTCTTTAAGGAAATAAAAAATTACGCCCTGTTTTCGGCGAAGATTGCCGCGTTTGGTAGCACTCATAATCCGCGTGCAACCGCGGAACGGGATAC
>CAYSYZ010000207.1:0-2962 GCA_964435205.1 uncultured Desulfovibrionales bacterium
GCCTTTTTCATTTATCCGCAAGGCTTACTGCAATATAGCAAGCTCTGCGGTGCGAATGGTAAAACATGAGGATTCTTATCGTAAAATTAAGTGCTATCGGTGACGTAGTTCATTCCCTTCCTGTTCTTTACGCATTGCGCGAAAAATTCCCATCGGCTCACATTGCCTGGCTGTTAGAGGAGGCGGCTTCCAGCTTACTTGAAGGCCACCCTTTGCTGGATCGCCTGATTGTTTCAAGGCGCAAAAGTTGGCTTAAGGCCCTCGGCCATACCGGTAACAGAAAAAGGGCTATAAGCGAGATAAGGTCCTTCATTCATGAACTGAGAGATACTGAATATGATGTTGTTCTCGACCTGCATGCCCTTTTGAAGAGCGGGTTGCTGATCTTTCTTGCCCGGGGCAAGCGAAAAATTGGGTATTTGCAGGGAGATGAGGGGAGTTCATTTTTTTTGAACGAAAAAATCCCTCCCTATGATATCGAAGAACATGCGGTTCTCCGCTACATGAACCTGGCTCATTATCTTGGAGCCCGGCCAAACGGGTATTACTTTCCAATTCCAATTTCAGATGCTGACAAGTGTGCAGTAAAACGGATACTCGAAGAAGAGAAAATTAAGGAACCTTTTGTAGCAATTAATCCCCTGGCTAAATGGGACAGCAAGCTCTGGGACAAAAAAAAGTTTGCGCGCCTTGCAGATCGTTGTGTAAAGGAGCTCGGCCTGTCGGTGATCTTTACCGGTGGGAAGGAGGACGAGCTTGAGGTCAGGTTAATCATGGAAGGAATGCAGGAAAAAGCCTTAAACCTTTGCGGGAGGACTAATTTAAGGGAGCTTGCATACCTCTACAACCTGAGTCGTGTTATGATAACGACAGACACCGGACCTATGCATATCGCTGCAGCGGTGGAAACACCAGTAGTGGCACTGTTCGGGCCTACTGCTCCTTGGCGGACAGGTCCGTTTGGAGAAGGCCATATAGTAGTAAGAAGAAATTTACCTTGCAGCCCCTGTTTTAAAAAGAAGTGTACTGATACGCAATGTATGCAACAAATTGAGGTAGAAGAGGTTTTACAGGCGATTATGACAAAAATTTAGTATAGTGTTCATTCGTAAATTATGATGAATATCTAGGCGAATAATGGAACAGGATCAAGCTATTGCCAAACTGAAAGAATACTTCAAGGAGAAAGGCTTCTTGCTTGCCTACCTGTTTGGATCGAGGGCGCTTGACGAAATTAGAACCTCTTCCAACTCATATCAAAGAATGGACAAAAGAAAGGATTAAACGAGGCGAGTATAGTTGACGAAAATCAATATTACCAAATATAAGGCCGGCTGGGAAGAAAGAGCCCGGCGTGAAAGCGCCGAAAACGAGGCAGCGAGGGCTAATGCTATACAAGTAGCCCAAAGTTTAACCGAGCTGCTGGTCAGGAATTATCCGGTTAGAAGAGTCATCCTTTATGGCTCGGTTATTGAGCCGGGCCACTTTAAAAAGACCTCGGATATAGACATAGCTGTAGAAGGTCTTCCCAAAAAACATTACTTTGAGGCTCTCGCCCTCCTGATGGAGGTCAGCCCTTTCGAGGTTGATTTAAAACCACTAGAGGACGTGAGTGAGCTGTTGCGGCAGCGCATAGACAAAGGCAGGGTACTTTATGAAAAAAGAACGAATAGCTGATCTGCTGGCAGAAATCAACGATGAACTTTTACTCCTTGACAAGCTTATCCGGGATATAGGAAATGTGAGTAACGTAATCCCCGTAGATGAAGAACAGAAGGCAGTCTATGAAGAAAGCCTGGCCTTAAAACTGCACAACTTTTATACCGGGATAGAAAGGATATTTGAAAAAATCGCAGAAGATATTAATGGAGGCATACCTGGTTCTTATGATTGGCACAAGCGATTGTTGAAGACCATGTCTTTGGAAATAACAAATGTAAGGCCACCTGTGATTTCTAAAGAAACGGCAAAGCTATTACATGAATTTCTTGCCTTCAGACACGTGGTACGTAATATTTATGGCTTTGAACTTGATTCTGAAAGACTGTCAAGACTTATCGAAAAAAGTAAGGAAATCTTCGATAGATTCAAACAGGAAATCGAGGACTTCTTACAGATTCTAAATGAGATGCGGGCCTAGGAACTTGTGAGGGTGTTAATAGAGATTATAGCTCTGCGGACATCAGCGCAAATCTGCGTCCAATTAAGGAGTTATCATGATTAGCAAAGAACTTCTGGAAATTCTGGCCTGTCCTAAGTGTAAGGGCGATATCAGATTGAATGAGTCAAAAGACGGATTGATCTGTGATAAGTGTAAACTCCTATACGAGATTAAGGACGATATACCCGTCATGTTGATTGACGAGGCCAAAAAGATTGAATAACAATCATATTGTTAAGTTAATAAAACGTAACTACTCAGGTTCAAAGTTCCAAGGTTCACAGTTAGAGAGCGATGAAGATTGAACGGTTTGAAGATAAGGAAACCAACCGTGAACTGTGAACCAAACAACCCGAATAATTACAATAACAATTTGTTATACTCAGAGATACTACCTCGGCGATAGTGTTTCCATCGTTTCTTGAATAGCTTTTTTTACCTTATCTGTTCGTAAGTTTTCAAGGCATTTACTCGATCCGGTGGAGTTACATCCTTTCTGATGGCAGGGCGCGCAGTCGTAATCGGGAGTGACGACTCTATGCATATCACCTGGAGGTGCCCAGTCCATCCAGTCGGATGGACCATAAATGGTTATGGTGGGAACGCCTACTGCGGCAGCTATGTGAGGAGCTGCACTATCTACGCCTACATGCAAAGAACTCATGCTGAGTAATCCGGCTAATTCGCCCAACGTAGTTTTGCCTGCAGTATTGTAGGCTTTCCCACGGCACTTTTTAACCAATTCAAACGCCTTGCTTTTCTCCTGGGGAGAGCCGACTACCACGGTTGCAAATCCGTACT
>CAYSYZ010000208.1:0-2954 GCA_964435205.1 uncultured Desulfovibrionales bacterium
CAGAGTGCCTCAGAAATATCCCGGCAAAAAATATTTTAAAGGCCCGAACGCCGGCAAGCATTCCTGCAATCCACTTGGTAAAAACCCAGGGGATTTATGGATCATTCCAAATGTAAAAAGCAATCATGTCGAGAAAACAAGCCATCCCTGCCAATTTCCTGTTGAACTTATTGAGCGACTCGTTCTTTCAATGACCAACGAAGGTGACTGGGTCTTTGATCCTTTTCTCGGAACCGGCACATCAATTGTTGCATCTATCCGCCACAATCGAAGGGGGGCCGGTGCAGAAGTCGTTTCACAATATGTCCACCTTGCAAGACAAAGGATTGAACTGGAAATAGCAGGGGCTTTAAAAACCCGTCCCATGAATCGCCCCGTATACGATCCTATAAAAGCAGGAAATAGCCTAACTATAGCACCTTGGACAAAATCTAAAGATTCGGAACAGCCCTTATTGATTAAGGAAAAAAAGGTCAAGTATAGAACTACATGAAAATTGTTGAAACATATTCCCATCTGAACGGCCTCGAATTCTTACTTGTGCACAAGCTGCAGCTATGGCAAGAGATTCAATCTGTTATCACTGCGGTTGATGCTGAAAAATGCAAAAGCAAGGTATCTAAGGAAAAGACGATGAAGGGCAAGCTGCTTTACAGCCCTATTGAAATGAATGCTACCTTCAATAAGCTGCTTCGTGCAAAGGATTGGGAAGAGAGCCGTGTAAGCTATTGGGTTACCAAAAGTGAAAAGCTCATTCGGAAAACACTTACCTTGCCACCTGAAGAACAAAAGAAAGAAATTGAGGAGGCGGGCGACAAGCCGATTTTTAGTTACAACCAGACGGATTTCGTGAAAGACCGCGTTGCCGTTGAAGTGCAATTCGGCAAGTATTCGTTTGTGGCCTATGACCTTTTCGTAAAACATCTTGCCTTTTATGTCGGCGACAAGATTGACATCGGTATAGAGATTCTCCCCATGAAATCCCTCCAATCGCAAATGAGTTCAGGCGTAGCTTACTACGAAGGTGAGCTTTACAACGTAGTTAGGCAGGGACGCGGCGTCCCGGCTGTTCCATTAGTGATTATCGGAATCACACCATAAATAGCAAGGAAGCAAGCCAATCGGGTAGCCGGGGTTTTTATCCCCCAGCCCCCACACCACCTAGCAAGCGGGTCCGCACTAGGCGGTTCATAAAGCCTATCGGGCCGTAGCCGGATAATGGATGTTCACCCACAGTTTCTTGATCGAGACCAGCCCTTGTTCCTTCAGCCATTGTGCTAACTCACCCGGAGACTTGGCCTTGCATGCTGTTTACTCGCCACGTCCTGTGGCTCGCCCTTCGGGCCAGCAAAGCTGTTCAAAATCGTTCATCCTGACGATTTTGTCTGTTCGTCGGTTCATAGCTTTGCGCTCCGGGTTACCGCTCCCTGCGGTCGTTCTCGCCGTTGGCTCGTGGTCTCCGCTGCGCTTCGGCCCTTCGGACGGTCTCTCACGATTCCGCCCTTGCCTTCGGCTAGTACTTCTGCTAATGTATCACTGCGTGAGCGGGTTTCTCAAGACTGAAGCGTGACGTTATGATCAAATAGGCAACTTACAATGGATATTAAAATAGACGCATCCATGCCTTGGGGGTCGTTAGTTGATGAGACAAGAAGAGTCCTGGTTTTGTGGTTTGCGATCATTACAAAAGGTCATAGAGCACTTACTGGCCTTGATTTTCAGAATGATACCACGTTATTCTTTTCGCTTCGCTTTATGATTTACATGGGATTAATTTGCTTCGCTTTACAATTTCCGCTGTTATCTGTTTTTGGAGATAAACAGGACAATATAGTTTTTATCATGGCAAGTCTTCTTTTTCTGTATGTTACATGGTTCAGTTATGCAACGATCATACACCTTTCTATAAAAGTGTTTGGCGGCAAAGGTGTTTTCAAGGCAACCTTTGCAGCATTTTGTTTTTTGAGTGCTTTTATGCCAATTGGCCTTTTCATTTTCTTGGTGCCGGAATGGTACTATCTTAAAACTATAGACAGGGTCCCGTTCATAATAGGGCCAAATGATTCCGTCTTCAGATATCTCGCTCCAAATGAAAAGATACCAGTTCTAATTTTCTTTTTTCTCGGGCTTACTTTACTAATCTACTCTTTTGTCCATTATTACAAGTCGCTGCGAATAATTCATAAAATAAGCAATCTTAAGGGGTTCATATCTTTCTCCTCCAGTATTATGCTGATAATTCTTTTTGCCTTGTATGTTGAAAGGCCACTCGATGAAGTCCTCAAACGATTGGCTTTTAAGTAACCGGAGGTGAAAAGCATAACTATAAAAAATTCATCCGGTAGAGCGGGGGAAATGTTTCTTGTTTTCAGTCTTACCTTAAGGAATGATGAGAGTGGCAGAGGACCTCATAACCAGCCGGCGCAGCGAATCGGCCATAAAGCGGCCTCTCGCTGACCTTAGTGTTAGCTGAAAAGATTATGAATAGTGCATACATAAAATTAGGGGAAATTTGGAGTGCTTGTTCTGTGAACGACAGTAGTGCTCTTTTAAAAATTATCCCGCTCTTAAAAAATTATGGTATTAGGCTTCGCCAAAACGATGACTCACTGAAGCAAATAACCTTTTCTATTCCGACCACAAAAGAAAATTCCTATGTGGTTGGTCTGAGGTACATAAAAAATGATGGCACGTTCACAGAAGATCATTTTTTATGTGAGAGTGAAGGTGTAGGTCTTAAGGGTGAAGAAATAGTTCATCACCCAAAGCGTAAGCTGGAATACAAACTGCCTGAGTACAAGGGAACTCATAAGGAAATTCCAAATGTAAACGCGGTTCAAACTACCAAATTGATTACTGATGTAAGAACACATAGTTACTTTGGTAAATTTGAAAAGAATGATGAAAACAGCTAATCGGGTAAGGGCGGGCTTTTCTCCCGCCCTCCCCACAGC
>CAYSYZ010000209.1:0-2953 GCA_964435205.1 uncultured Desulfovibrionales bacterium
CGCGCAAACTGGCCGATTATGATGAACAAGGAAAACTCAAGGAAACAAAAAAAGGAAAAGGCAGCGTAGGTCCACCGTTCGCCTCCTGTCCTGGGAAATACGCTTCAAGCTACCACTTCTGAAGCTCTCCCAGGACAGTAAAAAAGTGGACAATTCTATTTGTTGACAACACCCTTTTGACAGCTGGAGTTTCCCGAGTTTTTCTTGAGTCAAAGATATAAGTGATTGAAATAATTTAATAAGCCCAGAAGCCGAAGTTTGCAGGGTTTGTTTTTTGACAAAAACGAAGATTCCCGAATTATATAGCCTCTGTTCTGATGAAAGCTTGGCCTATCAACAAGACGGAGGAGCCATGAGCTATGAATCCAGGATTGCTGCGAATCTCAAGGGACAGCTTTCAAAATTCTCAGGAATCATTTCCAGGGAATTTACAAAGCCCAAGCAGAAGCTTATCAAAGAGATGTTATATGGAATTCAGGCATCCAAGGATGTAAAGCTCAGCAACATAGCAAGGACACTAAAGAAAGAGCAGTACCTGATAAAGACGGAGGACAGACTTTCGAGGAATTTGGACGATTGCGACCTTACGGATGCCATAAAAGGTGAGGTATGCAGGCTTGCGGCCTCCAGGGTGACGGATGATATGGTAATAGCCATAGACCCCGGTGATATCAGGAAGAAGTATGCCAGGAAGATGGAGTTTCTGGGTAAGGTTCGTGACGGAAGTGAGGGAGAAATAGGGGAAGGGTATCCACTGTGTAAGGCAGTAGCTGCCGATGTTGAATCAAAGAATGTAATTCCGCTGTACTGTGAGGCATATTCGCATTCTGCACCTGACGTAAAGAGTGCAAACACACAGATATTCAAGGTTATTGACACAGTCTTCCGGCATTTAGGGGATAAGGGAGTTCATGCCATAGACCGGGGCGGAGACCGGGGAGTGATATATTACAAATACCTTAATAGGGAGAAGTCGGCACGATTCGTAATCAGGCTCAAAGAGAGAGACCTTTTGCATAAAGGCAAAAGGGTAAACTGCCTTGCGATGGCCAAGGCGCTGCCTACGCCATACGAAACGGTTCTGATCGTCTATGATGACGGTAAGGAAAAGAAGACGACGGTTCAGTATAATGCCGTGCCTGTGAAGCTTCCGGGATACGATAATGTCCTTTACCCTGATAAAACAGCACTTAGAGGTATAAAACCTAAAACCATTGATGATTTTCAGCTGTCTCTCAGCTTCGGATAAAAACTCAGGAAACTCCAGTTTTGACAGGAATGGCGGGGCATGGAGAGGGGAGATTATCGAGTGCGATGCATACCCTGCGGCGTCTTCCAACCGGCTTGTTTTAGACCCAGGGTGTGAAGGCAAACGTGTTGTTTTGGGACCGTAACCCAGCCTCCGAAACCCCGTGGACGAAAAACTTATGGATCTACGATCTACGCACCAACATGCACTTTACGCTGAAGACGAATCCGCTGAAACGTAGCGACCTGGATGAATTTGCGAAAGCCTGCGTGGTCAGAGGACAATCCCAATCGGCGTTTTTGAGGGCATTTGACTGTGTCGAGGACCTGGCGCGTCCACACTAGAACAATTCCGAGAGATTGCCAATCACTTAGGCGTAGATCAAACCTTGGAAGACATCAAATGAGCAGAGGTTTTTTCGGCAGTAATCCTTAATTCTAAGGCCGGCGTACGAATGTAACCTGCGCATTACCGACCGTACCGGGCCTTGCGTTGTCTCCTGGCCACAGGGCGCTATTCATCATCATTGATGTTTTCATCCCCTGGTTCTGGCAGAGGCTGAGGGCCGGGTATAATGCCGGCAATATCCGGGTCTTGATCGCCAGACCCTAGCTCTGGACTAGTTTTTTGCTGCTTGGATTCGAGTCGGCGGGTTCTCTTATCTTTTTGTTTCTGCTGGCGCTGTTTTTCCTTTTGACGTTTCTCGAAGGTACCTCTTGATTTTTTTGCCAAGTTTTTGCTCCAAATTCTTCCGGTTGTGGTTCGCCTCTAATAGCCGCCACCTCTTTTGAGTTGCGGCCAACCAGAGAGATTTCCGGATGTGTAGCGAGGGTGTCAGTATCCTGCTTCCCTGCTGCGACCCCTCGCTCCAAATCCATACTCATGACAGAAATATCACGGCTCGGAAGAGCTCCTGCTTTTATCTTTTGCCTCTTGTTCCTCCGAAACCTGATCCCCTTCCGCCTCCGCCTCCGCTTCCGCTTCTGCCTCTGCCGCTGCCACTACCACTACCACTACCTCTCCGTCCACCCGCATAGCCTCCACCGTATCCGCCGGTGTCCCTTGCGGGGCGAGGGCGCGCCTCGTTCACGCTCAGGTTGCGTCCCTTGATATCCTTCTCGTTTAGGGCGTCGATAGCAGCCCGGGCTGCCTTATCGTCTGACATCTCGACAAATGCAAAGCCCCGGGACTGGCCGGAGTATCTATCTTTGACGATCTCTACAGATGTAACCTCGCCAAAGGCACCAAATTCCTCTCTTAGATCATCTTCACTAGCCTCGTAGGACAAGTTGCCAACATATATTTTCATTTCCAATTGCTCCTTTATATCCAAACGGAGAATAACCGGTATTCATAAGAGCACCTTTCTCCGTTCAGATATTTGTTGTGTCCCGTCTATTCCGATACGGAAACGTTTACCGCCTGAAGGCCTTTTTTCCCTTCGGCTAGATCGAAGGTCACCTTCTCACCTTCCCTTAAAGACTTAAACCCATCACCCGTGATAGCTGAAAAGTGCACGAAGACATCTGTACCGTCTTCCCGGGAGATAAAGCCGAAGCCTTTGCTCTCATTGAACCATTTAACTAATCCTTTAGCCATTTATTTCACCTCCTTTTGGTAATGACTTCGAGCAAGTATCTATCCAGGCAAAAAAAAACTGCATCGGCCATGATAGCCTTTGCAGTAAGGCAAATCCGGACAAAA
>CAYSYZ010000210.1:0-2933 GCA_964435205.1 uncultured Desulfovibrionales bacterium
AGTACCAGCCATAAGGCCATTTCTCCAAGTGTTGCACTTCCTCATTGAACTGGGACATTTAAAAATTTATTGGTCTCACGCTTTGATGCAACAAGCTCTACCTTGCTTTCAGTGGGTATTAGTTTCTTGGTAACTATCCGGTCTAAAAGAATATTTGTAACGTAGTTGTAAAGTACAGCCTTCTCCTCCTGTAACCTTGTGTAAACCTTTCGCTTGTTAAGAGCTATTGTAACTATATGGGCGTCTTTTTCAGCAAGGCATCGTAAAAGCCTTAAACGAGTCACTGGGTTCTCATGATATGCATGTAATACCGTCCTTTTCCACTTCAACTTTTTTTGAAGTCCTCTATGGACTTTTTTGACACACTTTTCGATGGGCCTTTTATTTTTTGTAAATAAAAAAGTTATGAGAAAGTGTTTAGTCGTTCCACTTTTCTCAAAATCAAACCCTAAGTCCCCTGATTCATCCATGAATATAAAGGCCATTCATACCCCACTACATTAATTGAAGCTCCCTGTCCGCTTAGGCGGACTGAGGCGTACAGGGAATTCACTCGCTATGCATGTTAAAGGAACTTGGCAAGGAATATCACAAAATTAAATGGAAGGTCAAGGAGATTTGCGGGGAGCGCCAGGTGGCATTGTGGGGTCAACTTTCCAGGGCCGTGATACCCTTGACGGACGGTGATAAAGCGGACAGGGTATTAAAAGCCATAGTAAACTTGGCTCTTCGGTGTGTCCACTAAAAAAGGGGGAATTCACCCCTCTTGCCAACACCGGGTCCTTCCCCAAAATAGACTCTACTTCTTTTGTTATCTCCTGCATCGAGGGCTTTGCGGAAAGTTCTTTTACCTAATTCGTCTCGTCCGGCTCCGCCCAGGCGATATGGTTTTTATTCATGAAAAGAACCTTCCTCGTGTCGCCACGGCCATCTTCGAATATTACATCGTACAGGATCACAAAGGGACTCTGGTCTTTGGTGAAGACGTCAGACAACCTTTCCTTAGAGCCGAGATTGACCTTACCTGTCAGCATCATTCCGTCCACGGTCTTGACGGTCACGTTCTTGGGCCGGGTCTGATATCTCATACCGTCTCCTTCTACCTTTTTTCGTCTTATCGGTAAGCTGTGGTTTTTCAGGAGCTCCTTTGGATTTAGCCCGGTCATTCTCTTCCGATTCGGGTATGTGTGCAAACCGGGTTCGGCTATGCATCCCCGGCAGAAGCTGATTTATGCTGCGATTAAGAGGTATAGACAGCAGCATCTGAAGTTTTCCTTTAGCAATGCGGTTTTTTGACTGTTGCCCGGCGGGTTTATCGCTTGCATATCGATAATATCGCAATTATATTAAGAAATTATGACTGAGAAGATAATCACCAAAAGCGGCATTGTGCTGCATGTGGAAAAACGGGTCCTAGACGACGGGATCGAAATATCTCTTCGGACGGAAAGGGATAAAAAGTGCCTGCTGCACTGGGGGCTTCAGGATCATCCCCGCGCACCCTGGAGGATGCCTCCGCAGCCGGTCTGGCCTGAAGGCAGCCGGGCGTTTGACCGGCTGGCTGTTCAGACCCCCTTTTTAAGCCGGAATGGGTCAACCCAGATCATCTTCAGGCTGGGTCGGGCATTGGATTTTCGCTCGATCGTTTTCGTTCTTTTTTTCCCCGAGGAAGGCCGCTGGGACAATAACCACGGCCGGAATTACCAGATAGAGATTCCAGTGCCGGGGAGGCCGGGCTTATCTTCCATGGAAGCGTTAAGAAAGGAGATCAGGCATGGAGAGATCTCCCATGAACACACGTATCGCGTTGACAATTACGGCCAGTTATCCGTTGCCGTGAGCAAAGACAAAGACCGGTACCAGGTTACGCTGATTACTGACATCCCGGCGCCATTGATTTTACACTGGGGCGTGGCCACCCGTTTCCGTTATGAATGGTTACTCCCCCCGGTTTTTATCCATCCTGCCGGGACGACGACATTCCAGGACAAGGCCGCTCAGACACCGTTTGTTGATAGCGCGGGGTTCAGACGATTGCATCTGGAAATGAGTGAACAGGATGCGCCCATGGGCATTTCGTTTGTACTCAAGCAGGTCGACACCGACCGGTGGTTAAATGACCACGGTCGCAATTTCTACATCCCGATCCTGGTTCCTCCCGAGTATGAGGCGTCTTTGGGCGATCCTGAACTGGCCGGTCTTGCCGACCAGATCATTGAAAAGGAAATGAGCCGCAATTCCTGGACCCTGATGCACCGCTTCAATCTCTGTTATGATCTCCTGGATAAGGTCCAAAGGAATAATGTTGATGGACTGGCGCTGCTTTTTGTATGGCTGCGTTTTTCCGGCATCAGGCAGCTGGATTGGCAGAGGAACTACAACACCAAACCCCGGGAGTTGGGTCATGCCATGGATCGCCTGACGCTTAAAGTTGCCGACCGTTATGCCAGCGAGCCAGGTGAGCATGGGCTGATCCGGTTGATGATGACCACACTCGGACGAGGAAGTAATGCACAGCGGGTCAGGGACGAAGTTTTGAATATCATGCATCGCCATCATATCAAGGAAGTCTCCGGCCATTTTATGGAGGAGTGGCATCAGAAACTTCACAACAACGCCACACCCGATGATATCGTCATCTGTGAGGCCTACCTGGAATTTTTGAGAAGTAACGGAGATCTTGGTCGATTCTATGAGAGGCTTGAAGAGGGCGGTGTCACCAGAGAACGGCTGGAAAGCTACGAACGCCCGATCAGGTCGCATCCTGATTTTACCCCGCACCTGAAGGATGCGTTGATCTGCGATTTCGAGCATTTTCTGGGGATTCTCAAGGAGGTGCATTCCGGTATCGACCTTGGAACGGCCATTCACGCCGCAAGGTACCTGTTCGATGCGGAAATGCACCGCCTGATGGATTTCATATGGTTGCACCA
>CAYSYZ010000211.1:0-2916 GCA_964435205.1 uncultured Desulfovibrionales bacterium
TGATTTTTCGGAAAGTTCAGCGAAGATTGTTCCTTATGCCACTAGTTTTGCTGAAAAATTTAATGCCAAACTATATCTTGTATATGTAGTTCAGGAATTGCGCCATTTTTCCGGTTTCTACATTCCACACACCTCAATAGCCGACTTCGAGGCAGAAATCGCCCGAGGCGCTGAGAAGAATATGCAAAATTTTGTGGAAGAACATTTGGAGAGTTTCAAAAACCTAGAGACTCGGGTAGTGATTGGAGATACCGCAGAACAAATAAACGAACTGGTCAGGACAGAGGGGATTGATCTGATAGTTATAGGGACTCATGGCCGAAAGGGGCTGGACAAGGCCATCTTCGGCAGTGTTGCCGAGAAGATCGTGAAATCTGCTCCTTGCCCGGTCGTGACGGTGAATCCATACAAGGTATAATTTGGTTCGCATTGGTGTTGAAGACTGCCTGACTACGTAATTTGGGTATGTTTTCCAGTTCGTCTTGTACAGGACGGCAGATACGAGACGTGAGGGGATAGAAGAGTTTTTCACCTCTACATCCTTACTTCTCGCTTCTTGCAGGTTGTAAGATTCTCTAATTATGGCCGCGGAGGCAAAGCTTTTGCTATGTGGAATTTAAATGATATGCCTCAAGGCTGGCTACCTCCCTGGCAGTTCGCCTCCTTCCTTTTTCGCTTGTAAAATTGTGGTCCTCTTTTCTGGAAGAAAATGATTTGATTTGTTTGCTTTGTGCTGCAGAGGGCGTGCATGATAGATTAAGCTCCAGGTTGATGCAGGATGTGTTTGGAGTGAGCCATGATGTTCTTATTAGAAGTCTAAATTTAGATACCCGGATACTTTCCATCCATGTTGCTTGAACTTACCATCCAGGATTTCGCCCTGATTAATAATCTTAAGATTTCATTCGGGCCCGGCCTAAACGCCCTGACAGGGGAAACAGGCGCTGGTAAGTCCATAATTGTTCAGGCTATTCAGCTTGTTTTAGGAGGCAGGGGAGGCCCACATCTGGTTCGTACCGGAAAAGTGGAAGCTAAGATAGAGGCCTGTTTTGAATGTCCGGAAGGCAGCCGGATAGCCCAAAAGCTGGCAGAAATGGGCATCGACGGGAATGGTGACCTAATTATTCGGCGTACGATCTGCCGCACCGGTAAAGGGAGGGTTTTTATTAACGGGGCTGCAGCTACTTTGCAGATGGCATTACACCTGGCCGGTGAACTGGTTTCCATTGCCGGACAGCATGAATATCAGCTTCTTTTACGCCCCAAAAATCACCTGTTTTTGTTAGACGCTTTTGGAGGACTTCAGTATCTTCGCCATGGGATGGAAAAGAAGTACCAAATGTGGCAGGAGCTTCGTGACCGACATAGGCAGATGCTTGATCAGCAAACCGCCCGTGCGGCGCGTAGAGAACTCTTAGCTTTTCAGCTCCAAGAAATAAAGAAAGCCAATCTGAGGGCTGGTGAAGAGGAAGAAATCATGCAAGAGAAGAGCCTGCTAGCTTCTGCGGAAAAACTGCGCGAATGGGCGCAGCGCATTCACCACCTACTGTATGCCTCTTCTGGCGCGGTAATCGAAAACCTCAGCGAGGCAAGGGCGCTGGGCCGTTCCCTTACCGAAATCGATAGCTCCCTCAGCCCGCTTGTAGAAGCGCTTGACTCAGCCTTTTTTCAAGTAGAAGATGTGTCTTTAAGTTTGCAGGGCTATCTGCAGAAAACTGACAGCGATCCACGGAGACTGGAGGCTATCGAAGACAGGTTACAGGAATTGTCCAGATTGAAGAAGAAATATGGTGGTGACATCCAGCATGTGCTTGCCCTGTGTGCCGAAATAGAACAGGAGCTGGCAGGCATAGAAGAAATGCGAGAGGAACTGGATGCTCTCGAGACAGCAGTGGCCAGCTCCGAAAGAGAGGTCATGCGTCGAGCCCTGGACCTGTCTGTTAAACGTAAAACAACTGCCACACAATTAGCGGAAGCTGCTTGTCAGGAGCTTGAATTACTCCACATGCCACGCACACAATTTGTCGTTGATTTTAGACCGCTCGAAAAAAGTGGCGAGGATAAAGTTTCAGAAAGTGGTGTCGACGATGTTCAGTTTCTCATCGCACCGAATGTTGGTGAAGAGTTAAAGCCGCTGGCCTGTATTGCTTCCGGGGGAGAGCTTTCCCGTATCACGTTGGCTCTGAAAAGCGTTTTGACTGAAAGGGATAGCGTAGAAACTACCATTTTTGATGAAGTCGACACCGGAATAGGCGGAGCAGTAGCTGAGGTTGTTGGCCAGAAACTGAAGGATCTGGCCAGGCATCATCAGGTCATCTGTATTACTCACCTGCCGCAGATTGCCTGTTTCGCCGACACACACTATCGCGTGGATAAGTTGCAAAAAGAAGACCATACAGAGACTATAGTGAAGTGCCTCACAGAGGAGCAGCGAGTGGAGGAAATTGCACGGATGCTGGGTGGGGTAGAAATCTCCGAAAAGACCAGAGCGCACGCCCGGGAGATGTTAGAACGGCGAGGGAGATAATAATTTTTGACCAAGGTAAAAGCCCTGGCTCTTTTTTCAGGTGGGCTGGACAGCATATTGGCTTGCAAGTTAGTGGAAGAGCAGGGGGTAGAAGTCGAAGCTTTGCATTTTGTTTCGCCTTTCTTTGGGCACAGGAAAGACAGGGATTTCTATCCTCAGGAAGTATGGACCCGCTATGGCATTAGACTGTGCATAATAGATATCGGTAACAGTTTTATAAATGTCTTAATGGATCCACCTCACGGCTATGGCCGCTATTTTAATCCATGTATAGACTGTAAAATCTTGCTACTCAAGCGGGCTAGAGAGGAATTGGCTCTACGGGGAGCATCATTTTTAATAACCGGTGAAGTCCTGGGACAACGACCTATGTCCCAACGCAAGGATGC
>CAYSYZ010000212.1:0-2406 GCA_964435205.1 uncultured Desulfovibrionales bacterium
ATGCCTTTCCTGGCCAATTGTTTATCAATGGCCATCTCAAGCCTTTCCAAATCTCGCACAACCTCTTCGCGTTTAGCCAGCAACAGAAAGTAACCCCTGGCTAACTCCTTAAGGGAAGCCCCATTAAAGTCTTCCTGGGCTACGCACAGAGATGTTCCGGGCTCAAGATGCAAGAACGGAGACGGGTACTTGCCGCCGCGCAGATCGAAAATACAGGAACACTGTACCGAAACCGTAACCTCCGGGACCAGGCTGCGAATTTTCAGGCAGCTTATGGGGTGTAGCTTAAGCTGATTAAGCATGCGCTCGACCTTCTGATAATTATAGTCAGGACATGGCTCAAGGACGTCGTGGAGAAAATGCCTGGCCTTTGCAGACAAGCCCAGGGTATAAAAAAGAATCAGCTTCTCGTTACTGCTCAATTTACGGCCGGATTGGGCCTTGCTGATGAGTTCAGCCAGTACGGGACAATTTCTCCAGAGGTCTTGCTTACCGGCGCTCCTTTGCCCGTAACCAACGCAAATACTACTACTCTTTAAAACACTTCTGACCTGAGGTTCGTCTATTTCGCGTATCTTGCGTATGAACTTGAGCTGTTCCGGGAAAGGGATTCCGTCGGTATCTATAAATAAACCTCTCTTCTCTGTCTGACAGTCAATGCCCAGGGGTAATAAGACAGCCTGTTCCTGCCAGCCAATTCCTACCGGCTGTGTAGCCAGAAGGGGTTCCACTACCAGGCGTGAATCTGAAACTGACGCTGCCTCTCGCAGATGCGCCGAGGCGTGCAATATCCGATCCAGGAAGCGTTTTATAAGTAGCAGATGGAAAAAGCGGGCGAAGAAAAACCAGACTCTTCTGCTCCGCTGCCCGGGGTCTTCAATATATGCAGAAATTCCCTGTGCCGCGCAGGCCGCAACTAACTTACGCGCCTGTTCCTGAGCCGCTTCCTCGAGCTGCATGAGGATACTGGGATTTTTGAGGTATCGAAAGACGATGCGCTGATAGGGCCGAATGTGGATAGCTGCGTATTTTACTGTGTTATCAGACCTTAGAGGCAACCCGCCCAGGGTGATTTCTCCATAAATATGTTTTTCCACCGCTTCAGGGGTAACGATGCCTTCGTGATATGTCCAGTAGGCCTGGCCTGTACCGGGTTTTAGATCCTGAGTAGCATAACCGACCTCCCTGCCGGAGAAGAGATGGAGAAATAAATTAAGGTCTGCCGTGCCAAGCGAGGGTGGAAAATAGCGAAAAGGTGAAGGTTCTTCTTTTGTCTCTTCCTTCACTGCCCTGGCTGAGCCCTCACGCCCCATGGCCTCGAGCAACCCGGCCAGAAGCTTGCGGGCCTTGGCGTAGTCAGGAGCATGGTTAATGGCCCGGGTGAGATAGTGTAGGGACTTTTCATATTGGCCGGCATCAGAGCAGAGGAGACCAAGACAATAAAGATATTTCGCATTGCGTGGACTCAGCCTCAGAGCCTCTTCATAAGACTGGCGGGCCAAATTAAAAGCGGCTATTTCCTCGCACAAAAGTCCCCATTGGTAGTGGACCTCTGGATCAGTGCACGGTTCGCGACGATGAGCCAGAATGATACTCCGGGCGCGGTCTTCATCGCCTTCGGCAAGAAATTTTCGGGCTAAGGTTAAATACATAGTTGCAACAGTTACAAAAGTTTCAATAGTTGCAGCAGTTACAATAGGTACAGTGGTGGCAAAACAGCCCCAACTTTTCTAACTTTTTCAACTTCTGCAACTTTTGAAACTTCTTATTCTTTTTTATACTCACGCAGGAGATCCTGCACCTCTTCCCGAAAGCTCTTTACCGGCGGCTTTTTGAATTTCGCGCCCTTTATGTGTGTACCTTTCAGATACTCGATAAGATGGTAGATAAGCCGGGAAGTTTCAACGGCCAGTGCCGAAATATCCTCAAAATCCCTTTCTGTAATATAGCCCTGGTCCAGCGCCGCATAAAGCTGGGCACGAACTTCGCCGCATGAGCCCTTGGCTATGTAAAGAAAATGCATGAACTCTTCTTTTGTTCCCCGCTCGTAACCTTCACTTATGTTGGACATCACAGAAACCGAGGCCCGGCGTATCTGATCGGTGAGGCCGTAGTCCCTTGCAAAATCCCCGTTCTTTGTAAGCGCATAGACCCTTTTCGTCAACTCCCGTGCCTTCTGCCACGCTATTATGTCCTCGAAGCGCTTAAAACTCATCGCCATCTCCTTGTAACTTTTAAACTTTTGCAACTATTGTAACTTCTGTAACTATTGCAACTATTGGTACCTTTGTAACTTCTGTAACTTTCTTATTAGAACGGACTGTGGTCAAATATGGTTACATCGCCGGTAACCGGCGACCGATAAATGAGCTTTCGGGCCTTGCCATGCAGCGCATGGGCTATCTT
>CAYSYZ010000212.1:2416-2906 GCA_964435205.1 uncultured Desulfovibrionales bacterium
CTGCCGCGATCGAACCCTGACCGACATCATCCCGACCCCAGGCGGCAAGTTGGCTATCTTCAAGTAGAGCCATACCGGGGCTTGGCCGGTAAGGACGATTTCGTTGCCTTCTCCGGCAAGGGATTTGGCTTTAGCTAAGTACTCGTTCATTTCTGACAGTTTTGCCGTACCTAAATATAGGGATGAAAGGTTAATATCAATCAACGCGGTTTCCTTTCTCAATATGCAGTTTCTGTGCAATGATTCTTCCAAAATCGGCGACTTGAGAGGGCGGGACTATCGTGGTCTTGAATTGGTCGGCCCTGGCCTGAACTGATTCTCTTATCTTTCCCTCTTTCAAAACGTGCGGCGAGGTTGTTACAAAAAAGCTGGCCACCTTGAGTCCAAATTCCTTTTGAAGTGCACCGATCTTGTAGAGAGCATTGGCGCTTCTGTCGTCATGCTGGTCAAGAGACTTGCACTCAACAAAATAGAGTGCGTTGTCCCTGGT
>CAYSYZ010000213.1:0-753 GCA_964435205.1 uncultured Desulfovibrionales bacterium
TGGCATGGAGCAGGGCCTCTCTCGGTCCACCATAACGCATTTCCATAGGATAGCCGGCCTGCACCACCATGTCCTTGTTGAAGTAGTTCTCAACCAGAACATCTATGCACTTGACGCGAGTGTCCGCAGGTATGTCACCGGACTTAAGGGCGCCGATCAGGGAATGGATGATAACGCCATCGCAAACCTCGATAGCGATCTTGGCCAGGTACTCGTGTGAGCGGTGCATCGGGTTACGAAGCTGCAAAGCAGCGATACGGCTCCACCCCTTCTCCTGAAATATCTGTCTCACTTCTGCCGGTTTCTTATAGATACCGGCAAACTTTGTGGGGAAGTCCAGTTCGCTCAGGACCTTCACCGGACCAGCCAGGTTGACTTCCTTTTGGTTGTGGACCTTCTCGGCACCGGGATGGCCGGCGACGTCATCCGTCGTGAAGACCTTCATGCATTCCCAGGTCTTGTCGGCTTCGGTCATCTCGTATTTTTCTACCACCTTCATCGTCGCCATGATGGTGCCGGTAGCGTCGTCCACCAGGGTGATCTCTGAATCCGGCTTAATTGCATCAGCGTCTTCCTTGCTGCAGTCAACGGTGATGGGAATCGGCCAGAAGGTGCCGTCAGCCATGGTGAAATTCTCGCACACACCCTTCCAATCCTTCTTGGTCATGAATCCGTGCAACGGACTGAAGGCCCCGATACCCATCATTATCAGGTCAGAAGTAGCCCGCGAGTGAATCCGGACCTGCTTCAGGG
>CAYSYZ010000213.1:763-2903 GCA_964435205.1 uncultured Desulfovibrionales bacterium
CTCCAGTAAACTGCATACCAAACCTCTCCCGCCATGTGGTTCAATTAAAGCCATCCTGTTTCCTCCTTTTATTTTATAAATGCCGTAGGTTTTTCAGCCTTACCGGTAATAGAAATAAAACAAAGCCGCCGCATCAGGATACTAAAGGCACCTGCCCCCTCACACATTGTCATATCAGCCCTGCCCAACTACTCAGAAATGTTTAAGAAAAAACCCCAAGGTATAATGAAGTCTAATATACCGTAACATCTCTCGACATGTCAAGAATAAAATGAACGCAGGCTCACTATTTGTTAAAAAATGCACATGAACAAAACAGTTGAAATATCGTACTGTTAGTACGTGATCGGGGCGCACCACAAAATCGCGCCTTTACACTCCCGCTCAAAACTCCAGCAAGTAATCTCCCATGAATTATCCCTGGGTTATTCTCTCCGCATGAGTGTAAATGGTAAAACGATCCTCCCGCGCAAAGCCGATCAAGGTCAGACCGACCCTGTCGGCCAGGGCAATGCCTCGATCGGTAGTTGCCGCGCGGGAGATTACTATGGGGATTCCCGTCCTGGCAATCTTGGCCACCATGTCCTCCGGCTGCCTGCCGCTACACAGGATCACAGAGGCCGACAGGTCATGTCCTTCACGCAGCGCATATCCAACCACCTTATCGACGGCGTTATGGCGCCCGATATCTTCGGCCGCCCTGATTGTCTCGATATGCCGATCAAACAAAGCCGCAATGTGTAAACCTCCGGTCCTCTGCCAGTTGCCCCCGAAGGCAGGCAAGAAACCGGCACATGACCGGACCTGCTTTTCCGAAATCGCCAGTCTTGAACTTATGCGGCGGATTTCTGGAGATGGTTCGCCGCTAACGGCTGCACCCGCTTTACTTTGCACGTAGATTTCTGTCCCGGAGATAATAACCTCTTCAATCTCCTCAAAATGCAAGAGCCCGTCAGTCACCGCTCGTCCGATGGCATAATTTTCGAGGTCAACAGGTGAAACGTTAACTGTCGTAATCAGCGTCTGATTTATATAAAAGCGGTAGGCTGCCTCACATACGACGTCGTCTGAAACCGTCTGCCGGCCCTTTCTGTTGACCAGAAGGGCCGGGAATGATTTAATTAACATTTTTGGTTTCCTTTCTGAAGGAGTTGTATTATTAAGGTTAAGGCAAAGGTCAACATACTCCATTATGAGGAGAAAATGAAAGAATTCTTTAAAGTGAAGACTCCTGAAGAAATCTACACTATCCTCAGCGAATTTCCGGTGGTGCCGACAGAAGAAATCCGTTTGACTGAGGCGGTTGGGCGCATTTCGGCTGAGCCCATCACCTCCCCTGAAGACATACCTCCTTTTAGTCGTTCCACCATGGATGGCTACGCAGTTCGAGCCCGGGATACCTTCGGTTCCTCGGAAAGTATGCCCAACCTGCTAACTGTGGCCGGCAAAGTAAGGATGGGCGAATTCGCATCTCAGCCCCTCACCAGTGGCCAGGCCTGCGAAATTCTGACCGGGGGTATGCTGCCCCCTGAGGCTGACGCCGTGGTCATGCAGGAATATACACAACGAATAGACGAATCTACTCTGGAAGTGATGAAATCAGTCGCCCCCGGTGAACATGTCATTTTACGGGGAGAGGATCTGAAAAAAGGCGAGCAGATTCTGCCCAGCAGTCACCGGCTACGCCCTCAGGATGTAGGCGTTTTAGCTGCTATCGGCCGGCAAAAGGTCTTGGTCTACCAGAAACCACGGGTAGCTATTATTTCTACCGGCGATGAGATAGTCCCGGTCGAGGAAACCCCGCCACCCGGGAAGATCAGAGACATCAATACCTATACCCTCTGGTCCGCAGTGGAACAAAACGGGGGGATATCCATCTTTCTGGGGCTGGTCCCGGACAAATTTGACGACCTCCGCGCCAAGTGCGCCGAGGGGTTAGAAAAGGCAGACGTTATCCTGGTATCAGGCGGAAGCTCGGTAGGGAGCAGGGACTTCACCGCGGCGGCCTTTCAGTCTTTTCCGGAAAGCCAGATACTGGTACACGGCACCTCCATAAGCCCTGGAAAGCCCACTATCCTGGCCCGGGTCGGCAAGAAATCTCTCTGGGGGCTCCCTGGCCATCCCGCATCCTCCATGATCG
>CAYSYZ010000214.1:0-2881 GCA_964435205.1 uncultured Desulfovibrionales bacterium
GTTTTTGTATGTTGTTTGACCAGATTGATAATAAATTTCTTTAATTCTGGGTCTTCACTCTTGAAAAAGTCATCTCGCGTATAGAGGGAGATGATTATATCGTGGGTCAATGGCGCTTGGTTAACCAGGCCGTAAAATATGAATTGCCTGTTGAGATTTAAAGCCAGGCGTGCACTCATGATGTTCACAAAGTTGGTCATCTCCAGATTAAGGAGATAGGTTTCAATCTTGTCCATCCGCAGTTGAGTGGTGGCTATAGCATTATCCAGCATTTCCCATCTTTTTTGGAATTTGTTCACCTGCCAAAGTGCAAAAGCAGAAAAACCGATGGCCAACACGCCGGCAACTATCGTTGCAATGCTAAGAATTGAGCTCTTTTTGTGTTGCATACTTTTTAATTTACTTTTGCAGGCATTTGCTTTAAAAACTATAGCGAAAAGCCGAGTAAAGTCAATTGGTTTTTGTCCTGAGGATATTTAAGGTGGGTTGGAAATGAGAAGACAAAAGCGTGCGGCGGAAGTAAAAAGAAAGACAAGTGAGACAGATATTTCTTTGAAATTCGATCTGGATGGAGAAGGTCGGAGTAATGTAGACAGTGGGATACCGTTCCTAGATCACATGCTTACTCTTTTTACAGCGCATGGTTTTTTTGATCTAACCCTAAAGGCTAAAGGAGATATAGAGGTTGACTTCCACCATACCGTTGAAGACATCGGCATATGTCTGGGAGATGCCCTGCAGGAAACCCTGGGCAAGAAAGAAGGTATAAGGCGCTATGGCCAGGCCATTGTTCCTATGGACGAGGCACTATGCGTGGCAGCGGTTGATATTTCTAACCGGCCGTTTCTGGTCTATAATGTTAAGGTAAAACAGAGCAAGGTAGGACTGTTCGATACCCAGTTGGTTCCGGAGTTTTTGCGGGCCTTTGCCAACCATGGAGGTATTACTCTTCATGTCAATGTCATGTATGGACGCAATGCTCACCACATAGTTGAAGCAGTTTTCAAGGCTCTGGGAAGGGCTTTGGATATGGCTACCAGCATAGAGGACAGAATGGGTGGGGTGGCTTCTACGAAGGGTCTTCTTTAGTGGTTTCAAGTGAGAGGAGTATACATGTTACATGTTATGAGCAGGACAGGGAGAGTTTGTTTACTGCTGGTTATGTTGGGGATGTTTTTTCCCGTGAGTATGGGCTGCGGCGGCGCGTACACGAAGCCAGAGACCAAAGCCGAACTGGGGATTAAGACGATAGCCGTTCTCCCTTTTGAGGAGGAGGTTACAGCAGAACCGGGCAAAGAGTATATCTCATGCACTGTTTGTGGCAGCACCTACAAGGGAGGGCATATTGAGCCCCGGGCGAACATGGTTCTGACTGATATACTGTTTGAGAAATTAAAGGATAAGCCAAATATCATCCTGTTAACACCCGGGCAGAGTAAGGGATTATGGGCTGATGTATTTGCCGGCTCGATGGGGTTACCATATGTAGAGGTTTTGCAAAAAATCGGCGAAAAATCGGGAGCTGATGCCGTATTGTATGGGCGAATATTTCGCTATGAGGAACGTGTGGGGAAAACATATAGCGTGCAAAGCCCTGCTTCTGTAGCGTTTGATTTGCATTTAGTAAGGACTTCCGACGGTGCTATTATATGGAAGGAGCGGTTTGACGAGGCGCAGACCTCTTTAATGGAAAATATACTTAAGCTCCCCTCCCATCTTAAAAGAGGGTTCAAGTGGCTTACGGTTGATGAACTGGCAAGAGAAGGTATGGATGAAGTTATGAACTCCTTCCCGTACCTATAGTATTTCGGTGCCAGGGAGGGTTTTTAAAGATTATGATCGTGGTGCCGGCGATAGATCTAAAACAGGGCCGATGTGTTCGCCTCAGGCAGGGCGACATGGCTCAGGAGACGGTGTTTTCTGACAATCCGGTCAAGATGGCATTGAGATGGGAAGCAGATGGGGCAGAATTGCTGCATATTGTTGACCTGGACGGTGCCGTTAGCAAGAAACCTGTAAATCATGAGACAATCCAAAAAATCCTTTCCGCGGTAAATATCCCGGTGCAGATTGGTGGCGGTATCCGTGATAGCGAGACCATCAAGACATATCTTTCCTGGGGCGTAGATAGGGTCATCCTTGGTACTGTGGCCCTGAGAACGCCGAATTTGGTAAAAGAGATGTGCCGTATGTTTCCTGGAAGGATTGTGGTGGGTATAGATGCTAGGGATGGGAAAGTAGCCATTGAAGGGTGGACAGAGACCACCGATACCGACATCATGAACCTGGCCCACAGGTACGAGAGTTTTGGAGTACGGGCTATTATTTTTACGGATATCAAACGTGACGGTATGCAGACCGGTCCGAATATTGATACGACGAGAGCGCTGGCCTACTCAGTTAAGGTTCCTATCTACGCTGCTGGTGGTGTTGCGACATTAGACGACATCAAGAAAATTGCAACCATAAAGGATTGCGGCATAGAAGGCGTTATTACGGGGAGGGCAATCTACACCGGTACTTTAAATTTCCGTGACGCTGTGTTGTTTACCCAAAGCCTAATCTCCCGTCATGATTAGATTAGCGTCGTATTTTTCGGGCTGCCTAGCTTTTTCGGGAAGTTTTGGTCATGAAGTGAGTAATTTGTTGTTTGACTTTCTTCCCTTTGCACTTTGGGCAGGATACATTTTTCTTTTCGTGCTCGGCAAGGCTTAGAATTACCGTGAACGTTTCCTTGCATTTCGTGCATTGATACTCATACGTGGGCATTTTGTCCTTTGTCCCTCCTCGACTTTCAGCTTTCTTATAAAACTATTGTATATATATTTTTTCCAAGGTCAAGATTTTTGTAACCGTTGATACGGTCGTAAACGAGGTTACG
>CAYSYZ010000215.1:0-2749 GCA_964435205.1 uncultured Desulfovibrionales bacterium
CGGAGCGGAGTTGCTTCTGACGCTTTTTGCGTGAGCGCTTGACGGCCCGGTAAAAATAATTGACTTATCAAGGTGCTTTGGCTAAATTACCGGGCATCGTGACGTTCAACCCCACTTATAGCAACCTGTTTTTATTTATAATTGCTGGAATAGCAGTCGGTACCGCTGCGAGTTTTACCGGGTTGGGTGGCGGGTTTATTATGGTCCCGCTCCTGATCTTTATCGGTCTTTCAGCCCAGGAGGCGGTGGGCACTTCATTTGTGGCCATACTGATTATCTCCTTCTCTGCCCTGTTTGCACATAGCAAATTTCAACACGTAAATTACAAAGTGGGAACACTGCTTGGTCTGGGCGGAATTCTGGGAGCGCAGATCGGGGCCCGGCTGTTACAAAACGTCTCCACGGGGGTCTTCAAAAAAATATTTGCCGTCGTCTTGTTGCTCCTGGCGGCAAAGATCTTTTTCCAGAAATGAGTTCAAAGATGAGCCAGGGACTGCACATTGAAAAGATCGAGGCCAGGGACTTGCCTGACGCATGGTTCCAGTGTGTTTATCATATTATAGAGAAGGGACATACGTATACCATAGAGCGCGGTAGTTATGAGGGGCAGAAGCGCCTGGAGTTCGACTTTGTATTCGTACACGTAAAATATCCCGGGGTGAGGCCGCTCATTCCCGACATCCCGCCGTCCCTGGGTATACCGAATCCCGTAGAACCGGGCTATGTTGAGGAATATCTTCCTTACCTGATGACTTCGGCACGAAAACCAAACGAAGAGTACACCTACGGCCAGTATCTGGAGCCGCAAATTGAAGAAGTCATTCGCATGTATAAAGAGGACGGCCATGGCACCAATCAGGCCTACATGACCGTTGGTGACCCATCCACAATATATCTTAATGATCCTCCTTGCTTACGCGGCATCGACACGCGCATTCGCTACGGGAAGCTCCATTTTGCCGTTTATTTCCGCTCCTGGGATTTGTGGAACGGATTTCCTGCCAACCTGGCTGCTATTCAGATGCTCAAGGAATACATGGCCCAGGAAATCGGAGTCAAAGACGGAGAGATTATTGCCATGAGCAAGGGCCTCCACCTTTATGATTATGCATGGGAACTGGCCAAACTGCGGGCCATGAAGGCAGCCAAATCATAAAAATAGTTATTTGTTAATGGTTAATAGTTGATCGCAAGTAACTAATAACAGATAACGATTAACTAATTTTGAAGCATGTCCGCCGCCGTCGGATGAGTGTTTCTCTGTGTGTCCCGTGGTTAATCTTTTCATAACACGTTATCCCAGCAAAGCAAAGTGTCAACAAACGTCATAGTAGTAGGTGGTGGTGCTTCCGGCCTCATGGCAGCCGGCCGAGCGGCAGCCTGTGGTGCTACCGTAACCTTGCTGGAAAAGATGGCGCGGCTCGGCCTCAAGCTGGGCATCACCGGCAAAGGACGCTGTAATGTCACGAATATCGGCACTATTAATGATTATGTGGCTAATTTCTCTCCGGACGGTCGCTTCCTGATTAATTCCCTGAATCGTTTTTTCCATAATGACCTCATAGACTTTTTAAACACCTGGGGGGTACCGACGGTTGTGGAGCGCGGGCGCCGGGTTTATCCGGCCTCCAACCGCGCCCTCGATGTGGTCAGTGCCCTGTTGCGATTTGCAGAAAAACACAAGGTGTCCATTATTAAGAACTGCACGGTCAAAAAGATCCTGACAGAGGGTGACCGGGTATCCGGGGTAGATACCAGTCGCGGGTATTTTGATGCTGGTCGGCTCATACTCGCTACGGGCGGGGCTTCATATCCACAAACCGGTTCCATGGGCGATGGGTACCGGATAGCCAGGGAACTGGGACACACCATAGCGCCCGTTAGACCGTATCTTGTGCCTCTACTGATAGGAGAGCCCTATGTCAAAGACCTTCAAGGGCTGGCCCTTAAAAACGTGAGGGCTTCCGTCTACTTCGAAGGAGAAAAGATCGACGAAGAGTTCGGAGAGATGCTTTTTACGCATTTTGGTATTTCCGGCCCCATTATCCTTACATTGAGTCGTGCAGTCGTTGACCACCTGGGCAAAGGCAAGATAGAGCTTTCGCTTTGCCTGAAACCAGCCCTCGATTCAAAGATCCTGGACGAGAGACTAAAGAGAGAATTCCGAAATCAGGCCAGGAGACAACTCAAGAACATCCTCCCCTCGCTGCTTCCCCGAAGGCTGGCAGGTATGGTGCCCGCCCTGATCGATGTTTCGGGAGAGAAGAAGGGGGGACAGATAACAAGCGATGAAAGGCACAGGCTGGCAAGCTTTCTCCACGACTGGCGGCTTGCCGTGACCGGCACCAGGCCCCTGGTGGAAGCCATTGTCACGGCAGGCGGGGTGTTGACGAAGGAGATCAATCCTATTACCATGGAGTCAAAGAAAATCCGGGGACTTTACTTTTGCGGTGAGGTCATAGATCTCCAGGCCAAAACCGGCGGTTACAATCTACAGATGGCCTTTACCACAGGCTGGATAGCCGGAGAAGCGGCTGCTACGGGTTGCGAGTTGTGAGTTGCGGGTTGCAAGTGCCCGACCCACCGCCGGGGCGGTGGATTATGTCGATAAGAAACTTTTTGAAACAGTTTCTTGATGATTTCGTAAAAAGTCCGAAAACTCCCTCTCCCTTGACGGGAGAGGGCTGGGGGGTGAGGGTGAATAAGAATGTGATTTCAGATGGTTATGTTACCCCTCCCCTTCATCCCC
>CAYSYZ010000216.1:0-2656 GCA_964435205.1 uncultured Desulfovibrionales bacterium
CGGCATCCAGGGCAGAGGCGATACCGGCGGCATTGACCTCGTACTTTGCCGCCAGTTTGCGGATAACATCTCTGGTGAGAAACCGTTTTAAGGGATGCCTTGCTGTGAGACTGGTCCAGACGTTCTCCCTCTCACGTCCGGTAAACTTTTTAAAGTGGAGATTATACGAGAAACGCCTTAGAAGGGACGTCTCCATAAAATGCCTCTCATTCGTAATCCAGATAATCTTTGTCCTGGCATGATCAAGAAAATCGTTCAGCCATCCCTTTTCCACGGTATCACGGGTCGTTAGGAACATATACCGCGTATTGAGGAGCGTATCCGCCTCATCCACGATAAGCACTCCCCGGTCCGGCGGCACTGTCGCCATGGCTACATGCAGGGCCAGCCGTCTGTCGGAAACATCCCCGTCTTCCCCGTACTGGACAAAAAAGGCCTGTTTTCTGCAGGCGGCAACCACTGCCCTGGCAAATTCTGTCTTTCCGGTCCCTGCCTCTCCATAAAGCAGGATATGGCACGGCATAGTAGAGGAGAGAAGCGAGCGTATGATATTTATTGTTGGTTCGGGTATATTAAAGCTGCCGACAGCATATGTTGTCCCCGTATTTTCCCGGCAGTATTTCTCGGCAAGAGGCGTATCCGTGATGCCGGACAGATATTCGACAATCTCATCAGACAAGGAATAGTAAGGGGTGTGGCTTATGCTTATCTCATCTTCTTTGATAACCCCGGCCTGCACGAGTCTGCCCTTTTTCCCCAGCGCCTTCGTCACCCTCGTGAGCGAGATGCCGGTGATGGCAGAGATAAATTTCAGGTACTCAGGACGTTTGTAGCTATCGCAAAGATTCTCAAAGGTATCATCTTGTGTATAGCAATAAAGAACAAAGAGTATCTCTATCTCGTCTTCCGTGAGCTGGAACAGGTTCTTGAGATTCAAGCTTTCCCTGGCAAAGATATTGCCGGCAAGATCCCTGCCGGTTCCATATTCATCATTCCACAACCGGCCAAGGACTTTTTCTAATTTCCTTTCCTTGATGTTTACCCTATGACTATCTATATCCCTGACAATATTGCCTGCCAGGTCATCAATTTCGGACAACTCCTCAATACGTTCCTCGTACAACCCTGAGTGGCCTCTTCTGGAGTTTTCTGCATACAGATATTCCACCAGCCTGCGCCGTGCCTCCCTGCTGAGGAGAGACAGCACAAACGTAAGAAATCCTGGTGTAAGGTTATGCCTCCCCAGCAGCCTGCCGGCGTATTCAACCAACTCGGCCCGGACAGGGAATCCCGCTTCTATAACGTTCCCTATTTTG
The DNA here is from genome assembly GCA_964435205.1 of uncultured Desulfovibrionales bacterium. Classification (GTDB taxonomy): domain Bacteria; phylum Desulfobacterota; class QYQD01; order QYQD01; family QYQD01; genus CAYSYZ01. The sequence goes on from CAYSYZ010000216.1 coordinate 1,317, forward strand.
ATCACTGCGTCTTCTCTGGACGCCCTTCTTCTCCTGCGTGCCATAAAACGCACCTCCCAAAATTTATTTTTGTGCGAATATAACCGATGAGGTAGGACAGATAGTGTCTTACCCACAAAAATTAGGGAGAAATGCAATCAATGACCAAATTTAAACCCCAGCACCAGAGACTTCTCTTTATTGATTCAGAGGTCAGAAAAGGGACGTACCCCAATTGCAGCACCTTGGCGGAGAGGTGGGAGACGAGCACCAAGACCATTCAGAGGGACATAGACTATCTCAAATGGCAGATGGAAGCGCCTATAGCCTACGACCCGGCCAGACGCGGTTATTACTACATGGAGAAGAGTTACCGGCTGCCCGCCATAGACATAAACGAGAGCGACCTCTTTGCCATATACATCGCGGAAAAGGCGCTCAAGCAATACGAAAATACCCCAATATACCGGAAGCTCGCCTCAGTATTCGAAAAAATAGAAAATTTGCTGCCGGAAAAGGTCTCCGTCCGTCCCTCTTGGGTTGAAAACCGGTTCTCGGTCTTCTGCGACCGGATGACGAGGATCGATCCGGCCATCTGGGACACTGTGTTTAGCGCCCTACGGGAACAAAAGGGCTTGGAGATACATCACCAGGTTCCGGGATATGAGGAGCCCATGCCGAGGGACATTGATCCCTACCATGTGGTTAGCTACCAGGGCGAATGGTATGTGGTTGGCTTCTGCCACTATAAGGCAGAGATGCGCACATTCGGTATGTCGCGTATCAAAAAGGCGGAGACACTTGACCGGCATTTTGAAATCCCTGCGGGCTTTGATTTTGAAAAACTCGCCGGGAGCCATTTCGGCATCATCTGGGGTGATAAAGAGTATAAGGTCAGGATTCGGTTCTCGGCCGACCACGCGCCTTATGTCAAGGAAAGGGACTGGCATCCCACGCAGACCATCAAGGAAAATAAAGATGACAGCATCATCCTCTCCTTTAAAACCAACCACCTCTTTGAGGTGAAACGCTGGGTACTCTCCTGGGGAGCCGGAGCCAGGGTGTTGGCGCCAAGGGAACTCAAACAATCGGTAATGGAAGATATTGAGGCGATTTGGAGGGAGAACCGGCCATCATTCAAGCAAATCTAATGGACAGCCGATGTATCGAAAAACGGTGATTGCTGCGGACTAGGGAAGGAATAATAAAGGTGGAGGAAACGGGCCATGTTACATAATTGGTCAAAGGTAAAAGAAAAACACATTGAGGAGGCTTGTAGACTCTATGATTCGGGTGAAGAGAAACCATCACGACCCGCACGCAGTACATTTCTAATCGTTCGTAATAAACACTACCCTGCA
>CAYSYZ010000217.1:0-2619 GCA_964435205.1 uncultured Desulfovibrionales bacterium
ATACCTCTGGACACCGGTTTTCACCGGTGTGACGATTTTTGCAAGAGCCTCAACAAATAACGAATAACGCTTAACTCTATTTCGTCTTAAAAAATATCCACTGATCTGCACGGGTATGAATAAGGGCGTAACGGCCGGCCAGTTTTTTGCCATGGAGATGAATAACGATCTTACCTTCTTCTCGCGATTCGAGGTCAAATTCGCCCTTATCCCACAGTAGAACCGTACCTGCTCCATATTGACCTTCTGGAATCGAACCTTCAAAATATATATAGTCCACCGGATGATCTTCAGTCTGTACGGCCAGGCGTTTGATGCCTGCCCCTTTTGGCGGCTCTTTGGGGATGGCCCAGCTTTTGAGGACGCCATCGAGTTCCAGGCGAAGATCGTAATGGAGGTGAGCAGCATGATGTTCCTGGATCGAAAAACGCCTCAGGCCTGTGGCGTGGACCGTTCCTTTCGGTTCCGTAGTCTGGGAAAAGTTACGCCTCCTCTGGTACTCTTTGAGTCTTGTATCTGTCATTAGTGTCGCCTCTTCAGGTTGTTAGGAGTAATGTCATTTCGCCGTACGGAAATTTAGCGTACAGGCAGATGTACATCCAGTTTAAGACGTCTTAACGGACGAAATCAACCCATAATAGTTGGCCACGGAGATGTTGGTTTTCAGCAACAAAAAAAAGTTACAGGTAGGATGACGAAAAACGAATGGTGACCTTCGTCTCAGAATTATAATAAGGTATGAGTCGAGATATGAAGGCCATTATGTGAGGTAGGGACAGTGAACGAAAAGAAAATCCACTCCAAGATTGCTATCGTTGGAACAGGAATGGTGGGCGCATCATTTGCTTATGCCCTGACCATCAAGGGCACGGCACGAGAAATCGCCCTTATCAACAGGACGCCAGAGAGGGCTGAAGGAGAGGCCATGGATATGAACCATGGTCTGTCCTTTTTGTCCCCCATGGACATAAAGGCGGGAGGCTACGAACTATGTAGTGATACCCACGTCGTGGCTATAACGGCAGGAGCTTCGCAAAAACCGGGTGAAACCAGGTTAGACTTAACCAAAAAGAACGCCGCCATTATTAAAGACATCATTCCGAAGATCATGGCGTTTAATTCCTCGCCGATTTTTCTGGTGGCCAGCAACCCTGTGGATATCCTGACTTATGTTGTCCTTAAGGTGTCCGGTCTTCCCTCGAACCAGGTTATAGGGTCGGGTACCGTGCTGGACAGTTCACGCTTCCGTTTTCTCCTTTCTGGTAATTGCGCCATAGATCCACGCAGTGTGCACGCCTATATCATTGGTGAACATGGCGACAGCGAAGTGCCCGTCTGGAGTAGGGTGAACATAGCCGGCATTCCCCTACATGAGTATTGTTCCATCTGTACCCGCAGTTGTCCCAAAGATACGCGAGACATAATATTTGAAAAGGTCCGGAATGCTGCTTATGAGATTATTGCCAGGAAGGGCGCCACTTACTACGCCATAGGACTGGCCCTTACGCGCATTGTCGAGGCGATACTCAAAGATCAGCACAGCGTACTCACGGTATCCAGTCTGGTTGAGAATTATTACGACGTCAACGACGTATGTTTATCTCTTCCAAGTATAGTCGGGGCAAAGGGAATCGAAAAAGTGATAACTGCTATGCTGAGTGAGGGGGAAGTTCGGGCCTTGCAAGACTCGGCCCGAATACTGCGGGATAATCTCAAGTCTTTGGGGTGGTAAAATGGAAGGTAGTGAAACGATTGGCAGTCAGAGTATATAGTACTGGTGTACGGCTTTGGCCTTTATTCCAGCTAAAGTAACATCAAAGTAGAAGGCATTGATAGCTTGAAGATTAATCTTCCTGTGGAACGTACTCCGGGACTATTTCTCTTAATTTCCCTTTAATGCCTGCTCTGTCTCTGGCATCGGCCAGCTTTACGAGCTCCTGGATGCTCTTTTCCAGATCATTCTTTGCCGGGGAAGCTGAGCCGCCGTTCTTAAGGACCAGAATCTTGTCATGACTTGTGGCAGCGGTCTTCTCGCCAACCACTACCAACTCTTCGTACAGCTTTTCACCAGGCCGGAGACCTATGAATTTAATTTCGATGTCTTTTTCCGGCTCAAATCCCGAGAGCTTGATCAAGTCTCTGGCCATATCCAGGATTTTAACCGGCGTCCCCATATCCAGAATAAATACCTCTCCACCCCTTCCCATAGCCCCGGCCTGCAATATGAGTTGAACGGCCTCCGGTATGGTCATAAAATAGCGGGTCACTTCAGGGTGGGTTACGGTGACCGGCCCGCCCTGAGCGATCTGTTTTTTAAATAATGGGATAACGCTGCCGGAGCTCCCCACCACATTGCCAAACCGTACGGCCATAAACTTGGTTGAACCGGGATTTGCATGGGCCTGAACGAGAAGCTCGGTTACCCTCTTTGAGGCACCCATGACGTTAGTGGGATTGACGGCCTTGTCCGTTGAGACCAGGACAAAGCGTTCTACCTTCTGATCGTGAGCGGTTTCTATGACATTCTTTGTCCCAAGGATATTGTTATATACTGCCTCCCAGGGGTTAATTTCCAGCATAGGTACGTGTTTATACGCGGCAGCATGAAACACTACATCC
>CAYSYZ010000218.1:0-1962 GCA_964435205.1 uncultured Desulfovibrionales bacterium
TGTACCGAAAGATGAATGGTCATTTAGACAGATATGCCGGCCTTTATACTCGCCTGATCGTTTACCTCAACGATAATATTCACGAACTGCGGTTTGCTGACATGCGCCGCTTTGGATGGGTCGCCCTCCGAAAACAGGGCAGTAAAGATACCTGTCTTATTGATAACCTTGGCCCTGATGCCCTGACCATCGATTTAAAAGGTTTTAAGGACTGTATCTCTGAGAGGAAAGGCACAATCAAGGGTCTTTTGCTTAATCAACGTGTTATAAGCGGGTTAGGTAATATATATACTGACGAAAGTCTCTTTAAGGCCGCCATCCATCCATGCCGAAAGGGAAATAGGCTTAGCGGCAGAGAAATAGAAAGGCTTCACCGTGCGATGCAACAGGTGCTTACAGCAGCCATCCGTTCCGGCGGTTCTACTATTGGAACTTACAGATTGCCCAATGGCAACAAGGGCGGATTCCAGGAGCAGCATGCGGTATATCAGCGGGAAGGTAAACCGTGCCTGCGATGCGGGACACCCATAGTCAGGATAAGCGTGTCAGGCCGTGGAACGTATCTTTGTCCAAAATGTCAAGATGAGAATTGATGGATTTGTAAAAAAGCCTTTTCACCGCTGAGCACGCAGAGTCCGCAGAGAAAAACTTCATTTTCGTTATTGGTTACTCGAATAACAAATAACAATTAACGAATAACTTCATTGACGTAACCATGTTCGAGGCAGCCTACATAGAAACACACAGGAAAAACGGACTTAAGCGGCGAATCGAAAAGGCTAATAAAATACTTGAGGAATGTTGTTTATGTCCGCGAAAGTGCAAGGTTAACAGGATAAACGATGAAAAGGGAATATGTCGTACCGGCCGGCTGCCGATGGTCTCAAGCTTCAACCCCCACTTTGGAGAAGAGGCCCCGCTCGTAGGTCGACACGGTTCTGGAACCATCTTTATTACAAACTGCAATGTGCTTTGTGTATTTTGTCAGAACTGGGAAATCAGTCACATGGGGGAGGGCGAAGAAGTGTCATTGGAAGAATTTGCCCGAATGATGCTATGGCTCCAGGGGTTGGGCTGCCATAACATTAATTTTGTTACCCCAACCCATGTTGTGCCCCAGATACTGGAAGCGCTGCCCATAGCCATCGAGGGCGGACTTTCTGTACCCCTGGTTTATAATACCGGTGGTTATGACTCCGTCGACACCATTAAGTTACTGGATGGTATTTTCGATATCTACATGCCTGACTTCAAATACTGGGACGACAAGGTCGCCCTTAGACTATCTCGGGCTCCCGGCTATGCAGAGGCAGCCAGGCGAGCGATCAAAGAGATGCATCGCCAGGTAGGTGATCTGACCGTGGACTCTGAGGGCATTGCGCAAAAGGGACTTCTCGTACGCCATCTCGTGTTGCCAGGAGGACTGGCCGGTACCCAGAATATCATGCGCTTCTTGGCACAGGAAATATCTTCAAATACCTACATTAATATAATGGACCAGTATCGGCCGTGCGGCGAAGCAGAAAAGTATCCGCCTCTTGACCGAAGGATAACCGTGGACGAGTATAACGAAGCGCTTGGAATGGCCCGTTCAGAAGGCATAACCAGGCTTGACACTAGAGAACGGGTATACGTTCTGCGTTGGCTTTAGAAATCGTGACTGAACGCCTATTCGCCATCGGAGACATTCACGGATGCCTGTATAAGCTTGAAGAATTAATGAAGCGCCTGCCTATTGATCGCAAGCAGGATACTCTCGTCTTTCTTGGGGACTATATTGATCGTGGTCCGGCCTCCCGTGGGGTTATCGATTACCTCTTAGACCTGAGGGGTGAAGTAAATAAGATGGTATTTCTCATGGGCAACCATGAACAGATGTTCCTAGATTACCTTAAGGGGATCAATCCTTTCCTTTTTATCCTAAATGGAGGCCAGAAAACCATCGACGCCTATACCAAAGAG
>CAYSYZ010000218.1:1972-2615 GCA_964435205.1 uncultured Desulfovibrionales bacterium
TTTTCTTCACTCCGTCTTATATTTGAAACAGAAAATTATATTTTTGTGCACGCTGGTCTGCAACCCGGGGTGCCATTAATAGACCAGAAACCGCAGGACATTCTTTGGATAAGGGAAAGTTTTTTCTCCTCTATGTACGACTTCGGCAAAAAAATTGTTTTTGGTCATACTCCATTTGCTGAGCCGATGGTGATGGGAAACAAAATAGGTATTGATACTGGTGCAGTCTACGGGAACAAGCTGACCTGTGTTGAATTACCCGCCGAGAAATTGTACTCCGTTTAACACCCTAAGCAATTAATACATTGTTACCATTTAAGGAAAAAAATGCTTATGCCGATGCGAGAATCTAGAGCGTTTCCAAGGCGGATGCGCAGCCGGTGAAATAGACAAGCGCCCCCTGGCAGTTTAAAGAGAAAGACATGAACGAGGAATCCAAAACGTTGCAAGAGATAATAGATGATATTGCGCTTAAGGCGATGATGCTGAGTCCGGGCGATCTGGTGGAACTGGGAGAGTTACTGTCCAAGATCGAAGAGGTCATATCCTATCAAGGCGCAACGGTCCCGGAAGCTGTACAGAAAATAGGACAAGGACTCAAGCTCCTTATAGAAAAAATGATATTAAGTGAAGTACCTGATAC
>CAYSYZ010000219.1:0-1584 GCA_964435205.1 uncultured Desulfovibrionales bacterium
TGCCAGAGGTAATCGCCCTACGTACGAAAAAGAGCTGTTGAACTCCGGAAAAAATAACCATTTTTACAAAACGAATCATCCCGGCTTCCCTCATGCTCTTCCCCCTATCCGTCGCAACCCTACAGCCCGAACCTGTCCTTCGGCGGTGCAGAATCCGAGAGCACCATACGGGTCAGGCCCGCCATAGGTCAGGTATTATGTCCCCAGAATACGAAACGATATGGTAAGATGGGTGAAATGGACCTCCTGCTGTGGCGTGATGTCAGCGACAACTTGCTCGAGGAACGGTCATGTCTCTAACAAGATTCATCAAGGATCTGCTGAGGAAACCTGAATCAATCCCAACCCCTGGTGCCATATTCTACAATGCGACAGTGGCAAAAGTTCTCCGAAAGCCTGAAACAAAGATAGCTAACGACATAGTGGAAAAAATGGGAAAGGGGACTATTCTTGATTTAGGTTCGGGAACAGGCTATTTGTCAATAGAGATTGCCAGGAGGTCACCCGGCCTACAGGTCTATGGCATCGATCTCAGCCGGCGAATGGTCAAGATTGCCAGACGCCATGCCAAAGGCGTTGATAATGCGCGATTTGTGTTTGGCAATGCAGCCCAACTCCCTTTCAGGGATAATTCAATAGACCTTGTGGTTAGCACAGGCGCTTCGCACCATTGGAAGACACCACGTTTGGTGTTTGAGGAATGCCATCGCATTCTCAGACCCGGCCAAGAAGCTTGGATATACGATGGGTGTCCTGAAGTTTTCGCCAACCCGGTTGATAGAAGAAAAGCGAAAAAGGAATATGGGTTTCTGATCGACCGACTTGGATATAGAGTCTCTACGCTGCATGGTTTCACCAGGGAAGAATACCAGACCGTAATTGCGGGTATGCTGGAGCAAACGGCATTCAAAGATAACTGCCGGATGACGCTAACGGATATCTGGATGAAGATTACGCTTAAGAAACGCAAGTGAGCACGTTTGCTGTTTCACGACTTTTTGGTTGCTCGTCATGTTCAACTGGGCAACAACATGCCATAATGTGCAGTTAAGTAACAGAAGCTTGGATTGTTACTTCTGACGGGACAATAGGGCGATTTGTTACCCGGCCACACATCACTAGTATCTAATTAGTGGGTGACAGCCCCCGGATAAGGGGACACTCCAGTAGGACTGGATAACTCGGAGGGGATATTGACAGCTGTATAGCTATGGTATATAAATGGTACATAATATGATGCTCAAGGGCGATGACGGTCGATAACCGATTAGTTGCGAATTGAAGTGGGAAATTGCGGCTAATAGTAATTACAGGAAGTAAATAGCATGACAGTAAGAGTCCAGATCGAATTATCAGACGAAGAGGATAAGATCGTCGAGGTTTACAGAATCGAACACAACAAGAAAAACAGCGAGGAAGCTATCAAAGAAATTATTAAGGATTACAAGACCCCAAATGAATCTAAGGAAAAAAAGAAAACGAGTTGGTGGAAAAGGTTCTAGTGCTCAGTATAAAGCCGGGTAAGATTTGGCTTTTATTTTTTAGGTTGCGACAAGTTTCGCCCATTTTTTTCGAATCTAAAGA
>CAYSYZ010000219.1:1594-2600 GCA_964435205.1 uncultured Desulfovibrionales bacterium
CAGCTTTAGGTCTATGGATGGGGATAGCAAGCCTTATTTTCGGCGTTATTGTTATGATTTTCCCCAAGATACTAAATTATTTGATTGGTATCTACCTTATCATCATTGGCATAATGGCTATTATAGCGTACCTCAGGTAAAGATGACTCTGGTAGTACTGAGTTAGCCACCGATAATCAGTGTTTTGCTTGTGCCTTGCATAACAGAGAGCATCATTATCAGGGAGGCTTGTATAATAACCAAACAGGCTCACCTTGCTGGGCAGCTAAGTGAGTAGTGCCGATAAGTAAAAGGAGGTCAATATGTTAAGGTTGCTCGTGATTATTGGTGTTATCTTATTGATTGTGTGGTTGCTGGGTCTACTTCTCCACTTCATAGCAGGTCCGTTCCTCTGGGTTTTACTTGTGATTGGAATCATCTTGCTGATTGTCTGGCTGGTGCCGCGAGTAAGAAGATAGACATTAGTCTTAACATCTGAATATAACGAGGTTCAAGAAAAAGCATAAGAAAGGAGGGAACAACATGGCAGCTAAATTCGAACTCTACAAAGATGCAAAAGGTGAATTCCGTTGGAGATTAGTGGCATCTAACGGACAAACCATAGCCACCGGCGGCGAAGGCTATAAATCAAAAGACAGCGCTAAGGCTGGTATTGAATCCGTTAAGAAAAATGCACCCATAGCCGAAATCGAAGAGAAATAAAGTAAAGTCCACAGTGTATAGACGCTAGGATTAATCTGGTTAGATTCCACAACATACCATACAACAATCTAATCAAATATTGAACATCGAAGGAGGCTCTAATGTCTATTTCAAGAATTACTGAAATCAAATCATCTTCCACAGTTAGCTTTGATGATGCAATGAAAAAAGGAATTGCCCGTGCTCGAAAGACTCTTAAAAATGTCAGGGGAGCGTGGATTTGGAATCAGGAAGTTCTAGTCGATGAAATGGGGAAAATAACCGAGTACCGGGTTCAGATGAAGATAACGTTTATTCTTGAAGA
>CAYSYZ010000220.1:0-2521 GCA_964435205.1 uncultured Desulfovibrionales bacterium
CTTCAGCCGCCGCCAGGACATACCGTTCAGCTCCCCTGCCGATGCCAGCTTCAAAGTCCTCGGGCTTGACACCTTTAACGTCGAACATATCCTCGAAAACTCGGATGGTGGCCTTGGCATTAACCGGCTCGGTGTCAGCAATTACACCATCAACATCGAATATTAGACCATATAATTTACTCATAGCGTTTAGCGTATAGCATATAGCGTTTAGTTTTTCAACGGTGGATTTAGTTTTTAACAGATCCCTCGGCTGCGCTCGGGACGACGTCTGTTTAATCTGTGGTTAATTTTTGATTTTTTTTGCCACGTTTTTATCTGCTGCGCATTTATAATGGTGATGATAGTTGGCACCTGTAAACTCCGGAGAGTAATCAGCGTGGATAACGACAACAAAGCGGCTGACGACAGCAAGTTAATAGCCCGAGCTCGCAGCGACCGCGCAGCCTTTGTGCAGCTATATCGCAAACATTACGATGCGGTATTTCGCTATTGCGTGCATCGGCTTTTTGAAAGGCATGCAGCGGAAGATGTTACTTCCGAGGTATTTCTCAAAGTTGTTGAAAATATTCACAGTTTCAAGGGCAATAAACAGCAGTTTCTCTGCTGGCTGTACAGGATAGCAACCAATACCGTTAATAACCATTTAAGAAAGACCGCTCGAAGAAATCGTTTGTTGAAAGTCGCTTGCGAGCAGGCTGATAGCAGAGGTTCCGACTATACAGACACAATCAAGGCATCAGGTGATAAACGGGCTTTTTTGAGAGAAGCAGTATTTGCTTTGAAGCCGCGGTACCAAACTATCATCACACTGCGTTTTTTTGAAAATCTTAAATTAACCGAAATTGCCGAGGTGCTGGATTCCAGTCCCGGCACCGTTCGCAGCCAGTTTGCCAGGGCACTTGCTAAACTGCGAAAGGTTTTAGCCACAGAGTTCACAGAGAAATCAGAGGTAATCGAAAATGAAAGATAACGAAAGACAATTTGAAGATTTCGTTAGTAATATAAAGTTTGACGATACTCCTGACCCTGATTATCGCGACAAGCTTGAAGAGAATCTCCTTGCTGCCATGGCCAGGCACTCTCGGCGCAAAGAACCAATAGAAATTTGGAGAATTATTATGAAAAGCAGAATTACAAAGTTAGCTTCTGCTGCGGTGATAATCATAGTATTAATGCTTGGAATTAATTATCTGGGCACACCAATCGATGGAGCAAGTGCAGTATTTGCGGCTGCGATGAATAGAGTGAAACAGGCACGTACATTTTCATGTACAGTGATTTTTGAAGTCACATACGAGGATGGCGGAAAACGTGGAAAATATCTTTTGAAACAGAAGTTGATGTTCAAGGAGCCGGACAGGGAACGTCATGAGAAGTTGACGTCTGCGCCTCCGTGGCCACAATATATAGGGGAGGTAACCATCTGGCATTATGGCAAGCGTCAGCAGCTACAATTCAGGCCTTTTGACAAAACCGCTGAGTTCCATGATATGAGTTCCGATTATGTTATCGATGAAAAGACGGGCGAGCTAAAACTGACGCAGCTTGATACGAGTCTGCGTGATCGTCTGCTCAAGTTGAGTGCAGGTGCGGTAGAGGACCTTGGCAGAGTGGAGCTTGACGGAAAATCAGTGCGGATGCTACAATCGCGCAAGGACAAGCGCATCACGACTGTGTGGGTCAATCCCGAGACCAGCTATCCGGTTCAGATTGAGCATAAATGGACGGACCAGAGCCGCTCACCGGTGATGTACACCTCGATTCAAATAGATACAAAACTGGATAATGCTCTCTTTAGTCTTGAGCCACCTGAAGGCTACACTGTCAAAGTGCACGAGTCGCGTTGGCCGGATGACAAAGCAAAGATTGGAGCCAAGATAATGCATCTGGGCTTGTGGTGTGTGGTTTATGCGAGCGATAACGATGACCAGTTCCCCGGTGATTTAGCGGATCTTGTGAGGGCAGGTGTCATCACGGAGGAGGTGCTCAAGAAGGTACTGGCCTCGCCGGATGAGCCGGATGGACCACCTGTGATTCGATACCGTAAGCCGAACACAGATGTTAAAGACTGGTCCACTGAGGTTGCATTGTATGAAATATATGACCAATGGCCGGAAGACGGTGTTGTGGTATGCTTTGCAGATGGACATTGCGAGATAATTCCCAACAAAAATCGCTTTGAGGAGTTAATAAAGTAGTTTCCTAATACCCTGGAGAATAATCAAAGCCGGGTCTGTCCTAAAGTGAAGACGCTGCCGGGCGATTTGCCCGGCAGCGTTTTTTATGTGCTTTTGGGCGAGAATCGGGGGTGTTTTAATTTCGCGGTTGAAAAGGTCTCTGTTTACTGGTAAAATCCGGCCTCGTTTCTGTAGATATATAGATTCCCGCTTTCGCGGGGATGACAAAAGGACTGTGGGAATGACAAAAAGGCCGGTGATGGCAGAGAGATTTGATAAATACATTTTAAAAAACGGAATGGTGCTCCTTGGTGAGCCGATGGAGGGGGTTGCGTCTGCGG
>CAYSYZ010000221.1:0-859 GCA_964435205.1 uncultured Desulfovibrionales bacterium
GGATATACCATCTTCGACCTTATTTCTAAATTCCTCTATTTTCTTAATATCTTTTGAGAGAATTGCCTCTTTCTCTTTTTCTCCAAAGATATGGCCAGTTACCAAGAACTCTCGCAAGTGCTTGTTTGTCATGCCAAGGTTGAACCAATAGTAAAGATTTGATTCTAAAATCACAGCGACTGTTAAACGAGCTTGTGCTTTTTTTATTGCTTCTCGGAAATAAACTCCAATTAGAGCACCAACAATTCCTATTATAACTGCAATAAACTCAGGGTCTATCATTTATTCCCCTTTTTTTGGGTCTAACGTTTAAGTCAGCGGCGCGGCTTTTTGCGTCCGCTGGATTTCATGGTTATGTGATTATTCTGGGGCCAGGTTCTTGAGCTCTTTGATAGTGCTTGACTTGCCGATAACAATCAGACAATCCCCCCCACGCAAGTGCTCCGCAGGGTTGATCGTCGTGATCTGATCCTGACCCCTGCGAATGCCGACCAGGGTAGCTCCGAACTTTTGCCGAAAATGAAGCTCAGCCAAAGACTTGCCTGAAAAGTCCGAATCCTCCGATACCTTGATTTCGGCGATTTCAAAGCGGTCGGTGTCTTCTGCGTCTCTCTGCGCCTCAAGCTGATTCAGTATGGTTTCAGCCTCCTTCAAGCCTTCCGGATGCCCCATGAGGAGTAGCCGGTCTGCTGGAAAAATCATGAAGTCCGGCTTCGGTTCGTGAAAGATGCGCCCCCCTCGACTGACCGCCAGAACAGATATACCCAAAGCCGATAATGGGAGTTCTTGTATGGTCTGCCCGGCGGCCGAAGCATCCGAACGAATACGCAACTCGAGAAATGAGGCAGGCCAATCTATA
>CAYSYZ010000221.1:869-2496 GCA_964435205.1 uncultured Desulfovibrionales bacterium
GCTGTTTGTCGCCGTCAAGGCCACTTTCCCGGTATAACCGTCCTTCTTGAGATTATAGATAAGTTCCAGGTTCATCTCTTTGGAACGAACGGCGCTTATAACCCATCGCGCCTTTTTCAACGGCAATTGCTCATGCATCTCCGGGTCCGCCATGTCCCCGTAAAGAACAGGCACCCCTCTCTTGCGCCACTTATCCAAAGTGCCGGGTTCGAAGTCAATCCCTACGATGGCATTTTTCCGCCGTAGAAGGTGTTCCATCAGCCCGCTGCCATAGTTGCCCAATCCGACCAAAATTATGTTAACCGCTTCCGTTTCCCCAATGTTGTCTATGGCCGCCTCCCGGTAAGGATTACGCCTTTCGAAAATCTTCAAGGGGGAGGATAGAAGACGATAAAGCAGGTAGGAATAGAGGATCATGTAGGTGGACAGAAATATGGTCACCACCCCCACGAGGGTGATCAGCCCCATCGTTTCTTTGGTTATGTGGCCGATACTCAACCCCAACGCCGCCACGATAAGCGAAAATTCACTGATTTGGGCCACCGTGAGACCGGCGAGAAAACCAGTGCGACGGCGATATCCCATGACTCCCATGATGATCAGAACAATGAGCGGGTTGCCGACGAGCACAAAGATGGAAAAAACAAGCGATGCGCCCAATTGCGAGCCCACCATGGACAAGTCCAATCGTGCGCCAAGATCAATGAAGAAAAACAGAAGGAGAAAATCCCGGAGGCCTATGAGCCGCGCGCCAATCGAATCCCTGAAGGCAGTGGACGCCAGTGAGACACCGGCCAGAAATGCTCCGACCTCCTTGCTGAATCCCAACATCTCACTGCCCGCTCCAAGAAGGACCGCCCAGGCGATTGCGAATAGGGTTAACAGTTCCAGCGAATGCGCGAGACGCTGGGTCAGGTAGGGAATGACATATTTTATCAGCAGGGCAACCGCGCCCAACAGTCCCACACCTTTTGCGCCGATCATCAGAAACGAGAGATATCCCGAACCCCCTCCGCTGACAGATGCCCCCAATGTCGTCAGGCCGACCAGAGCCAGAATGGCGGCGATATCCTGAACGATCAGAAAGCCAAGAGCAATCTGCCCATGCAGAGAGTCGATTTCTTTTTTGTCCGACAGGAGCTTTACGATGATGATCGTACTTGAAAATGTAAGCGCGACCGAGACATAGGCGGCACTGAGATATGACATGCCCATGACGATAGCGATGACAAACCCGATAATCGACGTAAACACGATCTGTCCAAGACCGGTCGCCAAGGCGACTGGACCGGTGGTCCGAATCAGATTCAGGTCGAGTTTGAGCCCAACGATGAACAGCAGCAGGGCAATGCCGATATGGGCCATGAGCTCAATCTGCTCATAGCTGTGTATGATTCCAAGAAACGAGGGCCCGGCCAAAATGCCCGTCGCCAGAAACATAATGATCAAGGGCTGTCGCAATTTCTGCCCGACAATTCCAGTCAGAGTTGCGAGCCCTAAAATAGCAGCGATTTCCACAAAAGTATTTCCGTTTACCATTCTCTGCATATCCTTTAGTGCTTGGCGGCGTCACATAACGAGTCTGTAGAAAAAGTCCTTTTGCAGAGAGGTAGTATCCCCTTATCAG
>CAYSYZ010000222.1:0-2470 GCA_964435205.1 uncultured Desulfovibrionales bacterium
ACGGAAAAAAGCCCAGGGAATAAGAAATGGAAAGAGAAAGGCCGGCAGCTACTAGAGACAACATAAGGATGGTCTTCTCATGTTTGGCGAAGAATATTGCTCGTCCCGGGTCGGAAAAGGCGTCAGCTTCTTTGTCCGTGAAATGATTCAAGTTGTGTACGGCATAGATATATGCGGCAGCAATAAGCAGGTATTGCGGGGTGGCCTTTATCCCCTGTAGTTTGAGGGAGGCGTAGGTGAGGAATCCGGCTCCGAGGCTGATATAGATATTGCTTTCCAGAAGAAAGCGAATAAACTTATAAGCTGCGGCCTTGAGAGCATTTTCATGTCTTCCCTTGATCCCCTCCAACTTGCATACGACACCATTGATTATCCAGTTGGGAGTCGATGCTCCAGCCGTAACCGCCACACAGCTGAAATGAGACATCGCTTTTGCGTCCAGGTCTTTTTCTGTCTCGACGTGGTAGGCCCTTACACCGGTTTCTTCAGCAATCTGAGCCAGCCTTCTGGTGTTGGCGCTTTCTTTTCCCCCAACTACGACCACTGCTTCAACAACCTTGCAGAGTTCAAGGATCTCTGTCTGTCGTTCATGTGTGGAATGACAGATAGTATTGAAAATCTGACCTCCCGGATATTTTGACATGATTTCCGCAGTAATTTCATTGAACAGATTTTCGTCCTGCGTGGTTTGCGCAACCACAATATATTTGTCCAGCTTCGGGAGTTTGTTAATATCTGCCTTGCTGCTTACCAAGATGCCTCTGCCTTCCGCAAAGCCAAGAAGTCCCATGACTTCTGGGTGGCCTTCGTCACCGATGAGGATGATTGGATATCCTCTGCGTGCAAAGCGGCGGATAATGGTTTGAACTTTTACAACCCTGAGACAGGTACCATCTACTACCTGCACGCCTGCCTGTAAGATGGCCTCTTTTAGCTGTGGAGCAATACCGTGGGCACGAATGACCAGCGTTCCCTTCTTGATCTCACCGACGCCCTTGACTGCTGAGACTCCCTTTCCTGCCAGTAGATCGAGAACCTGCCGGTTATGAATAAGCGGGCCAAAGGTGGCTATAGGCCTTGGCTTTTTTTTCATCGCGTCCAGCACCAGGTCCATGGCCCTTCTTACGCCCAGGCAAAATCCTGCCTCTTTGGCCAGAATAACTCTCATTTATGGGAATCCGAAAAAGCAGATCGTCCTTACTATCTTGATTGTAGTGCTAATATACTGGAAAAGAGAGAGAGATTCAATGTATCCTGTGATTATAGTCAGGTCAAAAACATTGACAGTGGGCAGCCGGTAAGATAAAGATGAGACAAGGAAAAGTAATGGTTACGGCGAAATTACCCGCACAAGCTTACCTGGGTTTAGTGATTCTGGCTGTTTCTTCTGTGCTGCTCGCCTTGAAAATCGAGCCGGTGTACACGCTTTTTTATATCTTTGCCTGGTGGTCGTGCATACTTATTGTTGATGGCCTTATCTATCGACTTAAGGGGAACTCCCTTATCGTAGACCGGACCAGCGAGTTTTTTTTGCTGATTCCCTGGTCGGTCTTTTTCTGGCTTATTTTCGAAGCCTTTAACCTATACATAAAGAACTGGCACTATGTCAGAATAATAGACACCCAGTGGCTTCGCTGGATGGGTTACTTTGTCGCCTATGGTACGGTACTGCCCGTCCTTTTTGAAACAGCGGAATTCCTGGAGACGGCCGGCCTTTATAAGAAAAGTCGCATCCGCCCCCTTCCTCCGACAAAAAAGTGGTACGGGCCATTTATTTTTTTAGGTCTGGCCTTTTTTATCCTGCCAGTGCTCTGGCCGCGCTATTTTTTCCCACTGGTTTGGGGCTGTTTCACTTTTCTCTTAGAACCAATAAATCACTACTTCGGCGGGCGATCGCTGATGCGCGACTGGGAAACAGGGTCCCTCCGCAAATTCTATCTTCTGCTCACGGCTGGATTTATTTGCGGGATTTTTTGGGAAGTTTGGAATTTTTGGGCCGGGAGCAAGTGGGTCTATACAGTGCCCTTTGTGGGTGAGGCTAAGATATTCGAGATGCCCGTTGCCGGTTATCTTGGTTTTCCCCCGTTTGCTGTAGAGTGCTATGTGATGTACAATTTTGTTTCATTGCTTCGTGAAAATAAGGGGTGGGAAGCCGGGAACGTTGAGGTGCAGAAGAAAACAGACGCCTATCTCGTATTTGGTTCTGTGGCCATCATAGCCCTTTATGCCTATATCATGTTCCAGGCTATTGATCAAAAAACCGTCTACACCTTTGTCCACATCTTCTATTAATGTCTGAGTCAGTATTTGTTTACAGTCTTGGCTGTCCCAAGAATCAGGTTGATAGCGAGGTAATGCTTGGCGTACTACTGGACGCCGGATACAGGGTCACCTCACTCCAGGAAGAGGCAGAGATTATAATCGTTAATACCTGCGCATTCATTCAACCTGCGGTTGAAGAGTCAATCGA
>CAYSYZ010000223.1:0-2457 GCA_964435205.1 uncultured Desulfovibrionales bacterium
CCGCGACGCGGCTTACCGAAAGACACCCTTTCCTCCGGAGTCTCGATCCCGTGATCCAGACTGTTGCGGATAATATGGACCAGGGGATCGCTGATTTTTTCAATCATTGTCTTGTCAAGTTCGGTGTCATCTCCTTCTGTAACAAAATCGACTTCCTTACCCAGTTCTGCGGAGAGGTCCCGAATCAATCTCCTGAAAGTGGCAAAAGTGGAACCAACGGGCAGCATGCGAACTCCCATGACACAGTCCCGTAGCTCATTGGTAAGGATCTCCACCTTTTCCACCGCGCCCAGTAACGCCGAGTCGACATGGGATTGAGTAGCCTGAGTCAACTGGGCCTGCGTGGTAACCAGTTCCCCGACTATGTTTATAAGCTGATCGAGTTTTTCAGCCGCTACACGGATACTGGCCGAGGTACGTTTTTGTACCTGCTGCCTTATAACCCGCTGTTCAACAAGCGCCGACTCAATCTTTTCCTTTGGAACAGCACCGGATTCGCCTAAAATCTCCCCCAGCCTGGTCTGACGGCTTAAGGCCCTTGCCACGTCCTCAGCGACCACGTCTTTACGGGCAAGCAAAATCTCACCAATCCTGTCGCCCGAAAAATCCTCACTAGTCCCGTTGTCTATCTGTTCAACAACTATTTCACTGGTATCTTCAACAAAGATGAAAACATCCCGAATGGCATTAGCATCAGAGTCGGCTATCAGCACCATATCCCAGGCGACATAACAAGCCTCGTAGTCCATACCTTCTAAGACTGGAATACTATCGGTAACGGCTGTAACCCATAACCGGCCAAGGGCCTCTAGCTCACCAAGCAAGGCCAGGGGATTGTTGCCGTAACGCAATATGTCCCGGCCCGGAACAAAACGGATGCGGTAGGTACGCTCTATCCCCGTGCCGCAGGGTTTTGCCTCTGTTATTGAGGTGTCCTCTTCCTCACTCGCCTTTGTTTCTTCAGGCAACAGCGAACGTAACCCCGCGATGATTTTCGCCTGGTTCTCAGACCCTTCAGAGTCAAGATTATTCATGCCATAGACCATGGAGGCAATCTGGTCCCGTGCCACCAGGATTAAGCCGGTGAGTTCTTTCGTAACCGGGATAGCGCCATTCCGCACATGATCAAGGACCGTCTCCACATGGTGGGTAAAGCCCGCCACGGCATCAAAACCAAACATGGCTCCGCTACCCTTGATGGTGTGCATAGCCCGAAAAATACGGTTAACAAGCTCCATATTAGACATATCGCCTTCGAGTTCGAGCACACTCTCTTCCAGCTCGGCAAGCAACTCCCGGGCTTCTTCAAGATAGACCTGGGCATGTTTATCTTCCGCACTCATGACAAAGTTCTCTACCTTAAAACCTTTCTGACCACCGCCAACAGTTGCTCGGGTTTAAATGGTTTAACAATCCATCCGGAGGCCCCGGCCGCCCGGCCCTCCATCTTTTTTGCATCTTGAGATTCCGTCGTTAGCATAATGATCGGAATGAATTTATAAGCAGGTATCTTTCGTACTTCCCTGATCAATCCGATACCATCCATATTGGGCATATTGAGGTCAGTAATCAGCATATCTATCTGCTGGCCGTTGAATTTAGCGAAGGCATCCTTACCGTCCACCGCCTCGATAATGGTGTATCCGGCCTGTTTTAAAGTGAAATTCACCATCTGCCGTACGCTGGCTGAATCATCAGAGGTCATAATTGTCTTCGCCATAGAGTGCCTCTCCTTACCTCTATTTGCTCGGACATTCAAAGAGTGCCAGCATGCCTGCCAGCCTGGCTGTTTGCTGGCAAGATTCGGAAATACCACTCAGGTAAAGCATCTTTCCCGCCCTGGCTGCACTCTTCTTGGCCGCCGCCAAAAGTTGTAATGTGCAAAAATCAATGTCTGTAACCTCATCCATAACTACCTCCGGATGCTCTGCGGAGTCGATAATCCCTAACAGGGCCTCCTTCAATGCCTCACCATCAGTAATGCCGATCGCACCGGTTAACTTCAGTGCTCTCTTCCCCTCTAGTTCACCAATTACGAAATCCATTTCTATCCCCGAAGTTTCATGTTTTACGTCCGCACCTAGAACAACTCTACGTTATCCCCGAGGTCATCTTCACTGATTCTACTAACCTGCTTATCTTGCTTAAGATCATCAATCTCACGGACATCGGTTGGTTCGGGTTGACCCAGGGCATTTACATGCACCTCGCGTTCTTTTTCCATGGTATAGCGCCCTGTTGCTGTCCCGATCATTGATATCGCTTGAAGAGACTCTTTCGCATCCCGCGGCAGCCTCTTTTCGATTTCGTTTTGCAGACTTTCCAGTTTCTGCGAGACACCTTCCAGACCAGGGATTGCGATCTCCGGAAAGTGTATACTGCTCACAAGGGCAGTAACGTCATCTCCCAATACTCGGCTCGACTCATTAATTGTAAGTACAGCGGTTTTGACGCTCT
>CAYSYZ010000224.1:0-2009 GCA_964435205.1 uncultured Desulfovibrionales bacterium
TTTTTTTTTTAGCGCGAATTTGGTTTATCTGGTTTTATCGGTTTGTCTGGAGAAAAGAGCGAAAAACGTTGAATGCGTGAAAAGCGGGAAATGTTTATTTGATCCCCTTAGAACAATTGATAAAAGCCCTATAGATTTTCCCACTCTTCAAAGGAAATTTTTTTATTTATCCCCCGTTCAATCTCATCAAGAAGCATCCTGACTTGTGGAACAGACAGGTGGTTCGAAACCAAATTTTCTTAGCTTCTTTATGAAATCCCTTCGTTTACATGGCTTCCATTTACCCATGGGCAACTGCCTCGTTAGGAATAGGCATTCTCTTGTTCAGACTGATTCTGCCTATCACTGGTAATTTATCACCATGTCTAATTTTTACGATCAGCCAGCCCTCAAGAGAGGACCTTAATTCTTCTTGGCACTCATACAGCGTTTCTCCAAAAACGACCACTCCAAGACACTGCGGAATTTTACCGGAAAAAGTACCGTCTTCTAATTTGTCGTAAACTGCTTTACTCATTGCTTTGTCGATGTATTCAATAAGCATTTAAATTACCTCCTTGGGAGAGCTTGATCCTTGTTCCTTGGGGACATCCATAAGGTTATAAGTTTCTTTGGTTTCTCTGGTTTATCCGGTCGATTGCTTAAATCGTTGAATGGTGATTGGTCAAGTGGACCGACAACCAAATAAGCAGATGGGCTGGCAAATAGCTCATAGCTGTCAGTTTATGAATTCAAAGTAATTGTCCCTGCTAATCACCTGAAACGATGCATTGGGATATGTTTTGAGCCAGAGTTTGGGCGGAGCGGTCTTTTTTTGCGTCCATTTCATCTCATATCCATGTATATGTCCGGCTGTTTCTTCTACGAGGTCTATCTCCTTGAGATCGTAGGTACGCCAAAAATAGGTATTGACGGACTGGGAGGAGTATTCCTGTTTCTTTAGCCTCTCTGTGATGAGATAGTTCTCCCAGAGCATGCCGACGTCGTTTCTGAGCGTAAGAGGGTTAAAGTTGCTGATCAGGGCGTTCCGTATCCCGTTATCGATGAAATAATACCGGCAATTTTTGCTTATCTCAGTTCGGAGATTCCGGCTGAAGCCGTTGCGGCGGTAGATAACGAATGATTTTTCGAGCAGGTCGAGGTAACGATCAACCGTGTTTTTGCTCATTCCGAGTTGTGTGCCGAGCTCATTATATGAAACCTCTTTCCCGATCTGGAAAGAGAGCAGCTGCAGCAATCTCGTAATCTTGCCTGAATGCCGTATCCCCTCCAGTTCAAGGATGTCCTTATACAGATAAGAGCTTACTATTTCTTTCAGGTACAGCTCCTTTTTCCGGTTGTCCGGTATGAGAACTATCTCTGGATAAGAGCCATATATCAGCCTGTTCTCAAGGTTCGCCTCTGTCTGCGCCCTGTTCTCTGTTTGTCCTATTTCGAGCTGGGCAAGGGGGAAGAGTTTAAGGGTATATTTTCTCCCGGTCAAGGGCTCGCCGACATGCTGGGCAAGATCAAAGGATGAAGACCCCGTAGCAATTACTTTCACGTCTTTTATATGATCGACGACAAGCTTCAAGTTTGTCCCTATATTCTTTATCTTTTGGGCTTCGTCGATAACCAGTAAGGCATTATCGCCAACGAATGACCGTATCTTCTCTATCGATTGACTACCGAGATAATCATGAACTACAACATCTTCTCCGCTTGCAAACAGATATTTTTCTTTCTCTCCCTTGAGGAATTCATTGAGCAGGGTTGTTTTGCCACAACGTCGAGGGCCGTAGATTACAATTACCTTGCCGGGCTGGATAATTTCCCTTAAATTCTCGAGATGTTTTTGTGGTATATATTTCATAAAATATAGTCAATAATCTGACCATATTATAACCAATATGGTCCGCTACATCTATATCTTTTTGATTAAACCCAGGATAAATCCTTCTTCAGTGGTTGATTGGTTGATTGGTAAATTCGTTAAGCTGCTTTTCCCTGGCCGCAACGGCGGCTTCCCG
>CAYSYZ010000224.1:2019-2455 GCA_964435205.1 uncultured Desulfovibrionales bacterium
TCGGCCAGTTCCTTTTCCTGTTTGATTCTTGTCTCCTCCAGGCTGGCCATCAAGGACTTCTTTTCCGCCTCATAGGCGTCTTTTTCCTTCTTGCGCTGGAAAGCCAGAGGGGCGTTCAGGAATGGTTCATTCTATACCATTCATATGTTTGTTGGATTCCCTCTGCAAGGTCGATTATTGGCGCCCAGCCAAGTTTCTTAAGCCTGGTAACGTCCAGTAATTTCTGAGGTGTACCATCCGGTTTGGTCTGATCAAAGATCAGCTCACCGTCGAAGCCGACCACGTCCTTTATCAACTCTGCCAGTTCTTTTATGGTTATGTCTTGGCCGCAACCGATGTTGATTAAAGGCGGGACTGAGGGCAAAGGGCTTAGGACTGCTGAGGTCTCAGGACTGGGGACTGAGGACGAAGGGCTAAGGACTGAGTGCTGAGGACT
>CAYSYZ010000225.1:0-2446 GCA_964435205.1 uncultured Desulfovibrionales bacterium
TGCCACAGGGAGATGGAACCGGACCGGCAGGAAAAGGGCCGGGCACAGGAAGAGGATTGGGACGCGGCGGCGGACGTGGCCGGGGTGGTGGCTTGGGCCTGGGGCCAGCCGGGGAATGTGTCTGCCCGAGCTGCGGAAAGACGGTTCCGCATCAGCAGGGCGTGCCTTGTACCACGATTAAGTGTCCGAATTGCGGCAGTCAAATGACAAGGAAATTTTGAAAGGATGGTAGGTAAGGTGGAAAAAGAAAAGGAGACCGACTCTACTTGTAATGCAGCCCGTGACGCTGCCATGGCTATCCAGGATCAGATGATAAAAGAGTCACTAGACAGGATGAAAAATGTCCTATTGGTCATGAGCGGCAAAGGCGGCGTGGGAAAAAGTACAGTAGCCGCCAATCTGGCCATAGGTCTGAGCAGGGCCGGGAACAAGGTGGGGCTGATGGATGTTGACATCCATGGCCCCGATATCCCGCGGATGCTCGGAGTTACAGGGAAGCCCGGAGATCTTCCAGGACACCGCGTGGCTCCAGTGCGCTATTCTGATAATCTCTCGATGATTTCTATCGAGTCGGTGATGGAAGATAAGGATCAGGCCGTAATCTGGCGTGGCCCCCTCAAGATCTCGCTCATACGCCAGTTTGTCTCGGATGTGGAGTGGGGAGAACTAGACTATCTGGTCATTGATGCCCCACCGGGGACAGGAGATGAACCCCTGACGGTGGCTCAGACCATGCCGGGAGCTAAGGCGGTGATAGTAACAACCCCGCAAGAAGTGTCACTTGCGGACGTGAGAAAGTCTATTAACTTCTGTCGCCACGTAAACCTTGCTATCCTCGGGGTCGTAGAGAACATGAGCGGGTTGAAGTGCCCACAGTGTGGTTGTGATATCTCCTTGTTTAAGGTCGGGGGGGGTGAGAAGACAGCTCTGGACATGGGCATCCCGTTTTTGGGAAGGATACCGATTGATCCGGCCGTAGTGACAGCGGGCGATGCCGGCAAACCTTATGTACTAAATACAGATAATGGCGGCGCTACAGCCAGGGCTTTTGCGAACCTGATTCAGAAGGTAATAACAATGAGCAAATGATGTTTTTTCCGTAACTCTGTTGGTTAGCGTTTTGTGTGGTGATTAGATGACGCGAGAGGTTGCTACGGCATTTGATACCTTAGCTCATGAGTACGATGCCTGGTATGAAAAGGAACCGCTCCTTTTTGCTATAGAGCTGGAGGCGATAAGATGCATCTGCCCTTCCCCGGGTAGGCCGGCGCTGGAGGTGGGGACAGGCAGCGGTCGCTTTGCTGCAGCTATGGGATTGGAGTTTGGTATCGATCCTTCCATGACTATGCTTGAACTGGCCAAGGGACGAGGAAGCATACCGACCAGGGCTCTGGGTGAAGCACTGCCTTTCAAAGATGATATTTTTGGCAGCGTTTTTATCCTGTTTACCTTGTGTTTTATTAAATATCCCGTTGACCTGCTAAGAGAATGCTTGCGAGTTTTAAGGCCGGCTGGGCAAATAGTGGTTGCAGCCATTAATAGAAACAGCGCCTGGGGTAATATCTATGCTGAAAAAGGGCAGGCCGGGCACCCGTTATACAGATATGCCAACTTTTATGTCCCAGCCGAGATGAAAGAGTTTCTGGTCATAGCGGGCTTCAAAGTAGAAAGATTATACTCGACCTTATTACAGTCACCAGGGCAGGTGAAGTCGATGGAGTATCCGAAAGCTGGTCTTTTAGACGAGGCAGGTATTATCCTTGTCTTAGGCGAAAAATAAGGAAAGGAGGTAAAAAAGATGCCAGGATTTGATGGTACAGGTCCGATGGGTATGGGGCCCATGACCGGTAGAGGCATGGGGCCTTGCGGCCGCGGATATGGCCGGCCGTTTGGTTTCGGTCGCGGCTGGGGTCGTGGTCGAGGATATGGTTTGTTGGGATCACGGTACGGATACTATGGCCCGGCCTGGGGCGGGCGGGAGCCGGCCCCAGCCGAAGAGGCAGATGCCCTGAGGTCGGAAGCTGAATCCTTGCGAAGAGAGTTAAACCAGATCGAGAAACGCATAGCTGAGCTAGAAAAAAGGAAGGAATAGGAATCTCAAATGGTAATCACTATAGCCAGCGGCAAAGGTGGCACAGGAAAGACGACGGTGGGCGTGAATATGGCTGTGTCATTGGATAAAGCGGTAAGGTTTTTGGACTGCGACGTAGAAGAGCCTAATGCTCATCTATTTTTAAAGGCAGTTATCAACGAACAGACTGTAGTTGATACCTTTGTCCCGGAGGTAGATTTTACCAAGTGCACCTATTGCGGGAAGTGTGGCGAGATCTGCCAATTCAATGCCATTGCCGTGCTAAAAGATTATGTGCTCACCTTTCCCGAGCTGTGCCACAGTTGCCGCGGCTGCCTCTTCGTCTGTCCGGAAAAGGCTGTACTGGAGTCAAAT
>CAYSYZ010000226.1:0-2439 GCA_964435205.1 uncultured Desulfovibrionales bacterium
TACGACGCCCGCCAGATCGTCTACGCAAAAGGCCAGGTAAACAGCATTTACGCCTAAAGCCTTGAATGCAGCGTTATGCAGGATCGGACTCAGACTTCTTGCCACTGGATTGCCCAGGAGACAGTAAAGGCGGGTTTCACTATCAATGAATCGCATCAGGAAAGACCCATTTGCTCCGAAATCCGCCGGAGCGTAAGAGCACTGATTTGTCCTGGGGCCGTCTCCTTGCCGCGTCCAAGAGAGGCATAGGTCATATAGCCACCAAGGGGCAAGGTAGCTAAACGACTGATCTTTCCCATCTCGCCCATGCAAAACGCAATCAAGGGGAAATTGTGACTGCGAGCCCAACCAAGCAGGGAAAGTAGAGTAATATTATCATCCGGCGAAGTAGCCATGGTCACGATCTTGGCGATATCTGCCCCATCCTCGCGCATGGATTTAAGTATATTAAGAAGAGAGCGTTTCGATGGTGTATGGGTGAAGTGATGATAGGAAAAAATGACCTTTGTCTTTCCCTTTTTTAAAAGCAGCTTTTCCCTTGCCGGGGCCGCAGTTCGCCATTCAACGTCAATATAGTCAGCCCCAAGGGCTATGGCCTGAGCGAGAGAATCAATCCTCTCGGCCTCTGTTCCTGTAAACAGCCCTCCTTCTTTAGCCGAACGATTGGTCACGACTACCTTTTTGGGTCGGGCTGCCCCAATGAGAGTTGCCGGTTCCGGATCCTTAACCCCGTCAAGCCGCAGTTCTATGGCATCAGCCGCCTTCTGCCCCTTTCTCACGGCCGCCAGCATAGCAGGCATGGTTGATGCAGAAATAGAGACGCAGATCACTTCTCGGTAATTGTCTCCTCTATATGGTAGCCGAAATGGCGACCGCCGGCTTCGACGGCCATTAAAACCTGGTCCCCTTCCTTAAGAGACACAATGGAGATCGGCTCCCCATCCGGTCTGGTCAACCTTATGGTCTCTGCGTTCTGCAAGATGGTCGAAAACACCCTGCCTTCCGCCCGGGCTTCGATGAGGACAAGGGGACGTTTCTCAATCTTAACCCGCCCCACAATTACCGGTACTGCCTTGCCCTGCGCATCGACCCTAAGCACCTCGTCGCCGCTTTTAAGCTCGGAGAGATATCGCGTCTTGCCGCCAGGCACGCGCACGTAGGCATGGACTGGGCCGGCATTGACACGGAACGGACGAGTAGCTACGTATGGATTTTCCACACTTTCTGAATGTACCAGGAAAAGGGCCTGACTTGTATTGCCGATAAGCATGCCCTCACCCTTTCCCATGTGCGTGCAGGTGTCAATGCATACCCTATCCCCCATGCCGAGGGTCTTGATTGACACTATTTCGCCTGTTGTAAGCGGAACCTCACCGCCCGTTTCCTTTAAAGAGTTCAATATCTTTTTCAACTCTGCTGGTTCTGAGACGTTGATTACCACGCCATCCACCCCTTTTTCAAGGACGCCCAGGGCCGTCCGGGCCTCTTCTAAGTTGGAAGTCTCTACCAGAACGTTGTTTGTCTGGGCCACCAGATTTTCGAGCGGAATTATTGTCCAGTCTGTAGTCTTGGCCACAACCTTTTTTGCCCGGGCCAGCCGTACGATTTCCCTCTCATCGTCAGGGCCGTGAATAGTCACCTCAACGACATCTTCCCCCCACTTGAGATCCCCGTCCGGCGCAACCGTAACAACACGGCCAAGTTTCTTGGCCTTTTCCGAGTCACCGCCAGCCAATACCAGGGCATCAGCCCCATTTTCCAGGGCCGTCGTCACGAGTTTCTTCTTCCAGGGGATGACCTTTACCCAAAGCTGTTTCATGTGCTCTTCCCTTCCACACCAGAACTTCAGTCCTATTCCTTGCCCAAATATTCCAGGGCATCTTCTATTGAATAGCGACGATGGACCATCCGGCTCAATGTCGCCGTCATGCGCTGTGGATGCCGGTGCTGGAATATGTTCCGGCCAATTGATATCCCGGCAGCACCGGCGTCCATAGCATCTCTGACCATTGCCAGTATATCACGGTCAGAAGACATTTTTGGACCTCCAGCGATGACCACGGGGACTGGGCACCCCTCTACCACCCGCTGGAATGATTCTGGATCACCCGTATACGAACATTTAACGATGTCTGCCCCGAGCTCCGCGCCAAGCCTGGACACATGCCTGATTACCTCCGGAGCATACTCATTTTTTATCTTCTCTCCCCGGGGGTACATCATGGCCAGGAGCGGCATCCCCCACTCGTTTGCGATCCGTGCCGTTTGCCCGAGGTCTCTGAGCATCTCGTTATCACTACCGTTTCCCACGTTGACCTGGATGGAGACGGCATCTGCGCCCGTCCTTAGGGCCTCTTCGACTGTGCATACCAAGGTCTTGGCATTGGGATATGGCGATAGAGTGGTACTACCGGAAAGGTGGATGATCAAACCAACGTG
>CAYSYZ010000227.1:0-2412 GCA_964435205.1 uncultured Desulfovibrionales bacterium
GTACTGTTTAGTACCACCTTATCATTTATGGTGGTGAAAAGTTCGTTAGCAAAAATGTTGACAAAAAAATTCTTGGTAGAAGTTGCCGAGGAATATATAATATGTCTGAGGAATTAATATGAGAAAAAGCAAGTTACCAGAAGAACTAATTGAGGAAGTGAAATCTTCTAACTGTGTATTGTTTACTGGTGGAGGTATAACCACTGAGCAGTATTACAGGCATACTTTTCTGGAAAAGATGAAAGAAAAGTGCAAATATGCCAAAACAGCGAAGAATCAATCATTTCCTGTAGTAATGCAGTATTATTGTCAGAAACTGGATGGTGGCAAAAAGAATAAGCTTATTAGGGAAATAATTGAATGGATTGAGATCTTTAGTGCTGAAGGGGAACCTAACAGGGTTGCCACTGGTTTTTTTAGAGAAATAGCTAAAATACCATTTCTGAGAACTATTGTAACCACCAATTGGGACCCATTTTGCGAGCGTACGCTTAATGTGCTTGTGCCAATGGTAGAAGACAGAGATATTCCGTTCTGGGATGAAAATAAACGTCAAGTGCTAAAGATTCATGGTTGTGTGACTAGACCACAGACCATAGTGGTCACATTGGAAGATTATCATGTCTGTATTAAAGATAGGTCACATGGAGCGATTTTTACGAAGTTACGTGACTTAATGGCCACGAAGGCTTTTATTTTTGTAGGATATAGCGTTCAAGACCCAGATTTTAAGCTGATTTATGACGAGGTTATTAGTAATCTAGGGCCCTTTAGAAGAGGGGCATATGCTATTGACCCAAAGCCAACAGAGGAGTCAGTAACGGAATGGAAAAAACGCGGCGTAAGAGTTTTGAAAATAAGTGGGATAGTATTTGCGTGGGAGCTCGTTAAGCGTCTAGAAAAAGATAAATTGATTCCTTCAAAGGAATTGGTTAGTTTTTTCGAAAAACAGTTACATAGAATATTTGATATACATATGAAGACGTCAGAAAAGCAGGGAATGGCTGCTGGATTGGCGTCATCTATGTATCAAGACGGCCTTATGCATTCAATTGAGCACATCTTGGCAAGTAGTATGACGGGAAAATCAATGAAAGATTTTAATGAGGAGTTGAATGAATATGAGAAGAGGGTTGATGAATGTTGGAGGGCTATAACAAAATATGAAAAAAAGGGAACAAGCGATGAACCCAATTATGCATTGGCTGAAATAGCATATTTGGGTGGGAGAGGAGAAGCACTTAAACGGTTTATTGCGAACAACAAAAGAGATATACCGGCATTTTTCAGTCCATGGGTGCTAAAACCAAGGAAAAGGATTGCGAGTTTGAATAATTGTTGATGCTATTCAGATTGGCTGAGACAAAAAATACATCCTTGAGTGTAGAAGTGGATAGACGCTGGACTCTTTTGTAGGTGATTTAGCTTCGATCTGGACTGCTAGATCGCTCCTGGTTTCTTGTGGTGGTGAAAACCTCCTCAGCAAAAATGTTAGCAGGGACGCATTAGTGGTATGACGCAAAGTTGTGATACGTGTAAATGCCTGTGCAAATACTTCTTTCGCCAGCTTTAGCTCCACAGCGAGTACAGTAAACATTGCCAGAATATGGCTTGAAGTCGTGGTATGTGTAAATGCCTGTACAAGTACTTCTTTCACCAGCTTTAGCTCCACAGCGAGTACAGTAGACTTTTGCAGTCCGGCGTTTCGATGATGGTAAAGTATTATTATCAATTGAGGGTGCTTGGATGTAAGCAGTTTTTGGTCCCAGGAGCTTCTCGCAAGCTTGTCTGATTCCTTGGGCTATGTCGAGAAAAGCTTCGTCCTGGTTCGGCCATTGCGTTACCGGATTTGCACCAGTGGGCAATGCTTGGAGTTTGGAAAATGGAGAGGTTTGCCAATCGACCGGACGCAAGATGACAGGAATTACGCGGGCTTTTTTGGACTCGTGTAGTTTAACGGCTGTCTTCATCTCGACGTCATAACAGTAATCTGAGCTTATGAAATCGGAACTGATCAGCAAAAGGATTATCTGAGAGTTGTTGATATGATGGTCTATTTCTCCTCTCCATTCGTCTCCGCCAGTTAGCATTCTGAAATGCCAGCCGGATATTATGCCTTGCCTCTTCAAGAGGCTCAGATGCCTTTCGAGTTGTATGCGAAATTTCTCGTCTTCTTCTGCATAAGCGTAGAAAATGTTGAGAGGTAAGGTGTTCATAACCGAGTATCCGTGTTTCTATGCAATTTGCTGACTATATTCGAATCGCTGTCTATACTGCGAGGTATCCTCTTTTTCATGGTCTTATTTTACCATAATCTACGCCTTGTTGGATTCATTATGTAATGATTAAATTGGTATTTTTGACCATTGACAAGGTGAACGGGTAATGGCCTAGGCCCTCAGCATCTCCTTC
>CAYSYZ010000228.1:0-367 GCA_964435205.1 uncultured Desulfovibrionales bacterium
ATCTCCTGGCTGTTATCTGGTTTAATCTGGGCCAGTAAGTCAGCCAAAACTATGGAGGCTTCCCATATCCTGGTCCAGAAAGGGAACCCGGCCAGGGGATCTTCCTGCGAAAACTGTTCCTCAACCAGCCGATCGATATCTTTTACTTGCACCAGTTGAAGAGTATGACTGCGGACGGTAACCGGTGCATTGTAAGTTCCAAACCGCTTTGCAACCTCTTTTAATTTGTCTTTTGCGGTTATAGCTTTCATGACATGTTTACCTCTCAATCTTTGATGATGTCGTAACAAGTAATGATTCCCCTCCCCTGGCGGGAGGGGATAAAGGGGAGGGGAACATAAGCGTATGAGATGTCATCATTTTTCAC
>CAYSYZ010000228.1:377-2370 GCA_964435205.1 uncultured Desulfovibrionales bacterium
CCCTCACCCCGGCCATCTCCCTTCATGGGAGAGGTAGTTTATGGAGTTTTTACGAATTCATCAATCTTTGTGTTTGCGCAAATAGGACATAAGCTCGGTATAGGTCAGCGTGTTCAGAACATCTTCCCGGGTCAGCCAGGCACGACGGGCAACGGATACACCAAGAGACATGTAGTCTATCTGTTCCATGATATGAGCATCCGTACCAATGGCCAACCTACACCCTTTTTCTTTAGCTGCCTTGGCCTGAACGTCATTCAGGTCCAGCCGCTTTAGATAGGCGTTGATTTCCAGCGCGGTTTTTGTTTCTGCCGCCACGCTGATAATTTCATCGATATCTACGGCATAGGGCTCCCTTTCTCCGAGAAGGCGACCGGTGGGATGGGCAATAATGTCCACATGAGGATTGCGCATGGCCGATGTTATCCTGCGGGTCAGGGTGTTTGCATCCTGCTTGAAACCGGTGTGGATGGCTGCTATTACTATGTCTATCTGGCGCAAAATTTCGTCGGGATAGTCCAGCTTGCCGTTGCTATCGATATCCACCTCTGCGCCGCAAAGGAGCTTCACCGAGCCACCTTTTTCATTGAACTCACGTACCGCCTTTATCTTCTTCTGTAAGTCGGTGGCAGATAATCCCCCTGCCACTTTGAGCGAACTCGAATGGTCGCAGACTGCCATCCACGAAAGGCCAAGGGCGGCGGCCTTTTGGGCTATTTCGGCCAGCGAGGCTGCTCCATCGCTGTACTTGGAGTGTACGTGCAGATCACCCTGAATATCTTTCATATCCACCAGGACAGGAAGCCGTCCTTCCTGGGCTGCTTCGATTTCGCCTCTATCTTCTCTCAATTCCGGCCAGATATAGGGGAGTCCGACAGCCTCGAAGACATCATCTTCTTTTTCGCCACCTACCCATTTTTCGCTCTTGAATACCCCATATTCGTTGATTTTTAGACCTCGGCGCACTGCGAGGTCACGAATGCGGATATTATGCGCCTTGGAACCGGTAAAATAACAAAGAGCCGCCCCAAAGCTCTTCGGTTCGACGACCCGGAGATCGATTTGGATACCTTCTTTGGCCCGGATGCTGGATTTTGTCTCGCCGCTGGCTATTATTTCGGCAACCAGGGGAAGCGCGATGAATACCTGCATGACCTTGGCCGGTTGATCGGAAGAAACCAGAAGGTCGATATCTTTAACCGTTTCTCTTCTGCGCCGCAGACTTCCTGCTATACTGGCCTGGCGCATCGGGCATTTCTTACGCAGTATGGAGAGGATTTCTTCGGCTATAGGAAGGACGATACCTATCGGTACACGTTCACGGCCTTTCCTGAGGACAGCAATACCCTTGAGGATATTTTCTTCCGTTTTGGCTTTAATGCCGGGTAGACCCTGGATTTTGTGATCTAGCGCCAGTTTTTCTACTTCCTCTATGGAGGAAACACCAAAATGGTCGAAGATAAGCTTGGCCGTTCGCGGTCCGACGCCAGGAATGGCCAGAAGGTTGACGATGCCGCACGGGACCTCCTTTTTTAAGCCCTCGTAATCTTTAAGGGTGCCGGTAGTTATGATCTCCTGGATTTTCGCCGCCAGGTCTTTGCCTATGCCTGGTATAGCCTCTAAACTGCCTCGAGCCGAAACGGCGGCAATATCTTCGGTGAGATTTTCTATGTTTTGTGCCGCCTTGCGGTAGGCTCGAATGCGGAAGGGATTTGCCCCTTTGATTTCAAGGATATCCGCTATTCCGTTGAATACGGCGGCGACTTCCTGATTCTTCATGGTCGTTGTTTATTGAAGCTCCCCGCAGTCCGCCTTGGGCGGACGGGGAATCTCCGTATGCAAGGTAAAATGCATCGTATGCGCTCGCTATGCATGTTCAAGGAATTAACGGCTTATCCTCCTGAATAGTCTTCTTCATAATATGGTCCCGGTCATATTCCGCGTAAATACGCCTCAATTTGTGCCTGCAAAGCTTAATGAATTCGTATAAGGT
>CAYSYZ010000229.1:0-2368 GCA_964435205.1 uncultured Desulfovibrionales bacterium
GGTGTTTGTTTTTCGCTATATCTATTCCGACAAGAAGATATTTTTTAGAGCCCCTAACCTCTTTTCGGAATTGACGAAAGCGCTCGATCTTGCTAAGCTCATTTTCATTCATGGTAACCTCCTGTTAAAAGTTTGAGTTTGGTGGTGCTTACTCTTTCTTCTTAACAGGAGGTTCCTTTTTTTGGTAGATAGATAATTATTTTTTTCTATGCCACCATTGGGGGTGCAATCCTTTGATACTTCAATATATAACGTTGTTGACTACGTTGACTTATCATTCCATGTCCTTCACCCCAAAAAGCAAAGAAAACTGACAGCTCATATATCTTTGCGATAGGACCGCTCATAAAACTATAAGTTTCTATTCTTGCATCCGCGAATATTGATTAAGCCTGGCCGATGCTTCGCCTCATTTCACCGATAGGCTTACTGCCTTGCCATGTTATGACAATTAAACTCGGAAAATCAAGAAAAAAGAGTAAGGCAGGGGCCTCAAATCTTTAGAGCCGACCTGCCTAGACCATACGGGCAATCTGACTTTTACGACCGCAAAATCAAAAGCTGCGCTTGTTAGTATATTCCCAATTTTTTAGCGAGTTCCTCGGCGTACGGCAGCCTTACGCCATAGATTCTTTCGTCCTGTAAGTCTTCTATGATTACATAACCCTTACTGGTTACGATGGCTATGTTGTTATTTGGAGACGGTACGTTGCTATACCTTACGTTAATTGTTCCCGATTCTTTCATCTGTTCCATAACAAAATCTATACTAAAACTTGGTACATAAAGTCGCCCCTCAAATTCACGGTCGATGAACCGAAGATATCCATATAACTCGGTTTTGTTCTGCCGTATAGTGAGGATTTGTTGTCCATTGTTGAAGGTAAAAATCAGCTTATCATGCTCCTGATAGGCATGTTCGGGGGTGTAAATTTTAACCCGTTCACGCATTTCATTTTCAACTGAATATGCTAACATCTGCCAGGCAAAAAGGGGACCGCCTGCGATGCCAAAAAGGGCTGCATCAAGGATTATATTAGCTACTACTGGCGAGGACTCTGAGGTCGCCTTTATCTCCTCTTTCTCTTTTTCCTCAGCAAAAACAGAACAACCACAAAAGACAAAAAAACACGTTAGTACAGCGATGATCTTACTTTTTGCTTCCAGACGAAACACCGTACAGCCCGCCTTTGCCATAGAATCCTCCTAACCTTTTGGTGTACATCATTGACTCTTGCCATCAGGCTTTTCAAACTCCTCCCACGTCTTTCCCTCTTTCAATAGCGTCGCCATTTTTTCTCAGCCTGGCCAGGCGTTCATCTGACGGAGGATGCGTACTCATAATACCGGCCCGTTAATGATTCTCCGTTCTGCCTGTCCCTGCCCTTTTTCCCGCTCAAAAATAGTAATTTAACCCGGCAGTTATCATGTGAGCCCTGTATCTGGTATCAACCTGGAACTTGCTAAGCTCAGGTTCACACTGGAGATATTTGTAGCCCAGGACAAAGGAGGCTTCTGGTGAGATATCGGCTTCCACTCCGGCCAGAACCTGAAAAGCGAAGGTATTGTCAGACTCACTCTGCGGAACCGTCGATATATTTAAACCCCCTATATTGAGGGACAATTTCATATCGTCATAGTCAACCCAGGCCCAACCGGGACCGATGCCGATATAGGGATGGAATTTGCCGTGAGGGTGTCTGAGTATAAGATTTAAAAACAGGTTGTTCATGCTAATTTTACCCTCAAGGTTTACAGGAAAACCAAGATAGGTATAAGCATATTGCGTTCCTGCATCTGTGGCATCCACATAGTTGTATTCCAGCTCCAGGCCGAACATCTTATTTGGCAACAAGCATCCTACTTTTGCGCCGAAGACGTATCCATTATCCAGATCCTGGTCGGCCACGGTAACTGGATCCGTGGGGGATTTATCCGTGACCTCAAGGTCTGCCGGAAACACCGTACCCCCGAGTATTCCAACATATAGACCCGTTTTATCCTGGGCCATGACAACAGAACTGGAGAAAACAAAAGCCATACAGATGAAAATAATTTTTTTCATAGTGGACCCTCCCCTTAATTTTTAGATGTCTTATCCACTTCCATTGAGCACAAGCGCTCTTCGAGTGGATTTATGTCACTCATGTAACATACTTACTCCCCCGAATAATTACCGAGTGGCAAAAAAATGTTAATTGATTTTTGGGAAATAGGAGGGTGCGGACACAATCCGCCAACTGGGCACAAAAAAAAAGGAGTTAACCAATCCTGGCTAACTCCTTGAAATTACTGGTGCCGGAGGTCGGAATCGAACCGACATGGGCGCAAGGCCCGGGGGATTTTGAGTCCCCTGCGTCTACCAGTT
>CAYSYZ010000230.1:0-2356 GCA_964435205.1 uncultured Desulfovibrionales bacterium
GTTACTGGCGGCTGCGGTTTTATCGGCAGCAATTTTATCCACTACCTGCTGGAGCGTTACGATTACCGCGTTGTTAACCTTGACGCCTTGACCTACGCAGGAAACCCCGAAAATCTGGAAAACTTCGAAAAAGATCGGCGTTATAAATTCATCCATGGCCGCATTGAGGATGCAAAGGTTTTGAAAAAAGCCCTGCGGGGTGTGGATCGGGTGGTTCACTTTGCGGCTGAAAGCCACGTCGACCGTTCCATAACCAGTGCCCAGCCTTTCGTTCAAACCAATGTGGTCGGCACGCAGGTGCTTCTGGATGCCAGCAGGCACTGTAATATCGAGCGTTTTATTCACGTTTCCACAGACGAGGTATACGGAAGCCTTGGCAATAAAGGCCGCTTTACGGAAAAGACTCCCCTCGCCCCTAATAGCCCTTATGCAGCCTCAAAGGCTGCATCCGACCTCTTGGTGCGGGCAGCTATTATGACCCATTCCTTCCCGGCGATTATCACGCGCTGCTCAAATAACTACGGGCCCTACCAATTTCCGGAAAAACTCATTTCCCTTATGATCACAAACGCTCTGGAAAATAAGCCCCTGCCGGTCTATGGTGACGGACTCAATGTCCGGGACTGGATCCATGTGACAGACCATTGCGCCGTTCTTGATGCAGTCTTACACCGGGGAACAGTTGGAGACGTATACAACATTGGCGGTGAAGCCGAACGGACAAATATTGATGTGGTAAAAACCATCCTCCGCCTGCTCCGAAAACCTGAGTCCCTGATTACCCTTGTCGATGACCGTGCCGGCCACGATCGGCGCTACGCCATGGACATAAAAAAGATAAAGCGCCAATTTAAATGGAGCCCCTCGGTTTCCTTTGAAAAGGGCCTTGAAATCACCATAGACTGGTACGGGCAAAACGAAGGTTGGTGGCGCAGGGTCAAAACCGGCCAGTATAGGCGGTATTACCAGAAAATGTACGGTCAGAGGCTCTCGGGAGTCAAGAAGCAATGAAGATTATGGTCCTTGGGGCTGCCGGCATGTTAGGCACAGACGTCATCAGGACCCTTTCGGATGCACACCATGTATTGCCGCGCACACGCAAAGACTGGGACATAACCGATTCAGCCGCCTGCATGGCGGATATTAGAGCCGCGCAACCCGAGGTAGTCATTAACTGCGCCGCATTTACCCGGGTGGATGACTGCGAAAGTATGCCCGATAGGGCATTTTCGGTGAATGGAGAGGCCGTAAAACACATCGCCGAAGCCTGTCGAATCGCAAAAAGCCGGCTCATTCAGATCAGTACCGACTATGTCTTCGGCGGTAAAAAAGACCGGCCTTACCGGGAAGAAGACATGCCTAACCCCATAAACATCTATGGTCAATCAAAATTGAAAGGGGAAGAATATGCCCTGAAAATTGAGCGTTCCCTGGTCGTCCGCACTTCATGGCTCTACGGCCATAATGGTCCGAACTTCGTGAATACCATCCTTGCTCTGGCCGAAAAGAAGAAAACACTCACCGTAGTTGATGACCAGTTAGGTTCTCCTACCTATACCGCTGATCTGGCTATAGCCGTCGCCAAACTGGTCGAAAAAGAAGTAACCGGAATCATAAACTTAACAAATAGCGGAATCTGCTCCTGGTATGAATTTACCAGGGAAATCCTGAAAATCGCCGGCAAGACGGATATCTCCGTTCTCCCCATAAAAACCGCAGACTTAACCCGTCCGGCGAGACGGCCACACTTCTCTGGACTCGACAATAGCCGGTATACAGCCATCACCGGCGCACCCCTGAGGCCCTGGCAGGAGGCGCTGGCCGATTATCTCGCACGCAGTAGAACTGCAGCCCTACTTGAAACTAAACAAGCCGAAACATAATCTATAGTGAACTTGAAACGCTAATGCCCTATCCTTCGCCAGCCTCTTTTTCCTTCCAGTACGGATTCGCCAAGTCTTCAAAGACAGCCATGGCCGCTACAGCGCCTTGACCGACAGCTGTCACAATCTGCTTTATGCCACCGGTAACGTCACCGGCTGCATAAATGCGTGGTATGCTCGTCCTTTGCTTGCGGTCTACCTTTAGGTAACCAGCTTCATCCAGTTCCAACCCCATCTTCTTGGCCAGGTCATTCACCGGTTCATAGCCAACGGATATAAAAACGCCGTCCACAGGCATATCCTCTGTCTTTCCAGTTTCTGTATTTTCAACACGCACGCCAGTAACCACTTCGTCACCCAGGATTTCTCGCACTTCTGAATAGCAAACACAGGGAATTTTACGACTAAAAAGACTTTCCCGCAGACGCGACTCAGCACGGAGCTCATCCCTCCGGTGGACAAGCGTTACACCA
>CAYSYZ010000231.1:0-2353 GCA_964435205.1 uncultured Desulfovibrionales bacterium
CCTTCGGGTGTCGTCCGAATGGGGAATTTGAAGCGTTTTAGATTCCCGTTTCTGAATTTAATGGTCCACATAATGGAATCGGAAGCTCTCATGGGAACCACAGAACCGCCCAGAGGCACAATGTCCGAATATGACCGGACCTCAATGGCGCCCTGGGGGCATATCTTTACACAAGAAAAGCATTCCCAGCAGCCATCCGGCTCTTGATTATATGCCTTCATCTCATCGGTATTCAACACCATCAGGTCATTCGGGCATATATACATGCATGCGGTCTTTTCGCCGCCCTTGCAACCGTCGCATTTTTCTGGAATTACAAAGCTTGGCATAATCTCTCCTCCTACTTGTCTATGTTATACTACCAACAACCGGTTTGTTTCCTGACCACAAACCCTATAAAATCCTACCCCTTAACTATCCCTCTATCATCCCCCCTCTCCAGACAAAAATTTGCTCTAATATGCGCCCGACCTGCGGGCACAACCACTGCTTGCCCCCGGGCAGGCATTTAAAAAATGCTCAAAAGAGAGCAACTTCCACTAAATTATCACGGGTAAGCCACTAATGAATGGTTACTCATTCTATATGCCATGCGGACTCATGTCAAGAGAAAAAATGAACAATTCTTCATTTTTAGGTATCGGCTATGCCAATGAAAAAGGCTGAAATATCGAAGGGTAATACGGCAACCTAGCTGGCCATATCTTGTATCTAATAACACATGCTGCACAAGATGTCGGTGCACGCCCTTTTTATTCGATCAGTGTGCTCGGGAGCATGTCCGGGCATGTTCCTCTTTCCTGCAGAAAACGTCTTATTCCCGCATTCTCATTGGTTTTCCAGGCCAATGCGGCCTCGTCAGCATCCTTTGCTGCAGAACTGGTAATGAGCTTTCTCATCAGCCAATAATTAAAGGCAAGGGTCACGAACGAGCTTTCGGGCATGGAGTCTTTAATACGGTATTCAGGACAATGCTTAAATTTCTCGCACAGGTCAAGTCTCTGTTTGTCGTAGACAGAACACAATCCGTCCAGCGCCAACCAGGGACAGCTGAATAAGACATAGATCTGGAGACATCTCTTAGAATCCGTGTTGATTCCAAAGTCAGGCCCCTCGACCAGGCAGTCCCTGAAAAAAGAAGGAGCCACGAAGAACCCGGCTGGAGCGAGTACCTTCCCCTCCCCTTCTATATCTCTGCGCAGGACAGTACCGGTGTCCCTTATGACACGGGAAAGGTCGTTTTCGGCCTTGACCCTCGGGACAATCATTGAGGCCATGATCGGGTCACAGCAGTTATACGCGCAGCCAATACCACAGGCATTCCCCTTTGAACTGGGGAAAGATTTGTACCTTTTCCGGTAGTGCAGTTCAGGAAAAGTGGTAGGATAAGTAAGTATACCCATGACGAGTTCCCATTATTCAACGACCCATACGGTACAGTTCTTGGCATACCTCACTATCCTACTGCTAACGCTGCCAAACAAGAACTCCTCCTTCTTTGAAATCCCCCGTCTGCCGACGACAAGAGTACCGTTACTGTCTCGCCTGGCCTTCTTGATTATGGACTCAGCAATGTACCCGGTTGGTGCGGTTATGGTCTCCATCCTTATGCATTGCTCCGGTACGGCAGACTCTCTCATGGTGTCGCGCGCATCCCTCAGCAATGCATCGGAAATCTCCTGTTGTCTGGCAAGATGCCTCTCTCTCTCCGCAACAGATGGGAAAAAATCTTCGCCCATATCCTCAACAACATTCAATACAGTTATGCGGTACTGGCTTGAGGAGCCGACGATTTTTCCAACGTACCGTACAGCACGCCTTGAATTCTCGGAATTATCTATACTAAGGAGAATATTCTTTCCCGGGTCCACTTCTCCCATCGTATCTCCCCCCTTTTTCTTTTATCTGAGTTCCTCTGTCAGATCGGCAACGCTCCACAGATAGGGGACTACCAAACTACAGGTCCAGCCGCACCTCCTCCAAGTCTTCAAGAAGTTCCCAGACCGTTTCGTAGAAGACCGTGGCGCCCGCCGAAAAATGCATCAAAACCCGGTTCAAGCCCTCCGGTATCTGTGGATATACTTTTTTTAGATTCACTACCCTGTTTGACCATACAATATTTGTGTCTTCATAGTAGAGTCTGTCCAGAACTTCAGGTTGCTCAGCCTTCAGATGCTGCAAGGTACAACTCCCGCCTCCCACAACAGCCGCCAGGATGTTTCCCAAACCGAACATGTCGTAACCGAAACGCGACCCTTTGGTCGAGTAGTTGTAGTCAAAATCAATCCACCTAAACAAGCCGTCCGCCTTGTCGATGAGGATATGATCCTGCCTGATGTCTCCGTGTACTTCA
>CAYSYZ010000232.1:0-2295 GCA_964435205.1 uncultured Desulfovibrionales bacterium
AAATCTTTATTCATGAAGGGTCTTCAGTGCCATAAGGCACTATATCTGCACAAATCCCACCCGGAACTTAGAGATGAGGTCTCCGAATCACAGGAAGCGCTGTTTCAGAGCGGCCGCGAGGTCGGGACCTACGCCCGGCAACTCTTTCCGGGAGGGTTTGAAGTTTCTTACGAAGACCTGTCGATGGAAGAACAGCTCAATCTGACTGGAGAGAAGATCAAGGGCGGCGCCCGAATCCTTTATGAGCCGGCTTTCAGCCATGACAATGTATTCGTAAAAGCGGATATTCTGCGTAAGGCACGACAGGGGTGGGAACTATACGAGGTTAAGAGCTCAGCCGAGCTGAAAGAAGAGTACCTAAACGATGTTGCCGTCCAATACTATGTATTGAAGGGGGCCGGAATCCGCATCAGCAAGGCCTCCATCGTCCATCTCAACAACCAATATATAAGAAATGGCGACATAGACCCATCCGCGCTCTTCGTTATTAAAGATGTAACCAAGGCGGTCCGGGACAAACAGCGCTTTGTGGCGAATGAGATCGCCAAAATGAGAAAGGCGCTCAGGAAAGGGGTTCCGGACATCGACATCGGTGAGCGTTGCACTAAGCCATACGACTGCGACTTCTATGGACATTGCTGGCAGCATATACCGGAATACTCTGTCTTTGACCTGGAGAGCCGGGGCCGGGTAAAGCCCTTCGACCTGTATCGGAAAGGAATAATGCATCTCAAGGATGCCCCAAAGGAGATATTGTCCAAAAAACAAAATATGCAATTGGAGTCCTTCCTGCAACAGACAAAGTATGTCAACAAAGCCGGACTGAAACAGTTTCTGGATTCCCTCTGGTATCCGCTCTACTTCCTCGATTTTGAGACGTTTTCCTGTGCCATACCCGCCTTTAGCGGCACAAGGCCCTATCAAAATGTCCCGCATCAATATTCACTTCATTACTTGAAGCGAAAAGGGGCACGGTTGGGGCACCGCGAGTTTCTGGCCGAGCCTAATATTGACCCACGGGAGGAACTGGCAGGAAATCTCGCCGGCGAAATCCCCGATAATGCGTGTGTGCTGGCCTACCACGCCAGTTTTGAAACCGGAATACTGAAAGACCTTGCCGCCTCGTATCCCCGGTACCGCAAAAAGCTACAAAGGATTGTTGAAAATGTAAGGGACCTGGAGATACCTTTCAAAAAGAAGGACGTTTACCACTGGAAGATGAATGGAAGTTCTTCACAAAAATACGTCCTTCCGGCCCTGGTGCCGCAGTTGAGTTATGAAGGGATGGAAATAGGTAATGGGGGCATGGCCGTGCAGGCGTATTTCAGGATGTGTGAATCTCAGGATCAATCAGAGGTTGAAGCAATCCGCAAGGCGCTCCTTGACTATTGTGGGCTGGATACATTGGGGATGGTGAGGATTTTGGAGAGGTTGGGGGAGATGGTCTAACCACAAGAGGTTAAGCTATCCCATTTTAAGCCGATAAGATAGCATGAATCTTAGAAAACACGGGGTGGACGATGGGCCATTATGCACATTGCAAGCAGTGTAAGTCGGCGTTTCTGAAAACGCTTAAAGAAGAATTTGGTGAAGTCAAAAACCAATGGAAGTCAGGTTGGCCATGCCGGGTTGAGGATATTCTCCATCACTCCGCGATTAAAAAGAAAACAGCGCAGGTATTAGAAAAACTTTATATGGCGCTGCAAAGGCATCGTGGATACCATGCCTTTGTCGGCAAATCCAAACTACCCCCGTGCGATTACTATATACCGGCCTTAAATTGTTTGGTTGAGTTAGACGAACCGCAACACTTTACGGCTCCAAGGGCTTTAACCTTATCGATGTATCCGGCGGGTGTGAGAATTGGGTACAGGCGAAAGACGTGGTATGAGAAATGCGTTGCGTTGGATAGACACGATAACGATCCCCTTCATAGAGATGAAACAAGAGCCTGGTATGATACCCTTCGAGACCTCTTACCCGCTTCATTTGGATTGAATCCCACAATCAGACTTTTGTCGAATGAAAAGATTTGGTATGAAGAAGACAGCGGAATAGTTTTATCCATGCTAAGAGACCGAATATCCTATTAAAATTACGAGAGGACTAGAGGGGTGCCCCCATTACTACACATAAAGATTTTTCGGTAAAAAACTACAGAGCAGGAGGCGTAAACGATGGTTCAAACAACATCGACAACACGACCGCAAACCCAAAAAAGAAAAAAGATCGTTTTTAACTACCAACCACCTCACCTCGATAAAGCAGAAAAACGGCTTAGGGTCCATCTAGTCT
>CAYSYZ010000233.1:0-2291 GCA_964435205.1 uncultured Desulfovibrionales bacterium
AATACCTCTTGCCCGGGTTGTAAGGAGAATTCGCGTGGAAGGGTGGCCAGAAGACTATCCAGGGAATAGATATAATCGAGATTCAAGGCTCCAAAGCCAATAACGTCGAACATAAAAGGCGCGGCCGTCACTGAATCCATGTTAGGGGAAACCCTTCTGGCCATCCTTGGTCAAAGAGTTTTCAAAGCATAATAGATGGTCATCCGAATTATATCAATCTCTTTTATTATTTTTCAAACCTGCACCCGTTATCTTCTCATAGCTGTGTAACCCGTTTTTCTCTTGAGCCGCATTTCGATACAGAGATGTGCAACGGTAAAGCCCTGCTAAATTATCTTGTCTGTTAACGGAAAACGTTGTATACCGGTAAAAACTCCTCGTTACTGTTCATAGGGTTGTGAAGAACCGCACCGCAAACATTATCTTCCCCTTAGTGATCCTCCTCTTTTTTAGCGGCCTTACTGTTCTTTTGTGGCGGCAAGGTGTTCGGCAGGAGGAGGAGATCCAGCGGAGGCATACCGAGAGTATGGCGGAGCAGATCCGCGTGCGGCTGGAAGACTTCATGGAAGAAAGGCTCTCATCACTGGAGGTGCTGGTCGAACGCTGGGTCGAACGGAGGCCTCCTGACTTCAGCTATACCCGCTACCGACAGTTTGCCGAGGCGTACTTCAAACATTATCCGGGCTTTCAGGCCATCAATATGATTGACCGGAAAGGGGTTATCCGCTGGGTCTACCCCGAAAAACAGAATTACACCACACGGGATAAAGACCTCCACAGCCATCCCGAAATCGGCATTCGGGAATCCTTCATCCGCGCTGAAAAGGACCGTAAATATGTTATTACGCCATGTGTGACGCTCTTTCATGGCCTTGGTTTTGACAGTTACTGGCCCTTGATTGTGGATGGAGAAGTCCAGGGATACCTCGACGGAGCATTTAACGTCCGGTCAGTAGTTGAGTCGCGGATAGGCAAAGCCCTTTTTGAGGAGTTCCGCCTCATATTGTACGAGGATAATCGTCTGATTTATCAAAATACTTCCGGCGGGGCGCTTATCACCTCCGGGCATTCTGCCCGTGCTACGCGTGAGATCCATTTTCGCGGCAGAAGCTGGCGTCTCGAACTGGAACCGGTGGAAATAACGCCCGGAGAAGGATTATTTGCTTATCCCGGGCTGAAAAATCTCCGGCATCTGATGTTTCTTCTCTTCGGGCTGACGCTCTCCGCCGGTCTGTCTTTGCTTCTTTACTTCTTGATGTGGAGAATGCAGATGTACCAGTTGGCTCGCGATCAGGCCCTGTACGAGGTAAACGAGCGCAAGCAGGCGGAAAGGGCCCTCCG
Source organism: uncultured Desulfovibrionales bacterium (assembly GCA_964435205.1). GTDB lineage: Bacteria > Desulfobacterota > QYQD01 > QYQD01 > QYQD01 > CAYSYZ01. The sequence goes on from CAYSYZ010000233.1 coordinate 1,342, forward strand.
GGAGGCGGAAAAAAAACGGGAAACACTTCTGGCCACCATTCCTGATATCGTCATGCAGATAGACGTAAACAGGGTTCGAACCTGGTGTAATGATGCCGGATGCGCGTTTTTTGGAGACGATGTCATCGGGAAGAAAGAAGATTATTACCTTGTTGAGAAAAATGAGACCTACTCAGAACTTCAATCCCTTCTTAACGGTGAAAAGGATGTGGCATATATCGAAAGCTGGCAGAGAAGACAGGATGGAGGGCCTCGACTGCTGGCCTGGTGGTACCGGAAGTTAACCGATGAGAGGGGAAAGACTGTTGGCGCCATTTGTACTGCTCGGGATATCACCGATCAAAGGAAACTCGAACAAGAACGGGAGTCCTTGCTCCAGGAACTGTCTGATAAGAATGCGGAGCTCGAGTCTTTTGTTTATACGGTTTCCCATGACCTCAAGACACCCGTGGTCACCATTGAGGGCTTTGTTGGGGCCTTGAGAGAAGACTTTGGAAGCATCCTGGCTCAAGAGGGCGAGAAACACCTGAGCAGGATAGTACAAGCCACACAGAAGATGGAAACCCTGATCAACGATTTACTCGACCTTTCACGCATCGGGCGGGTAACGGAAAAGAAGGTAAATGTGTCCTATGCCGAGCTGGTAAAAGAGGCGGTGAATGCGCTCCATCCCCAGATAAAAGAGCGGGGTATCACCATTGAGATACCTGAAAATATGCCATCACTTTACGGTGAGAAAAAGCGCCTGGGGCAGGTAGTGGATAACCTGATAGCCAATGCCGTGAAGTACATTGGTGAAGACAACCCGTCGCCCCGGATTGAAGTCGGTGCTGAAAAGCGGGCCGGCGAGACGACTTTCTTTGTAAAAGATAACGGCATCGGAATCGACAAGATATACTTTGACAAGGTCTTCAGTATATTTCAGAGATTACCGGCAGCAAAAAAGATTG
>CAYSYZ010000234.1:0-2282 GCA_964435205.1 uncultured Desulfovibrionales bacterium
TTTTCTTTAGATATGGACACCAGGGATTTACCTAAATGGGCCTCATGGTCTCGCGAGATGTTGGTAATAACAGCTACCTCTGGAGCAAGGACGTTCGTTGCGTCTAGCCGTCCCCCTAGGCCAGCCTCTACTATTGCCAGGTCCACCTTTTCCTGGGCAAAGAGCAAGAAGGCCGCGGCCGTAGTAAATTCAAAATAGGTAATCGGAATATCTTCAGGCAAAGCTGCTTTAACTTCTACGGCCAATCTGTGAAAACGCTCTTCCGAAATAATGCGCTCGTTGATACGGAATCTCTCCCGGATGCTAACCAGATGGGGCGAGGTATAAAGACCGACCTTGTATCCAGCTTCTGCAAAGATAGCCGAAAGCATCGCACTCACAGAACCTTTACCATTGGTTCCGGCAACATGTACAGATTTGAATTGATGATGGGGATTACCCAAGGCAGCAAGGAGGGCGGTGATGTTCCCTAGGCCCAGCTTGATGCCGAAAAACTGGAGCTTATTTACATAATCAACGCATTCTTGATAACCATTCATAATAAGGCCAGCCTATATAATAATCAGCTCATCCTGTGTCAAGAGCCTTACCAGAAAAGGAGAAAGGCCTTTCACCTCTGATTGAATTCGCTCCAGGTAAATAGGCTTCATGTGAAAAATGTAGATGGGTACATCCGGCCGGTTCATTTTGGACAATTCTTTATGCAACAGGGCCGGAGTGAGGTGCCCACTTAGCAAAGCTAACTCGTGCCGATCACTGGGAAAAGATATTTCCACTATGACCGCACGTAGGTCATTAATAGTCCGAGCTAGATCCCAGACCCGCTGCGTACTCCCGGTGTCCCCGGTATAAATTATTGCGCCTTTTTTGTCTCTGAGTATGTAGCCTACCGCTTCTACGGTGTGGTCTACCTTAACTGCCTTGCAGGTAATCCCGTTTAGCTGAACCTCCTTTTCTTCGTCTAAGGGCAGATAATTTAAAACCGGGCCTCGATCAGGTATAACCGTAAAATCAGGCCAAATTGAATTGTTGAGGAGGTGGGTTCTAATCTGCTCAATAATCTGCGGTAAACTGACAATACATATGGGATGGTCATTTCGCTCGATGACGTTGTCCGCCAGAAAAAGAATATCTTTAATATGATCCAAATGGGAGTGTGAGATAAGAATGTGTGTTATCTGTAATTGTTCCTCAAGACTGAGTACCGAGGTTATTGTTCCCGCATCAAGCAATAAATGGTCATTGATTAAGAAAGAAGTGGGTCGAAAACCGGGCAGTTCGGAACCATAGCACCCCAGCACTCTTATTTTCATTTTTTATCCCTATCTGATCACTGATAGACTTGTGTATCCAAGATGGAGGGTTTTGAGCCCGGATCCGTCAAAATGCACGATTACTTTTTGTCCATCCAGGATCTGCCTCACCCAGCCCGCACCGAATACCGTGTGGCGCACACGTTCACCTACTTTTGGGATTCCATTCTTTGTCTCTGGGCCGGTCACTTTATCGTCACCTGTTGTCATACATGCTATTTGTCCTATTCTTTGTTGATGGTCTATCGGGGTATTCTTCTCCTCCGGAAGTTCGAACATGGACCTTGGGATGTCGGTTATGAAGCGAGACCGACTGGACATAATGCGGCCATCTTTTTGTGTATAGGTAAAAACCGGATAAGAAAGGAAGAGGTTTTCTTTAGCCCTGGTTACCGCTACATACATTAACCTTCTTTCTTCTTCTATAGCCGCTTCGAGCTCACCGGCGTAACCTGAGGGGAATCGACCCTCTATGAGAGATATAATAAAAACGCTGTGCCACTCCAGTCCCTTGGCCGAATGTATGGTTGATAACGTCAATTTTTCTGAATCCGCCGCATTTGCAGTTATTATATCTGCTACTCCGGATTCTGGTGGTTCGAGGACCATATCCGCCAGAAAGGTCTCAAACGAATCATACCTACTGGTAATGACGGCCAAGTGTTCTAGATCTTTTAACCTTTTGGGATAGTCATCACAATATATGCGTTTTAGAATCGGCGCATAATAAGCCATAAGGCGCTCCAAGCACGCCTGTGGTCTCAGTCCGGATATGCTGATGCCCCGCAGTGCTTCGCAAAGATCGGCAAAACCTTCTTCGGTCCTGGGGCCAACAGGAAATTCTCCGAGGCGTGAAAGTGAAAAGCCGGTATCTTTCAGCCAGTCCATTATACGCTGGCAGGTTCTATGACCGATGTTGTCTACCAAGAGCAGAATACGATGCCAGCTCAGCAGGTCAGCCGGGTTCAC
>CAYSYZ010000235.1:0-2263 GCA_964435205.1 uncultured Desulfovibrionales bacterium
CGGCTGAGCTACAGGATGAGGTCGAGCTAGAAATGTTACGCACCGTTAAAGGGGGCATACTTTGTGCCCACATACCATGTATCATTGCTTTTTCTAGGGAAGCCCTATCCACCGGCATCGATTGGAGGCAGTACCCGGTCGATGATTTTGTGATCAAGCCCGTTGATTATCCCGAACTTTTTACGCGCATGGCTCTTTGCTTTGAAAGAATGCAACGAGTTTTCGATAACAACCCGCTGACCAGATTGCCGGGAAATACCTCTATCTTAAGAACTATTCAGGCCGCTCTGGACGTTGGTGAAGAAGTGGCCATAGGATACGTGGACATTGACAATTTCAAGCCCTACAACGATCGGTACGGTTTCTCCCGGGGGGACGAGGTAATACGTATGGTCGGTATGTTGCTTAGCAACACCTTGCGCGAAGTGGATAGCCGGCTGGTTTTTGTAGGGCATATTGGCGGAGATGATTTTACCTTTATGCTTCCCTTAGCCTGGGCAAAGCAGGTGTGCGAAAAGATCATTTCAAACTTTAACCTGCTGGTGAAAAATCTCGTGGACAAGGACGATCTTAAAAAAGGCTGCTTTGTGGCCAACGACCGGCAGGGAAATGAACAGCATTTCCCACTGCCCAGCCTGTCCATAGCCGTCGTTTCCAATGAAAACAAACGCTTCTGTCATTACGGTGAAGTGGCAGAGATAGCTTCACAGATTAAGAAATATCTTAAGTCTATGGAAGGCAGTAACTATCTTATCGACCGCCGCAACCTGCCTGGTAGCTGAACCGAATTCCCCCTTGACACACCGGAAAAATGTGTTAATCTTGGACGCTCTCCGTATGAGGAAAGGAATAATTTTGTCTTTTGATAGGCAATCGGAGGTCTTATAATGTATGCAGTGATAAAAACAGGCGGTAAGCAATACAAAGTTAGTCCCGGCAATGTCGTTCGCGTGGAAAAGTTACCTGGAGTCGCAGGAGATTCGGTAACGTTTTCTGATGTGCTTCTCATCTCAAAAAATGGAGATGTAAAGATCGGCCAGCCCACTGTCGGTGGTGCAGAGGTTACAGGTAAGATCGTTGACCAGGCCAGGGCTGACAAGATAACCATCTTCAAGAAGAAGCGGCGCAAGGGATACCATAAAAAACAAGGACATCGCCAACCTTATAGCGCCCTGAAAATTGAGGACATAAAATTTTAAGAAGGGGTAGTAAAAATGGCACACAAGAAGGCAGGGGGAAGCTCCAGGAATGGACGCGATAGTGCCGGTCAAAGACGTGGCGTTAAGACTTTTGCCGGCCAGTTTATAAAGGCTGGCAGCATCATCGTTCGCCAGTTAGGTACCAAGATCCATCCAGGGCAAAATGTAGGTACCGGCAAGGACTATACACTTTTCGCCCTAGCCGACGGCATTGTTTCTTTTGAACGCCTGGGCAGAACCAGAAAGAAGGTCAGCGTCTATCCATTGACTGATGTCGCCCGCTAAATGAAGTTTGTCGATGAGGCTAAAATCTTCATCAAAGCCGGGGATGGAGGTCGCGGCTGTGTAAGTTTTCGGCGCGAGAAGTATATCCCCAGGGGCGGACCAAATGGCGGTGACGGAGGCAAGGGTGGTGACGTTATCTTTATAGCCTCAAAAAGGCTGCATACACTCCTTGATTTTAAATTTCAGCAGCATTTTAAGGCAAAAAACGGGGAACACGGAAAAGGCAGCAACAAGCATGGTAAAAATGGTGCAGATTGTCTCATTCGCGTTCCCGTGGGGACCATCGTTGAAGACTTGCAGACGGGTGAAGTTCTAGCTGATCTGATAGAAGACGGTGAAAAGTTTATAGTCGCTCGTGGTGGTGTCGGTGGTTTAGGAAACGCCCACTTTGCAACGCCCACTCGCCAGGCTCCGCGGTATGCGCAGCCAGGTCGGCCAGGCGAAGAGAAACAGATTCTCCTTGATCTCAAACTCCTGGCAGATATAGGAATTATAGGTGCACCCAACGCTGGTAAATCAACCCTTCTATCGAAACTAACGTCAGCCAGACCCAAAATAGCCGATTATCCCTTTACCACTCTCTCCCCAAACCTTGGTGTAGTCATACTCCAGGAGTACCATCCATTTGTGGTAGCTGACATTCCTGGTCTAATCGAGGGCGCCCATACTGGAGCAGGGCTGGGTATACGTTTTTTGCGCCATGTAGAACGTACAAAGTTGCTTTTGCATGTCGTCGATGCCTCTTTAGACCCTGATGAGGCCATTGAAACCTGGAGAAA
>CAYSYZ010000236.1:0-377 GCA_964435205.1 uncultured Desulfovibrionales bacterium
AACAAATCATACGTGTACCCAGCCTGCCTACGTACGACAGCCACCTATCCTAGTACCTTGGCGCATTGTCGTAGCCATGGGGAGCGTCGCTGAGAGTCCCCATTGCTCGCTTTTGAGGCCTCTCACTTCATCAGCAAACGTAACACCTCCTCAACTCTCGGCATCCTCTCATCATTTGCGCCGGACCTCCGTGACTTGTGCAGTATGCCAACTTGCGCTGTTTGCTTAAACTTGTAGTAGCCAATGCGCTTATCAAAGGATCGCTTCTGCGATACGTGGAGGGAGAAGCCTGAGGGCCTATCCCTTATGTTATCGACCAACACGCGTCGGTGCCGTCGACAATGTGGCCCCTTCAAAGAGGGACCAAATCTAGAAGG
>CAYSYZ010000236.1:387-2239 GCA_964435205.1 uncultured Desulfovibrionales bacterium
TACACGATTGTCCATTCCGAGATTGCCGAAAAAAGCCGGTTCAACTGGCGCCTTTCTGTTCCGGCCATGGCCGGATTGTTTAAAAGTCCGTAATTTTCAGTTTATTATCGCTTTATCAGGTCATATTTACCCCTTTCAAGAGGGTATTCCCCCTTATTTTCCCGTTAGACGGCTGCCGGCGATTCAAGATAGTAGCCTTCCGGCTTTCCCCACAGAAGTTTCACCATACGCTTGATGTTGCAGACCGTGGTCGCCAGGAGCGTATGAATCTGTGCTCGATCCAACCGGCGGTAACGGCACCTTCTCAAGCCGCAATACCTGGTCAGATCGGCTACCTTTTGTTCAATCTTATAACGATTGCGGTAAGCCGCTTTCCCTTCTTCAGTAGCCAGCCTTTCTCTCGCCTGCCGGAAATAAGGCTCGTAGTAGCTGATATATATCCTTCTTCCCGCTCTATTCTTCACGCATTTAGGCTTTAACGGACAGACGTTGCACCAGGTCGGCCTGAACCGGAAGGCATATCCAGGTTTGTTGAGCTGGGAATGATAGAGCACTTCATTGTAACAGTTGGTGGAGATATGCCCCGCCGGGCACATGAGCTTGACGTTAACCGGATCGTAGAGGAAGTCATCGACACTAAAGTAACCGCTGTTGCGGTGGTTGACCTGCTTGGTCAGAGCGATATTGGCGATGATCTGGCGGTGAGCCAGCGATTCCAGGTTTTCTCCCCAATCATATGCTTTATCCGCCGTGAGTTCCTGGGGTTTGATGGAGAGGGTTTGTTCCTGTTCCTTGATCATCGGTCGGAGCCGGCTGCCATCTGTGGCATTGGCCGGGGTGGTTTCTACTCCGGTAATTATGCCTGTCCCTTCTTCCATGATGATATGGGCTTTGTAACCCGGCCAGACCTTGGAGGTCTTCTTTCCCATGCGGGCATCCGGGTCCACCGGACTGAGCAGTTTATCTTTAGCCTTCTCCTCACGATCAGCGACCGCCTTTTCCAGTAACTCCAGGTCTTTCTTGAGTTCTTCATTCGGAATAAGCTTTTTGCCTTTAAGCTCAGTTGTCACGCCATCCAGTAACACACCGGCTGCTTCAATCTCTTGTCGCAGACCTTCTTCCGTAGCCGTAACCCTGGCCTGCTTGCCGCTCTGTAACTCCTTGAGTCCCAGCTTCTCCGCCACCTGCTTGTCTTGCTTGGCGATAGTCTTCAGCACATTCTCCCGGCATTTCCTGACCAGTCCGGTAAGGCTGCCGCTGGAACTGATATTAGCTATGACGGGTGTGGAATCGATTATCTGCCGGTTACCCTTTACCAGTCCCTTATCGATACATTGCCGGACAATCTGCTCTAAAACCAACCGGAACTTGTCTTCGCCTAACCTTTGAACCCGGAAATAAGAAACAGTGGTGTAGTCAGGTACTTCGGCATCCACTGTCAGTCCCAGGAAATATTTGTAAGCCAGATTCAGCCGGGCATTTTCCACTACCTGTCTGTCAGAATCTCCGTAAATATACTGCAATAAGCACAAACGGAGCATGAATTCCGGGTCTTCCGCCGGCCTTCCAATATCGGCACTATACCTGTCCTTGAGTATCTGCTCTGTAAAAGAAAAATCGACCACCTGGTTAATCTGGCACAGCAGGTGGTCGGGTGGAACGATGCGGTCATACAGATAACTACCGTAAAATGACTCTTGAGGTGATTTTGGCTTGAGCATGAGCACCTCCGATCAAATTTGTTACCTGTATTTTACCATGTATTTACCCTCAAATTACGTCTTTTAATTTCAGTTTTTCAGTACCACTAAAGGGGACTTTTTCGGCAATCTCGGAATGTGACTTAATATTC
>CAYSYZ010000237.1:0-2222 GCA_964435205.1 uncultured Desulfovibrionales bacterium
GCATTGATCAAAAAAATTTTATAACAGAAATCTTTTGGATACCACATCCGGTGCGTACGTAAGGAAAAAGCCCTATGCAGTGCGAACGATTAAAGAAACTCGTCAGAAATTGGAGTAACCAGATAGTCGAGGATGCCCTTGCCCCGGCCAGAATGGTAGACTTTGTGGCCGGGCACATCAAAAGTTGCGCTATATGTCGGGCGGACTCTACAGTTAGTGCCGATCCGCTTAAGATAAGGAAGATGGTCGTGCCTTTCATAAGCGCCAAGGACCCGCAAAAAGCCGCGCGCTTTGAGGACATACTCGAGCACTACTCAACCTACGAAGAGAAGCCGGAGCTTGAAGAAAAAATTCCCGAAGAGGAGGAAGAGGGGATAGAAGAATTGGGAGATACAGAATTGTGATTTATGGAGTCGTTTTATTCTCCCAGAGCCTGATTGACAGTTTCCCACCTTTGACGTTATAAATCTGCATGGCTGATAGCCCCGCCTTATTGTACCTGATAGATGCCCAATCCTATATTTATCGGGCATATCATGCCGTTTCGCGCCTTTCTACATCTTATGGTCTGCCTACACAGGCCATTTTTGGCTTTACCAGCATGATGTTTAAGGTGCTGCGGGAGAAGCAACCTGAGTATCTGGCCATGGTTTTCGATGCCAAGGGCCGTACGTTTCGACATGATATGCTGCAAACATACAAGGCCAATCGTCCATCGATGCCCGAAGATCTTTCTGTCCAGATACCTTACATAAAGGATATTATCCGAGAGATGAATTTGCTGAGCATTGAGCTAGAGGGGTATGAGGCAGATGACATCATAGCGACCATAGTCAAACGGTTGCCCTTGGACGATCATCAAATCATAATTGTTTCTGGCGATAAGGACTTGCTCCAGCTTATTTCTCCACATGTAAGGATATGGGATTCCATGCGGGATCGCCGGGTAGATTTACCGACCTTGCGCCTCGAATATGGCGTGGAACCTGGGCAGATGGTTGATGTCTTCAGTTTAGCGGGGGATGCCATAGATAATATACCGGGCGTGCCAGGCGTAGGCCCCAAGACGGCACTAAGTCTTATACAAAAATACCAATCCGTGGAAAACCTGCTTGCTTCCATAGAGGCTGTCGACAAGTCTAAGCTACGTGAAAAGCTAAATGCCTATAAGGAACAAGCCCTACTTTGTAAGAGACTTATAAAGCTTCATGACGATGTTCCGCTAGAATTTGATCTTTCCAGGTTTAAGGTCGGTCTTCCTAACCGGGGCGCTTTAAAAGAACTTTTTGCCAGATTGGAATTTACAAGGTTTCACAAGGACGTGGACGAATTTGCTGGCGAGCCTGAGGCGCCAGTGGACGCCGGTTCGGGGTCTGAAGACCCCACGGTCCCGGCCAGTTATTGCCTGGTAGATACGGAGGAATCTCTATCCGCCCTGCTTTTAAAGATTGAAGGCGCTAAAGGCTTTAGTCTGACTGTGATTGGTACATCCTCAGATCCCATGCTGGCAGATATCGCTGGCATAGCTTTTTGTGTTGAGCCGCCGGAGGCCTTTTATGTTCCTCTATCCGATGTAAGTTTTAAGCTTTTGGTTGTCGATCGGCTTGCGGCCTTCTTGCAGGATGCTTCGCGGCTTAAGGCAGGTTATAACTTGAAATATGACCTGATCGTTTTACGGAGGAATGGTATTTTTGTTTCAGGGCCTTACTTTGACGTAATGATTGCCGCCTACCTTTTGGATCCTGCCTACGGCAGGCCGTGGCCACTAAAGATGCTGGCGGAACGTTACCCGGGTAGCCATCCTACCTGCGGCGGGCCGGGGCATTCTGAGCTCGGTAGCCCGGTATATGCTCTCTCACTTCCTGCGGCAGAGGCCGCGCATTCTTCCTGCGCCACTGTCGAGTTTGTTGCCAGGCTATCCAGCAGGTTGTTGGCCGATTTACAGGAAAAAGAAGTTTATAAACTCTTTCGAGACGTGGAAATGCCCCTTCTTGACGTTCTGGCTGGAATGGAGCTGGCGGGTGTAAAGATCGACCTTGGTTTTCTGGCGCGCATGTCCCAGGAGCTTGAGGCTGAACTTTCTGAGGTCAAAAACAAAATTTTTAAGCTTGCCGAATGTGAATTTAACATAAACTCGCAAAAGCAGCTGGGAGAGATACTCTATGAGAAATTAAACCTGCCCCGCCTCAAAAAGACGAAGAAAACAAGTTCCTATTCAACCG
>CAYSYZ010000238.1:0-2198 GCA_964435205.1 uncultured Desulfovibrionales bacterium
ACATGGTATCCATGTCGTGGAAAACGTAGGTGAGATCGGCACTAAGACAAAGGCCGTCTTAGCTCTCTAGTCTTGTTCTTCTCTATCCCTTCCTAAGGCTACCAGTCGCCAGAGATTAACACTGCCCTCCTATTGCATTTGACTTTTGGCATTGCATGTGTGGAATTCTTTTTCCCTGCCCTAGTGAATAAAATTTCCCTTCTTTTGTCCCTGAAACTGTGAAAACTTTTTCCACTTAAGTTACTCTTGGCGGACCGAAAATGTAGTCTCAATGAGTAAATCATAGCACAAATTGCTGCCATCGATGAGTGCGTAGCAGGGTTCTGGCGTGCCTGGCATATTAATTGCTCGAGGTACTCGCAGGGTTTTACGAGAGGGATTGTTTATTTTATTTTTGCTAAATTGGTTTAGGGAGATCGAGTTTACATCCTGGAAGTAGAGATCAGGACAGATGGGGGAGAGAATGAGATTTTTTAAACTTAAAATCCTGTCTATTTTTTCTGCAGTTCTGGTGGCATCCATACCTATCACTCTGAGCCATGCACAAGAGGATAGCGCCCTGAAGGTATCAGTCGGAGCGGTTAAGAGTCCTGAGGCTACAAAAAGCAATGATGATACTTATATCATTGGCCCTAGCGACATCATTGAGATTCAGGTTTGGAAAGAACCCGAACTTTCACGAGTCGTGCCGGTAAGGCCGGATGGTATGATAACCGTTCCTTTGATTAATGACGTTAAAGCAGCTGGACTCACTCCCCTTGAGTTGAAAAAGAATATAGAGGAAAAAATTAAAGATTTCGTAGAAGCGCCCGAGGTTTCGGTTCTTGTCAGGGAAAACTCAAGCCAGAGGATATACGTTATTGGAAAGGTACAACGGCCCGGTGAATATAGACTGACCAAGGACCTGACAGTGTTACAGGCCCTTTCCTTGGTCGGAGGGTTGAGCGAATGGGCGGACTCTGATGATATAGTCATTTTGCGGCGGGTTGGCGGCAAAGAAGAACGTATACCTTTCGACTATAAGAAGGTAATCTCAGGACGTAAAGTTGAACAGAACATTTACCTGCAGCCAAATGACACCATTATTGTTCCGTAAGCATTCAGCAGTCAGCAATTAGCTGACAGCCCTGGATCGATTAGAACATATAAGGGATGTTGCTCGTAGCCACAGGCTTTAGCCTGCGGAATATGTGCGACGTAACCCGAAGGTTGTAGCTACTCACTCCTCCCCAAAGGAAACAACAAAAAGGGCTATGTCGGTGCAATTTTATGAATAAACAAGTTATGAGCGAAATGAAACGAATCGGAATTGTTCTTCTGCTTTGTCTTTTCTGGTCGGAAGCAGTTGCTCTCGCCGAGTGCCAGTATAGTTTTGTCCCAAGCCTGTCCATTGTGGAAACATATGATGACAATATTTATCTTAGCTCTACTGATGAGACCTCGGACTTGACAACTGTCATCTTGCCAGCAATTTCTTTCGATGTCCGCTGTCCGACGAAAGGCGTAACCCTGAGTTACAATGCACCGTTTGTGTTTTACAGACGACGTACCGAACATAATACCATACGCCAGGGTGCCGACTTAAGTGCCTTCCATCAGGTTGGTCCTTATACCCGTGTTGATTTTTCAGATAATTTCTATCGGTCCGAGGAGCCGCGAGAGCCTGAGGAGACCGTCTATGCCACACGCCGAACCCGAAACGCCTACTTTCGTAACCATGCCGATATCAAGGCTTCGCACCAGTTTGGTCCCAGGGATCGCTTTTTTGTAGGTTACAATGATAATCATCTTGAAAATAAGGATCCTTTAGTGGAAGACGTCCGAATCCAGACCCCGTATGTTGGGCTATCCTATTGGCTTGATGTTAAAAACGGTTTGGAATTTGATGTTCGACACTCGGTCAGCGACTATGAAGAAAGCCCTGATTTTAAGCAGAACAGCGATACCCTGCGTTTTACACACCTTCTCAGTCAAACCAGCAGTCTTTCTGTTGCTTACACGTATATGGACATGGATTATGATCCCGGTGGTAATGATTACGTAGTACATGACGCGATAGCTTCATATAGCATGAATCTGCTGCCGCATACTGCGTTAAATGCTGGGATTGGGTACTTTGTCCGCAATCCAGAAAGGGGCGGGACTAGTGACGGCTTTAGTTATCACTTGGCTATTGATCAGAAATTGGAGCGGGGCAG
>CAYSYZ010000239.1:0-2171 GCA_964435205.1 uncultured Desulfovibrionales bacterium
CGCAACACTCTCGCACTCCGCTGGGTCGCAATCCCCTCTTCATCGGGTCAGTCGTTCCTTCAGCGCCCTCAAATCATAACGATAAATCAAAGTGATCAAGTCGCGTTTCCGCAGACCTCCATAAGCCCTCGGCCGTTGCTCACATCTTCTCATCGCTCATACCTCCTTTTTTCGATCTTATGTATCTGAAAATACATCGTTTTCTTCAAATGCGCCAACTTCATTCAGACCTATTAACAATAAATAGTTAAATCAATAAGTTACAAAATTATAAAAAATCATGAGTAATCCTCGCTCATAAGTTGAAAGAGAAAGTATCAGATAATGGCTACTTGTTCGTTCTCGGTGAAGCCACCACCCTTCCCAAGGCGTTCTACGTTCTTCAAACATTTGCCGCAGAGAAAATAAAAACGTACGCTGTCTTCCAGAGGATCGATGATCTGCTCGGTCTGATACTTCATGTCCCGGTACTGTCCAGTGGTCAAGTTGCACTCAAAAACGCTCTTCAACACTCGGGCACCAAAGTCTTTCATCACCTTCGCCACCCGCTGTAGCCGCCGGGCGTCACATATATCATAACTGGCTATGATATGATTTATATCCTGTGACACTTTAAACTATTATAAACTCCTCTTCCTCTTTTACTGTACCCCAACCGGATATCTCTACCCTGCCCATACAGGCTCGGCACACCTTATAAAACCGAACCCGATCCTCTTTTGGGTTAATGAGCTTGCCGAGGCCATTCTTGACTTCGGTGTATTTATCTTCGTGCAGATGACATTCAAATACGCTTTTTTGCACATGATCACCATAATCCTTTAAAAATTTCATGACCCTATTCCGCACCCTATCGCTGACAATATCGTAAGAAATAAGTATGTACATACAGAAGTTGCAAAAGTTTCAATAGTTACAGTAGTTACAATAGTTGCGATAGTTACAAAAGTTGCAGTAGTTGCAACTATTTTATGGTCATCGGGAGATACTCTTTGTCCTCGTTCTTCACATAACGGACAAAATGGCGCACCTGCTCGCGGAGGCAGTCTCGATAGGAAAGTTCCTGTCCCGTAAGGTGGAAGCGAACCGTCTGGGCCATCTTCCGTTCAAACTGTGTCAAAAACTTCCGGAAGCCGCTATCGGTAAGGTAAACCGGTAAGCCACACACCGACCTTTCACTATCCCGGCCATTACCTACCTCTGATAAGATTATCTCGTCTTCAGCATCCTTCTTTTCAGTGGTGAAATCTTTGCCCGTTATAGTTTTCAGGTTGAAGACGCTAAGAACCAGGGCATCAACAATAATCGGCCTCCATTCCTCCATCAAGTCCAGGGGAAGTGACGGCCGCCCATAGTCAACAGCATGGAGCATGCCAAGATACGGGTCAAGGCCAACCATGTGTGCCGTCGCTAAAAACACGTTAAAAAGTAACGTATAACCGAGGCTGAGGAGCGCATTTACCGGATCCGTAGGCGGTCTCCGCACCCGGGAGGTAAACTTTATCTCCTCCTCCAGGAATCCCCTGGAAAAACCCTTGAAATAAATCGCCGTACCGCTGCCTTCATAACCCCGGAGGGCTTCCACTGAAAAGGCAGCGCCGGTCTTGTCCATGAGCTTTTTAAGGCCATAGATCATCTCCTCCAGGTTCAGCGCCTCACGATTACGGTTCAGCCGCATAAGGACCGTCCGTTGATTGGCTAATTTGCCGGTGACTATGGCCCTGGCCGTCTCCAGGGCAAAAAACTCCTCTCCAAAACGCCGATACTGCATCTCCCGTAGGAGAATATTCTTGCCTTCCGGCGACTGCAACCTTCCGAGATACCGGCCGTGCACAGTCATAAAGGTGGTATCTATGCCATTTTTTAGCAGGTGAGCAATGACTGGCGGTGTAAGAGAGACATTACCAAATATGACCAGTTGATCCAGCTTGAAGCTGTGGATAGTATGGATAAGCTGGCCCTGCTTTTTGACAAGCAGCCTCTGCCCCTCTTTGCTTATCACTGCGCCCTGCTCTACCAGATAACCGACTGACATCTCTAGCGTTCCACTAAAAGCGCGGGCTTTTCGCCTCTTACCACTCGGCGCAATATTCCATAGGGGGTCTTCAATTCATCTATGCCTTTCCTGGCCAATTGTTTATCAATGGCCATCTCAAGCCTTTCCAAATCTC
>CAYSYZ010000240.1:0-2161 GCA_964435205.1 uncultured Desulfovibrionales bacterium
GACGCCATTATGGCCGCAGACGTCCATGTCACCAGTGCAGAAAGCGGCCTTGATTTGCTGCTTAATCCAAAGAGGTTGAAGGCCACGTTGAGGTTCTAGTCTGAAAGGAGAGACGGGGGTTCTCGCTGATCGATGGAGAAGAATACAAAAATTTTGGGCTTTGGGAGAAACGTCCTTGTCACCGGGTTGGTGAGCTTCTTTATGGACGTGAGTTCCGAGATGATTTATCCCCTGGTTCCATTGTTTCTCACCAACGTGCTTGGGGCCAACAAGTCCCTCGTCGGTCTGATAGAAGGGATTGCGGAATCCACTGCAAGCCTGCTGAAGGTCTTTTCCGGCTGGTTTTCAGACAAGATAGGAAGGCGTAAAGGCCTCATGGCCGCCGGGTATGCCATATCTACCTTGAGCAGGCCTCTGGTGGCACTGGCTTCCGGCTGGGGCCAGGTACTGAGTTCCCGGTTTATGGACCGGTTCGGCAAAGGAGTGCGCACTTCCCCGCGCGATGCCATTATCGCTGAGTCCACAGATGAAAGATTCCTGGGCCGGGCCTTCGGTTTTCATCGCTCCATGGATACCATGGGCGCGGTGGTCGGACCGGCACTGGCCTTTTTCTTCCTTGGCATATTCTCAAACGACTACCGGAAGGTCTTCTGGCTGTCCATGGTGCCGGGAATACTGGCAGTCCTCTTGATCATCTTTTTTATAGCCGAGAAAAAGGCAGGCGGGGTCGAACATGCAGACCGGCCAAAGCTCACCTTGAGGCATTTTGACGGCCGGTTCAGGTGGTTTCTTCTAATAGTCACAACTTTCGCCATTGGGAATTCCAGCGATGTCTTTCTGATCCTCAGGGCGCAACAGGTGGGCATAGCGACCGTAACCATCCCGGTTGTTTACCTGCTGTTCAATCTTATCTATTCCGTATCATCCATCTTTGCCGGCATTGCGGCAGACCGGTTTGGAAGGAAAAGGATTATACTCTTCGGGTTTCTTCTATTCGCGATTGTGTACTATGGCTTCGCAACCGCAGTGAATACCAGGGCTATTTGGATTCTGTTCGGATTCTATGGAATTTTTATGGGGCTTACAGAAGGTGTACAAAAGGCCTTTCTCACGACTATAATCCCATCGGACTTCAAGGCTACGGCCTTTGGTGTTTACAACACCGCGGTCGGACTGGCCATGTTCCCGGCCAGCCTCATGGGAGGTTGGCTTTGGGATCATATCTCGCCGTCCGCTACATTCTATTTCGGCATGATAACGGCCCTGGCGGCCACGGTACTATTTGTGGCTTTCACCATATGGCACGGCCGGCCGCAGCCAATAAGATGTTATGACAAGAAAGATCTCTCATGCCGGAAGAGATTGTAAAAGGAATCATCAGCTTCGTCGAGGCCAGGCGGAAGGAAACCGGCGGCTACGGAGCTGCTCCGAGACTCCCGGCGACCGTGGAGGATACTTATCTGGCGCTTCGTATTCTTGAAGCGCTCGGAGACAGGTTCGCCCGGTCCTGTCGGGAGAACATCGGGCTCAAGAACTATCTCTCACATGTATCTGAAGTAGACTGGGTAGCCGCAAAGACCACGTTCCATGTCTTATATGCCTGCCGGTTAGCGGGGGTGCCGGTGGATGAGAACAGAACGATAGCGGTTGTGGAACGGCAAGTAAGGGTGCGCTTTGATCTGGCCGAGAGGTATTATTGCGCACGGATTATGAAAGAGTTCCTTGGTGCCGCAGACAACGCGGTGGTAAAAACAATTAGGAGAGTACATTCCAGCCGATTGGCTGCCTGCCTCTTGCTACCTCGTAATTGCACGCTCGTGAGCCCTGTGCACAGGTACACTTTGTATGCAGGCGTAGCGTAGCGTTCCTCCTCAACTCCCTCGACAGGGTACTCTTTGAGCGCCCCAACGCCTCCGCTATCTCTGTCACTGTGTGCCCCAACGACTTCATCTCCGCTATCCTGTCCCTCTCTTCAAGACTGATGTGCCTGTATTTTTTCCCCATATCCACCCAGAGTACCAGCCATAAGGCCATTTCTCCAAGTGTTGCACTTCCTCATTGAACTGGGGTCCGTAATCCAGACCAGTGCCGGGAAGTTTCGATATCATGTCCACATCTTCATCTCGAGATGTCTTTATATTTCTTGTCCTTAGTTTTGTTT
>CAYSYZ010000241.1:0-2135 GCA_964435205.1 uncultured Desulfovibrionales bacterium
CTAACAATCTATTACAGAATAAAGATGTTTCTTATAAACTCTTGTGCGAATTGGTGGTTTCATGTGGAAGCCAGCCGAAAAATTGTTGTTGACGGAAGAGCAGCGAACGACCCTGAAAGCTTGGGTGGGGGCCAAAACCAGTCCCCAGCGAACCGTGCTGCGTGCACGCATTTGCCTGTTGGCTGCGGAGGGTTTGTCTAACCGTTCCATTGCCCAAAACCTGAGTACCAGTCGTCCGACGGTTTTGCAATGGCGCAAGCGGTTTGAAGAGCGAGGTCCGGAGGGACTGTCGGAAGATGCGCCTCACGGCCCGAGTTCCCGCGCCCTGTCCGCCGAAAAGATCTGGGCAATTGTGGAGGCCACTCTGCACACGACTCCACCGGATGCGACTCACTGGTCCACACGGGCAATGGCCCAGATCATGGGAGTCAGCAACGCTACAATCTCTCGTATTTGGGATGCGCATGGGTTGCAACCGCACCGCCTGGAAGGGTTCAAGCTCTCGAAGGACAAACGGTTTGTTGAAAAGTTGACAGATGTAGTGGGGGTATACCTGAACCCACCGGATAAGGCTGTCGTTCTGTGTGTGGACGAAAAGTCGCAGATACAGGCCTTGGACCGGACACAGCCCGGCTTGCCGATGAAGAAAGGTCGTTGCGGGACGATGACGCACGATTACAAACGCAACGGTACCACCTGCCTGTTCGCGGCGTTGAATGTGCTGGAGGGGAAGGTCATCGGCTCTTGTTATCCGAGGCATCGCAACATCGAATTCCGGAAGTTTCTGCGGCAGATCGACCGTGAAACTCCCAAAGACTTGGCGATCCATATGATTCTGGACAACTATGGCACGCACAATCATCCCCTGGTCAAGGCATGGTTGGAAAAGCATCCCCGCTTTCATTGCCACTTCACGTCGACCTCGTCTTCGTGGTTGAATCTTGTTGAACGGTGGTTTGGGGAAATTACCCGCAAACGTATTCGGCGTGGCGTGTTCAGTAGCGTATCGGAGCTGGTGTCTGCCATTGAAGAGTTTATCCGCATAAACAATGAAAATCCTAAACCATTCGTTTGGACGAAAAAGGTTGACACCATCTTGGAAAAGATCGCTCATTGTAAAGCCGTTATTGAAACACTACACTACGACTGGCTGGTTTTGGAAGAAAGAGGCTGGGAAGAAAACAGGGCTAAGATGGTGGCCTGGCAAAGTCAAGGCATGCGGTTCCTGTGCCGGGCACGGCGCTCCTCCTGGCTTCTGGCCTGATAAGCCTGGGCGTTTATGCCCGGAGGCGCTTGAAGAAGTAGTGTCTTCTACTAGGTTGGGGAAGGAAAAGTAGTCATTCGTAGGGCCTTGCACGGAAGAAAGAATATTCCTCTCTTACAGTAGCATGTTTTGTCTTTTAAAGCTTTTCTGACGGTCGGCCGATGGAGAATATAGGGTTTCCGGAGTGTGGGGTCATCGCTACACCTCCCAGTGGTGGCCCCGAAGTTTTTTTTGCCTTGATTTTTCCCCCGTTGTTTTTGGCTAATTGGCACGTGCCAGAATTGGCCTGTATCACCAAGCATTATTCCACAGCCGCCCGGGCCATAAATCATCCGGTGTTATCGACAGGCAAGATTGTCTCTCCTGGAAAGACACTTTTTGCTTGATTTATCTTTCAAGTAAAGATAAATTTACACGGTGGAAACTATACTCGAAGAGCTTATAGCGGATTTTCATGCCCGGGAGTTACCTACCCTTACCAGACGTCATGCCCGGGTCCCATGGCTGCCGAACAAGATCGACACCGTAATAGGCATGCGCAGATCTGGCAAGACTTGGTTTCTCTTCCAGGTGATCTCTGACCTGCTGTCGAAGGGAGACCCCAAGGAGTCCATACTTTACGTGAACCTCGAAGATGAACGTCTGCTTCCCATGACCGTTTCTGACCTGCACCGCATACCCGATGTCTATTACCGGCGCTATCCGCAATTTCGCGACCGATCCTGTTCTTTCTTTTTTGACGAGATTCAAAACATATCCGGATGGGAACGCTTCGTCCGGCGTCTGCTTGACACCGAAAACCTCCATATCTGTCTCACAGGTTCCTCGGCCAGACTTTTAAGCCGCGAAATTGCGACCAGTTTAAGAGGGC
>CAYSYZ010000242.1:0-2127 GCA_964435205.1 uncultured Desulfovibrionales bacterium
AATCAAACTTTCAATATCCATAACCTCAGCAAGCCGATTATTGCTCCGCCGGCAACAAGCCACGTCGAATTAACCTTAAACCTTACCAATAGTGTAATTGAGATAATCGCAATCACAATTGCGAGAGGATCGGTCAGAGAAGAGCGGCCTAACTGCCAAGTGACAGCAGCCATTAAGCCCATTGAAGCCACGTTTATACCATCTAATAAACTGCCTGCCCAGGAGGAATTCCGTATCCGGGGTATAAGGGGATTAGAAATGGCAACAAAAATAAACGACGGCAAGAAGATCCCCAGCGTTGCCACCAAAGCTCCTTTGATCCCGCCAAGAACATAGCCGATGAACGTTGCCGTTGTAAACAAAGGCCCCGGCGTTACCTGACCAATGGCAATGGCATCCATTAACTGTCGGTCGGTAAACCAACCCAGCCTGGTCACAAAATCAGCGCGCAGGTAGGCAAGAAGAACATAACCGCTGCCGTACAGCACCGACCCGATCTTTAGAAAAATCAGGAACATCAGCGGCAGGCTGAATGTCTTTGCCGCCAACACGGGTAAGCTCACTCCCAAAAGCGGCGAGGCCAATAGCGGCATAAAACGTCCTTTAAGAGATTTTGAATTCTTGATTGCCATGACCACCAGAGCAGCGCCAAATAACAAGGCGATCTCATTTACCCTAAAAAAATAGAGGATAATTACAGAAATTCCTGTCAGGGCCGTCAGCAAATCTTTAACTGCCTTCCGGCTTAAATCCCAAAGCGCTTGGACTATTATGGCGATAATGACCGGTTTTATGCCATACAATATCCACCCCGCCTGAGGCACGGAACCAAAACGCACATAGACCCATGCCATTGCGGTGACAATAAGCATAGCAGGGATAATAAAGCACGCCCCACCGGCGATTGACCCCGGCCATCCGGCGCGCACAAAACCGGTGTGAATTGCCATCTCTGTCGAGTTGGGGCCGGGGATCAGGTATGTTGCTCCTAGGAGGTCAAGGAAACGCTGCTCATCCAGCCATTTACGCTTTTTTACAACTTCGTTATGCATCAGTGCGATATGCGCAGCAGGCCCACCAAAACCAATAGTCCCTAACTTTAAGCATAAATAAGCAACTTCTTTCAATTTTTGAAAGGAGATATTCCGCATTTGAGATAATATCCTGCTCTTGACTCTGTTTTCTTCTCTCCTGCCGTGGAGGTAAATTCTGATATTTGGCAGGTGTAAACTGAGCTAATCGATCAAAATATCCCTTCCCGCTTCCGAGGACTTTATTTCGTTCAATATCGAAGTGGACAGGTCCGATTTATCGAAGCGTTCCGCCACCACCTCCCAGTTTATGTTCGCGAAAAAGGTCTCGACGTACTTCTCTCTATCTAATTGATAATCTGGTAGGTAAGCGTGTTCAAATACGTCTATCACCAGCAAGGGCCTTGCGGCCGTGATATGGCCGACATCGTGCTCGCCAATCCAGGCATTCACAAATTTCCCTGTACGTGGTTCCCTATAAAGCACAACCCATCCGATTCCGCGCATCATCGACGTCGAGATAAAATCTTGTTTCCAGGCATCAAAGCTTCCGAAACTCTCAACTATCTTCTTATACAGCGCGGTTTTAACGCCAAGCGCCTCCCTCCCGCCGAGATTCTCGAAATAGTATTCATGCAGGAGCACTCCGTTAAACTCCCAACCCAGCCTGCGTTTTAATTCGGCATACTCAGGAGTCCGGTCTTTCTTTTCAATAAGCAAGCTATTAAGTTTCTCAAGAAGAAGATTGGTGTTTTTCACATACCCTTGATAAAGTTTAAAATGGTTGTTGAGCAGCCTATCGCTAAAACCGCTCATGCCAAGCAGGTTGGAAAAATCCTTTGCCTGTATCGAAGATACAGGAATAGAAGTTTTCTTCTCTGGTTTTTCTTCTGCTCCCAACCCTCTCATCCATCCAACGGCAACCAATGTTATTAATGCCATTGTCAGGTTTATGGCTTGTTTCATACCGCACCCCGATGTCTAATGATACTTTTGCTAAATTTGATATGTCATCAACCTGAGGCGGTGATCGCTTCGATGTCTTTCACCGTCTTAGGAATAGGCTTCCCTAAAACTCGATGCCCTTCCTCGGTGA
>CAYSYZ010000243.1:0-2116 GCA_964435205.1 uncultured Desulfovibrionales bacterium
GCTGTAATACCAAGATCAAGATGCTGAAGCGCGTTTCCTACGGACTAAGAAATGCAGAGGTCTACTGGAGAAAAATGCTCCTGGGGTTTGTACCATCCCGAAGCTGTTTCCACAACATTTGACAAAGAGCCCCACGCCACTTGACGGGAGGCTATCCATCAGGGTAAGTTATGACGTACTAATTGATGGCAAGAATCTACCAAGGTCTGAGAGAATAAATTAGGAGGGCGAAAATGGCTATTCTGGAAGAACCAGTAAAAGGGATAGTAGAAGTTAAAAATTACATTGATGGAGAATGGGTTGAGTCCGAAGGTGAGATTCAGGATGTGGTCAATCCAGTCAATGGTGAAGTGATTGCCAGAGTCCCGATTTCAACCAAGGAAGAGATTGACACCGCAGTTGAAGCGGCCAAAGCAGCTTTCCCTGATTGGCGGAGGACTCCGCCGGTTGCTCGTGCCCGATGCCTGTTCCGTTTAAAGGAGTTGCTTGAGGCAAATTTTGAAGAGTTGAGCAGGGTACAAACTCAGGAGCATGGGAAGACAATTGATGAATCCAGAGGTGAGACCAGGCGCGGCATTGAAAATGTGGAAGTTGCCTGCGGTATTCCCACCCTGATGCAGGGTTATAATTCTGAAGATATCGCGTCCGGTATTGACGAATATCTTATTCCTACACCACTGGGCGTCTTTGGTATCATCGGACCTTTTAATTTCCCCTTCATGATTCCGCTCTGGTCAGCACCTTACGCCGTCGCGACTGGCAACTGTATCGTAATCAAGCCCTCAAGCGAGGTTCCCTTAAGCCAGATGAAAATTGCGGAACTCGTAGATGAAGCAGGTTTTCCTCCTGGCGTCTGGAATGTAGTGAATGGTGGAAGAACGGTGGTCAACGGAATGCTGGACCACCCAGATATTGAGGGTATTACTTTTGTCGGCTCAACTCCTACTGCCAAGGATGTTATCTACCCGAGGTGCGGTGCCACTGGCAAGCGGGTCATTGCTCAGGGCGGAGCCTCAAACTTTATGGTAATCATGCCGGATTGCAGCCTCAGGGCTACTATACCGGCACTGATGACATCTTTCTTCGGCAATGCGGGGCAGCGCTGCCTGGCTGGTCAAAATGTCATTGTTGTTGGCGATGACGATCGTTTCTACAAGGAATTCATTAATGCTGTTGTGGACACGGCTAGGAAGATAGTAATTGGTAACGGTCTTGATGAGGAAGTTCAGATGGGTCCTGTCCGTGATGCCGAGAAAAAGAAAAAGATACTTTCGTATATCAGTAGTGGTATTAAAGAAGGTGCCAAGATAATACTTGATGGCAGGAAGGACTTCAAGATTAAAGGAGACTATCCCGATACATGTTTCCTGGGCGCGACCATCATGGAATACGTGAAACCTGAAATGAAGATAGTTACCGAGGAGATATTCGGTCCCACCATGGGTATTATCCGTGTCAAGACCCTCGATGAAGCAATTGAAATATGTAACGACAATCCCTTCCATAATGCAGATGCTATTTTTACCTCGAGTGGAAAAACCGCTCGAGAATTCAAGTATAGAGTAAAGAGCGGGAACGTTGGTATCAATGTCGGCATAGTGGCACCCATGGCATTTTTCCCCTTCAGCGGGATGCGCGACTCCTTCTTCGGAATCTTACACACTCAAGGTAAGGAAGCCATCCGCTTCTTCACAGAAAGCAAGGTGGTAATTGAAAGGTGGCCCTAGGAATGGAGGAGATATAAAATGCAGTTAAATACAAGCGCCTCGGTTATCAGTTTCGCCAAGCAGCTGGAAGCGGATTCTGCTGCCTTTTATGAAAAGATGGCAGAGAGATATCCCAAAACGAAAGAGATTTCTCTCACGTTTTCGAAAGAGAATAGTAAATATACGATCATGATTGAAAGAGCATACTACGGCGTCATCACTGATGCCATTGAGGGGTGTTTTGCCTTCAGTGTAGAAACCGACAAATATACGTTTGAGAGAGAACCCGCGAAAGGACTGGGCTACACTGATGTCTTAAATCAGGCCATTGCTATGGAGCAGAAGCTCGTCTCGTTTTACACTGATGCTGCCGAACAATCAAAAGCGTTCATGGCAGATGTGCCCAGGAC
>CAYSYZ010000244.1:0-2108 GCA_964435205.1 uncultured Desulfovibrionales bacterium
AGATAGAAAATTCCAGATGGTGTTCTACCAGTCTCTCCCTGACGGTACCGCCGGCACTTTCATCAATAGCGATAGCCATACCGCAGTCAGAGCTGATCTCTCTGGGGACAGGTATGAGTTCACAGAAAAGACCCTCTTTTTTCAGTATCTTTTCCGCCTTGAGGACGTAGTGAATGGAGTCGAAGATAAAAATGATTTTGGTGTCACTCATCCCCTTAATTAAGTGTCTCGCAATTTCTATAAGTTGATTTGTAGCAGCCATTTTGCGTTATTCGTTATACGTTATTCGAATAACAATTAACAAATAACAACCATGCCCTTCACATACGGCTGATTTCATATATAGACCTTACAGCCTGGTCAACTTCCTCCGCTGTATTAAAATAGGCAAAGGAAAAGCGGACTGTACCGCCCGGGAACGTGCCTATGGTCTTATGAGCAACCGGTGCACAGTGCAGCCCCCCCCGGGTCATGATACCATATTTTCTGTCAAGGACCAGGCATACCTCGGATGGGCTCTTATTTTCAACATTCAAGGAAACAATGGCTGTTTTTTCATCGGTCGTGCGAGGGCCGTAGATTCTTACGCGGTTTACAGGACTCAGCCCATCCATCATTCGACTGGCGAGGTTCACTTCGTGTGCCCTTACTTGTTCCAGCCCCTGGTCGAGAATGAATTTTATCCCCGCTTTTAGTCCTACGATCCCGACGGTATTCGGTGTGCCACTCTCGTAACGGTCGGGGAGAAAATCAGGATGTATCCATGACTCGGAGCGACTGCCCGTCCCACCCCTTTTAAGAGGATTTAACGGAACGTCTCTAGGCAGACATAGTCCGCCAATGCCGGTAGGGCCCAAAAGCGATTTATGACCGGTAAAGGCCAGAAAATCTATTTTTGCTTTTTGCATGTCTACAGGTATCACTCCGGCACTTTGAGCTGCGTCTACCAGAAAGAAGGCGTCACCCTTTATATTGCCGACTGCTTCTATGGGAAGTATGGTTCCGGTTACATTAGAGGCGTGATTTACTATGATCAGTTTTGTCTCCGGCCGTATAGCCTCTTGAATATCTTCCGGCGCGAGTCTGCCCTGATCATCACAAAAAACCACCGTAAAGTCTACGTTACGAGACTCCTTCAGATATTGCAGGGGGCGCATAACAGAATTATGCTCCATAGAGGTGGTGACAACATGGTCGCCAGATTGAAGCAAGCCGAGAAGCACAAGATTGAGAGATTCAGTGACGTTCGCCGTGAAAATGACCTGTTCAGAAGAAGGACAATTAAATAAGCCCGCTACTGCTTCGCGGGCCTCAAAGACCGCCCTTCCTGCCTCTATAGCCCATCGGTGTGCTGAGCGCCCCGGGCTACCGGAGGCGTTTGTGAGAAATGATGAGATAGCTTCGACCACCCCCCTGGGTTTGGGGAAGGAAGTCGCAGCCTGGTCGCAGTATATAAGTGCCATAACCTAAGGGGAAATAACCTTATCTACCTTCAGCATTATATCCAGAATAGAAAACATGTTAGAAATGCTGCCGACGGCTAATCTATCCTTCAAGTGGTAATAATCAAGGCAGGTGCCACAAACTAATATCTCCGTACCACTTGCAGCCAGTTCCTTTAATGCCGGGAGGACCTCAGAACCTTCCACAGTCAAGAACACTCCGCGGTTATAAAAAATCAGTCTGCTCGGCCTTTCACTTACACTGAGTAAGGTCTTGAGCATGGCCTGCATGAGCACCCGGCCTAAAGCCGGTTCTCCCGCACCTACTTGATCTGACCGAAAGACAAAGACCGTTTCTTTTTCCCCCGGTGCCTTCTCCTTGCCCGCTTCGCAGGTGATATTGGCATTTGGTTCCACACCGGACGACGTAATGCCTTTCTTCTTTTCAATTAGAAGGTAGAAATCGCCCCCCTTGTTTTCCACAGAAACCCTACAACCCTGACTTTCAGCAAATCGGGTGACATTAGCTTTGGAGGCTTCATTGTCAACAATCACCCGAATCGTCCCTGAGGTGATTTTTTCCAGGCCCTGTTTGGTACGGAGAACGGGTTGGGGGCAGGCAAGACCGCGACAGTCAATAGTTTGCACAGAAAGCGTCCTTTGAAC
>CAYSYZ010000245.1:0-2066 GCA_964435205.1 uncultured Desulfovibrionales bacterium
GAGCAAAGAAAGTACCCGGGGGGCACACGTATAAGCACCCAGATACCCAGAAAATCAAAGCCTTCCTGGGAATAGACGTAGGATCAATAAGCACTAACGTAGTGGTGCTTGATGAGGAAAAGAGGGTTCTGGCCAAGCGTTACCTTATGACCGCCGGCCGACCGCTTGATGCTGTCAAACAGGGTTTAAAGGAAATCGGCGAAGAGATCGGTAGTCGAGTCGAAATCATGGGGGCCGGAACGACGGGATCCGGGCGGTACCTCACCGGAGATTTTATCGGAGCAGACATTATCGTCAATGAAATTACGGCGCAAGCCACGGCAGCTGCGGATATTGACCCGGAGGTGGACACTATCTTTGAAATAGGTGGTCAGGATTCCAAATATATTAGCCTGCAAAATGGCGCCATAGTTGATTTCCAGATGAATAAGGTATGTGCGGCTGGAACAGGTTCTTTTCTCGAGGAACAGGCCGAACAACTGGGCATCTCCATCCGGGAAGATTTCGGAAAGCTAGCTCTGGAGGCCTTGACTCCTGTCCCCCTGGGGGAGCGCTGCACCGTTTTTATGAAATCCGATCTTGTGCACTATCAACAGGGAGGCGCTTCCAGGGCTGATCTTGTAGCCGGCCTTTCTTACGCCATCGTACAGAACTATCTCAACAAAGTGGTGGAAGATAGAAAAATCGGCCGCCGCATTTTTTATCAGGGTGGAACCGCAGCTAACCTGGGAATTGTGGCTGCCTTTGAAAGCGTCCTCGGGCGCAAGATAACCATCCCTGAACACCATGAAGTAACAGGAGCTATTGGCGTAGCCATTTTATCTCAAAGAGAACGTACCTGGGAAGAAAGCCGTTTCAAGGGATTCATCCTGAGTGAGAGAAAATATACCACCGATTCTTTTGAATGTAATGGTTGCCCCAACCACTGCGAGATCAAGAAGGTTTCGATCGAAGGCGAAAAGCCTTTATTTTACGGCAGCCGGTGCGAGAAATATGACATTGGGCATCAGACAGATAAGGGTGCGCATCTTCCGGATCTATTCCGGGAAAGGGATGAATGGCTTTTCGAGTCTGGCGAAAAAATACCTAAAACCGGGTGGCGCGGGCGGGTTGGTATACCGCGTACTCTTTATATGTACGAACTTTTCCCATACTGGCAGGCTTTTTTCTCGACTCTGGGGTTTACCGTAGTTTTGTCAGAGCCTACAAACAAACAGATGATACATAAAGGGCTGGAGCAGATTGTCTCTGAAACGTGCTATCCGATTAAAGTGGCACACGGACATGTCCTGGATATTATTGAGAAGGATGTCGATTTCATCTTCTTGCCCAGCATTATCGAAATGAAATCGCCGGATATCTCCTCTGGCCTCGGGTTCGTTTGTCCATACAATCAGGCTCTTCCCTACATTATGCAGTCCGCAATCGATTTTACGGTTCGTAACATCCGAGTCTTACAGCCAGTATTGCGTTTTGACGGGGAGGGCAAGGAAGTCCGTCGATCGCTGCGCAAGATGGGTGCCGGTCTGGGGATTTCTCCTTTAGAAGTGGGGAGAGCCTGTCGTGCTGCAGAAAGAGCTCAGGCCGGGTTTTACCGGCGCCTCGAAAGCCGCGGTCGTGAGGTTCTGGACTCGCTTGCGCCTGATGAAAAAGCGATGGTCATCCTGGGACGTCCGTATACCGCATGTGACCCAGGTGTCAATCTCCATATGGCCCGCAAGCTGAAAAAGTTAGGCGTTTTAGCCATTCCTATGGATTGTCTCCCCCTAAATGATAAAAGGCACCTTGACCCAGCCCAGTCCATGTATTGGCGGTACGGACAGAAGATCCTGGCGGCGGCTGAGATTCTTCGAGAAAATACCAATCTTTTTGCAGTCTACTTGACATACTTTGCCTGTGGCCCCGATTCTTTTATTCTTCACTTTTTTAAGGAGGGGCTAAGGGGTAAGCCCTATCTGGAGATAGAAATAGATGAACACAGTGCCGATGCCGGCGCATTAACCCGTTTAGAGGCTTATCTAGACAGCTTAAAATATGTTGTACCGGCATCTCCGAAAAAGGCACCT
>CAYSYZ010000246.1:0-2066 GCA_964435205.1 uncultured Desulfovibrionales bacterium
CTCTTACTCCTACCCATTCCAAGAAGTTTATAGCCATGGCAATAAGCCGGATGGAAGCGGAATCATTGCAGCCATAATGGCCCAAATGGGCTTTGATGAGCAGGTACCATTTTTGAAAGTAAGGAGGCAACAAAATGGAAAATCAAGAGTTAATCAAATGTTGTATTATGCGTGGCGGTACTAGTAAGGCCATTTTTTTAATGAGAAACGATCTTCCGAAAGACGAGGAGCTTAGGGATCGTATTATCCGACGCATATTTGGGGCTCCCGATATCCGCGAAATCGATGGATTGGGGGGAGCCGACCCGTTAACGAGTAAGTTAGCCGTAATCGGACCGTCAAGCCGAGAAGATTGCAATGTCGACTACCTTTTTGGCCAGGTGAATATGGTGGAGCCCATGATTGATTACGTGGGAAACTGTGGTAATATCTCATCAGCTGTAGGCCCCTTTGCCATTGATGAAGGGCTTGTGGATGCTATAGAGCCAATAACGACAGTTAGGATCCATCAGGTAAACACCAACAGCGTTATTATTGCTAAAGTCCCAGTGAAAGGCAATAAAGCTGAAGTCGAAGGTAGCCATGTTATTCCGGGAGTTCCCGGAACTGGTGCAAAAATAGTTTTAGATTTCTCAGACAGTGCCGGGGCTATCACGGGTAAACTTCTCCCCACAGGAAATGTCACCGATGTTCTACACGTAGAGGACGAAGGAGATATTGAGGTTTCTCTTGTTGATGCAGCTAATCCTTTGGTCTTTATCCGAGCGAAAGACCTAGGCCTTACTGGTGTCGAAACGCCTCAAGAAATAGACTCTAATGCGGAATTGCTAGCAAGGATTGAAAAGATAAGAAGTTTTGCAGCGGAAAAAATAGGCCTTGTGCATGATTGGAGGAAAGCAACAAGCAAACGGCCTTACATACCATTTTTTGCTATCTGTGCTCCTCCCATGTCTTATAGAGATTGGACCACTGGCAAACTGGTGAATGAAAATTCCATGGACTTATCTATTCGACTACTTTTCATGCAAAAAATGCATAAGACTTACCCTGTCACAGGAACAATTTGCACAGTAGCAGCTGCAATGATTCCCGGCACTATAGCAAACCAGGTAGCTCGGCGCGGAATCATTGAGAAAGGTGAGCTCCGTATCGGCCATCCGGCAGGTATTATTATCAGTGAGGGTAAGGTGGATAATGAAAATGGGGCTTTTGTGCTTAGGAAAGCGATAGTGGACAGAACAGCTCGATGTTTGATGAAGGGTTATGCTTATGTCCCAAAGAATATTTTTAATGAAAAGTTCGACAAAGGGGAGAAATGCGAGAAATAAAGGAAAGGCTTTTAGAAACAGATGTTTTAGTCATTGGCGCTGGTGGTGCGGGCCTGCGGGCCGCTATAGAGGTCAAGAACTCTGGCGCTCAAGCTCTAGTTGTCTCCAAGGGAGACTTCCCCTCTGGTTGCATAACGGCTATTGCCATAGGAGGTATGTTGGCAGCCTTCGATGAGCAGGACAGCCCTGACCGCCACTTTGAGGATACTCTCCGCGGGGGCGACTACCTCAATAACCCTAGATTGGTAAGATTGCTTGTGGATCGTGCTGCCGACAGAGCAAAAGACATCGACCGCTACGGGACTGAATTCGATAAAAAAGACGGCAAATAGGTAGCTCTGTGCCGCGGGGTGTAGTAGCCAGGAGAGCGTCATCGTGGGGGATACTTTAAAGGGCTCGTAAAAGAGGCAGAGAGGCTTGGTATCAACATCCTACAACATGTCATGATAACCGATCTAACTAAAGGTAAGGACAGTGTCATTTCAGGTGCCATAGGATTAGAACTCGACACGGATACTGTCTTAATAGTCAAAGCTAAGCGACAATCCTCGCTACCGGAGGGGCAGGTAATCTGTATTCTCTCACCACAAATCTTCCTGGGATAACCGGAGACGGCTACGCTCTTGCATACAGAGCAGGCGCTCAATTATCTGATATAGAATTTATACAGAGCAGAGCATGTATGATTTATCCCGAAGGCATGCGGGGGACAGCACCTCCCGCAGACGGCCTTGTTAC
>CAYSYZ010000247.1:0-2026 GCA_964435205.1 uncultured Desulfovibrionales bacterium
CGTCTGGACGACCATACTTACGAATCGGTAAAAAGGGCTGCCGAGAGTGAAAAACGTCCTATTTCCAACTTCGTTGAGTATGCTACTCTGAAATACATTGAAGAAACGGCTTTTGTCGACGACCCCGAGATGCTGGAGATTATGAACAATTCGCAGCTCCTTGAAAGACTACGCACCGGTTCCAAACAGGCCAAGGAAAAAAGGGGCAATTTTGTTGCCTGAATACCGTGTCTTCGAGACAGACAATTTCAAAGGAAACATTGAAGCGATTTCTGCCGGCAATCCGGGCCGTATGCAAAAGAAACTGGGCCAATTTGTGTACCCTCGTCTAAGGCAAGAACCTCATTACGGGCCTAATATTAAGAAGCTAAAAAATTGGCAGCCGGAAACCTGGAGGTATCGCATTGGAAACTGGCGGTTTTTCTATGAAATTGATGAAAAGGAGAGAATCATCTTCATGGTCGCTGCATACCACCGCAAGGAAGCCTATCGCTAGATACTACCTTTTGCCCGGTAAAATTCCTTTTAAAGGAGATTTCCTTCCATATACCGCCCCCGTAACCAAAAAGCTCTTTTCCAGTGAACGATGAACGGTTACTTCTATGGCCCTATGGCAACCAGGGAAACCAGAAAAGCCAACGAAATTAAGAAAATTATAAATTTATGGACTTCCCCAACTTCCTAAATTTTTTTCAAAAGCACGCTTCGAAATTAACATAGTTATCAATAAAGTATGCCCTTTTGCCCAGGCGATAGCTTCAACTTAACCACTGTCTCCTCTGAAAATTCAGCTTCAACACGCCTACGGCGCATCTACGACAATTTCTCGGCCGCATAACCCCGTCTTTGCTCTGAGTTCTGGATTTTCAATGAGAATTTTGAGGGTGTTGGCTAAAGACCTTGAGTCATATGAAGGGACTAAAATTTTATCCCCTCTTACGGCAAAAGTGGGGAATTACCTTGGCCCTTAATAGGCTAATTTTCATTTCGTGTCCCATTCGTAACATCCGTGGCCAGAGTTCGTGGAATAGGCACGCTAATATCAAAAGTATGTTCAACTGTTAAAAATATCTTTTTTGCCCCCTCGGTACTGGGCTCTAGTTCGGCTAAGGGGAAATCCTTATCAAGAAACTCTAATTCACATCCATCTGGCATTTTTTCTATTAATTCAGGATGTTCTGTCAAATATCTTAAGAAATCAAAAATCAATGAAACGTTTTTCCTCACAATCTCGTCTTTTCTCATTTTTTTAACCTCTTTCTATATCGGTCTCTATACCACTTCCATCTATCCTTAATGTCTTGCTCTGCATAAAGTAAAGCACTTTTTAAATCAGGTATATCCAAAGGATGTTTTTCTTTTTTACCGCCAGGAAACATAACATCTCTATGCAGGAAACCGTGTGAGCAGTCATATCTAACCATTGGATACCATTCCTCGCCAAACTTGGCTTCATATTGAACAACCATGTTAACAACTTCCCCTCTTTCTGTTTCTATTTTTATCCTCAATCTGTCATTCCCTGAAGGGCTAATAATCTTAGAAAACTCTTTTTTAACCATAAGTTAAATTACCAGCTCATAAGCAAAATGGCAAACAAAACTGAAATAACCTGTCCAAAAACATTTTTAGCTCTCACCTTGTTAATTCCGCATCTCGAATTTTTTTGTTATTTGCTATTTTCTTCTATGCTCAATCACTTTACTATCTTCCATTTTCTACCCCGACCACCTCATTATCAGAAGCCAATCGACTGCACAGTGCGCTTCCAAGATGTTTTTGAAGGCTCGTATGCAGGGCGGACGCGGATCGTGATTGTTCCCCGGAATAAGCGAAGTATCCCGCAGGGAACTCTAAGCTCGATTTGGAGACAGGCGGGGATCAACAGAGAAATTGCGGAAAACCTGTGGGCCAAAAGATGAGTCAACCGGGTGAAAGATTTGCCTCCGTCCCTCATTCTGGTCATAGTCGCCAACAAAAACCCCCTTGGCGTTCTTTGTTTACCCCGCCTGCCCCGTAGCTCCGG
>CAYSYZ010000248.1:0-1937 GCA_964435205.1 uncultured Desulfovibrionales bacterium
GCATGCCTTATTTTAAGAGAAATTTACCCACACTCTTTCACGATGAGCCTCTTTTATTAACTGGTGGCATTTTAATGGCACCTTATGGGCTGAAGCAACCCTCAATGCACTTTCAATTCCAAATCCGTCTAAAGCCTCTGCAATTCTTTTCGACCGTTTAAGGTCACTTTTTGAACCCATAATTATTACCACCTTACCCATCCCTCACCTCCTGAGATTTATGTCGCCTGATGCATGTTGAGGGGCTTGCCTGGAGCAGAGCCGACGATAGAAAACGTCGCGTAAGGCAAGCCCCTCTAACGATTCGTTAGGTTGTATTTAGGATTACGTTTGAATTAAATCAAAAACCAAACAGCACACCCAAAAGATTTTTTCGCTTTTTCTCTTTGCGGTTTTCATAATCTCGCGAACCATGGGTCAATTTCCTCCTCAGTCCCTCGTTCGTGTTCGATGCTGATGCTGGCGCTCATCGGGACATGAACACGCTCTCCATATTAATTTGTATGGAAGACTGCCGATCATTCTCCAGAGCATCTGCAAGACGACACAGTTTGGGTATAAACGCTTTTTTTGGATATCTCTTTTCCACGTCTCGATTCTTTTTTTGTTTCCTCATATTGTTTCCCTTTCAATACACTATCAAAACACTGTCAAATTACAGCTATTTCGTACGATGGTTTGCTTGCCCGTGAATCGCAGAAGGCATCTGACCAAACAAAGCCCCAGCATGGTACGCGACGTATTGCTCCTTGATTCTATCAAACTTCATAGTGGACAGGTCAATCGTGGCATAGATGAACTCATTAAGTTGACCGGGTTGGATGCATATTGTCCTGCCAAGTTTTGCATACCATCGTCCTGTAACTTCAGGAGACTCATGGATATGACCATGGAGCGAGAGCTTTGGCTGATATTTCTTCAAAAAGTTGTAAATCGCCTTTGACCCTACTTCTGCGCCGTGATAACATTTATCCAATGCTATCCTGCATGGAGGCATGTGAATTACATACACGCTCTTTGCCATATCCCTAGGGCGTACCAATCGATTAAGTTCCTCCTCTATGGTTGGAAGCATTTTAGCATGGCCAGACCAGTCGTCTATTTCCTGCCATCCATTTGGTGTAGATAACAGTCCTTTTCCGAACTGCCCCTGGAATATATAGTCATCCGTGTCCATTCTACACCTGTCCTTGAGCCGGAACGGATAGCCAACTACCCAGCTCATGCCTACGAATTCATAACCTCCAAGTTCAAACTTGCGTTGTGCCAGGCAGACGACGAAATGAAGTAGCCCCTGTTTTGACCATGCCGATTTTCCTCCTAAACTTGTCTCCGTCATATTCGGGGTGTTCAGGTCACCCCAGAAACCTTCTCAAATAGGCGGCCTCTTCAATCATGGATTGAAGATTAGGGGCGTCGTTTTTAAGGGCCTTGATTATCCGGCTGGTGATCTTTTTGTGTTCGTGATTAACTTTAAAGTCAAAGACATCGGGACGGATGGAGTTTTTGACCACATCAGGAAGGATGGACAGAACCTCTTCGTTAAAATAGGAAAGTCCATCGCTTATATCCTCGACAAAATGAATATAAGCCTCTTTCAAATAATCCAGATCATTCCGATCCAGGGCATTTAATCCCAGGATCTCCGGCGGAAGACCTATGGAATAACAGGCCGCACAGAAGCCTATGGCCCTGGGAAGGGAGACCTCGCCCACGCTTCTGGAATAGCCAAAGAGCCCGATATGGAGCTTGCGCATTCTTCTTTTTGGTATGTATCTGGCTACTTGATTAATCAACGGGGCTAGGGTTTCCACCTGTTTTCTGTATTCTGCGGAGACCTTATCTATGACCTTTAAACACCACTCTTCGTTAACCTCCCATCCCCTTCGCCTTGGAGATGTTTTAAGCCGTTCGACAGCTTTAATAGTCATATCTAC
>CAYSYZ010000249.1:0-1896 GCA_964435205.1 uncultured Desulfovibrionales bacterium
TGAAGCTGGAAAGAGTTCTATTCTCTCCATCAGCTAGTTCCTGAAGCAGTTCCTTAAACTCCGGGTCTACTTTAAGACCAATTACAATTTTTGCCATACCTCCTTTATCGGAATTTTGCATAAGACGTTTAATCTCATGGCTAATTTTCTCCTTAGTACTTCCTTCAACCCTCCTTATTTTGTTAAAGCCTCCCAACCCACCAGGCACATCTCGCCTTTTTTTGACCCCACATGCACTCCCACCAGCGTACCTCCGGCGATACCCTTGCTGTTGTTAAACGTGGCCTTTTCAAGGCAAATACATCCAAGCTTTTTCTCAACGAAATTAAAGGCTTTCTCGATTTCCTTTTTTGCATATTTTACAAGGCTGTCCGCAGCGGCAATGGTATCCTGGATTTGTTTCAAGTCCTCTGTTTTTGCCGCTGCCTCAAATACGGTTTTTATACGGTCCAGGTTTAGACTAACAATTCCGTAAAGGCTTACCTCGTAGACTTCTGCTCCATCTAATTCAACCTTGCTTTCCTGTGCCATGAGATCCTCCCATCACGAACGATATTAATAGTTTAACGCCGTTGAACCATGCCGTCAAGTTTTCAGGAGATAGCCGGTGTCATACCAAATAACTATCCGCTAAAAAACTTCTGGATATGCAGATTGCAGGGTGTGGAGATCACGGCATCTGAATGTAGTTGGGGTACTCTCTTCTCAGGGAGACTCGCACCTCAGAAATGGCTGCAGAAGCAAACGGGGCGAATGGCACCATACGTCTGCATTTCAGTCGTCCCAATGTCCTTTAGTATGCTGATATTGTCCAGAATCTTCCCTGATCCCAATGCTACGACTGAAAGGGGATCGTCAGCAATGATAACGGGTAAGCCTGTTTCTTCTCGCAATAATTTGTCCAGATTACGTAAAAGCGCGCCTCCACCCGCAAGCACTATTCCTCTGTCGACAATATCTGCTGCAAGCTCAGGAGGTGTTTGCTCTAGAGCAGTTCTCACTGTCTTAACGATGGCGTCTATTTGTTCTCTTATAGCTGCACGTACTTCGTTGGCATTTATGGTAATCGTCTTGGGGAACCCTGAGGCCAGGTCACGGCCTTTTATCTGCATAGCATCATAAGGCTCCACCGGCATCACGTTACCAATAGTAATTTTTATTAGCTCAGAAGAATGCTCTCCAATCAATAAATTATACTTCCTCCTGACATACTCTAAAATGGCTTCGTCCATTCTATTTCCGGCTACTCTGACCGATTTAGAGTAGACTACTCCCGACAGGGAAATAACGGCTACTTCGGTCGTACCGCCTCCGATATCAACTACTATATTAGCCGTGGGCTCAGCTACCGGCAAACCTGCGCCAATGGCTGCAGCCATCGGTTCCTCAACCAGATAAACCTCCCGTGCCCCTGCCGATTCTGCTGTTTCCTTGACCGCCCTTTTTTCCACCTGGGTTACGCCTGAAGGGACACTAATAATAACGCGTGGGCGTACAAGCCCATTATGGACCTTGGTAATAAAATAACGAAGCATAGCTTCGGTTATCTCAAAATCGGCGATAACTCCATCCCTCATGGGGCGAATAGCCATTATGTTGCCCGGGGTCTTCCCAAGCATCAGTTTGGCCTCTTGCCCGACTGCCAGGACTTTCTTTGCACCTCTGGCGTCTCTTCTCACAGCTACAACCGAAGGTTCTCTCAATACAATACCTTTTCCCTTGACATATACCAGCGTAGTCGCCGTACCTAAATCGATGGCCACATCATTAGATAACCATCGCATTATCGAATCAAACATTGTGATCTCTCCTCCTTAATTTCACAAAATACAGGAAGCCCTGACTCTAAACCGGTCTATCCCGTTTAAGTAATTACAATAACTCGCATAATAACAA
>CAYSYZ010000250.1:0-1888 GCA_964435205.1 uncultured Desulfovibrionales bacterium
ATATCCGCCCCCGAGTGCCTGTATCGGGGATAGAAACATTCGGGGATGACAAACAGTTTTGCAAGAGCCTCTTAAGTAAGTAATAGTCATTTAACCAGTTGATAGTTTTTTTGTTTGGCTACACCCATAGAACGATGGTTTGGTGAAATTACGCGCAAGAGGATCCGCCGAGGCGTCTTCAAGAGTGTTCCAGAGTTGGTTGCCGCTATCAACGAGTTCATTCGATTAAACAATCAAAACCCCAAACCTTTTGTATGGACCAAGAAAGTTGAAGAGATACTGGGAAAGGTTAATCATTGTAAGGCCGTTATTGAGACACTACACTAGCTATCGAACCGCCCAATAACAAAACAAACTCCTGGCTTCTACCTGAATCTTTTGCCGGCCCTTGGAATAGATATCCTCCGGTCCTATCTGGTATATCTCACCAACTTTTTGTTCCACGGTCTTCAGAGCCGATATAATATAAGTTTTTTTACATTATACCGATAAGTAAACAATAAAGGTGGCAGGAAGAAGCAAAAAGACTTGGCTTCAACTAAGGTATTCAACGGAATACCTATTTGCAAGGCAAAAAGATATGATTAACCCGGGAACGAACGTATCTAAGCTAGATACGTGGGGCACGGACGGCTGGGCAGGAGAACCACAGACGGGTCGGTCGTGCAGGCTGAGGAGGTAAAAGTATGCGGGTGAGATTGGTAGGTCAGATCAGGTACATCGGCTGGTATGTTCTCCTGATTGCTGCAGCGCTTTTTATGACTGGACTGGAGCGTCTGGTTCAAGCAGAATCGAAAAACACCTACGTTGGTTCCGAGACTTGTGAAGGGTGTCACGAGAAAGAGTACAAGAATTTTATGACCTATGCCAAGAAAAGCCATTCTTATAATAGTATCAAGGCCATGCGGAAGGGGCTGACGGATGCCGAGTTTTGCACCTGTTTTGAGTGCCACACCACCGGGTATGGGCAGCCTGGCGGATTCCGCTCCGAACAAGAAACGCCCCACCTGAAGGATGCAGGGTGCGAGGTATGCCACGGTCCGGGGAGTGCCCACGTGGAATCCGGGAATCCGAAAGATATAAAAAGAAGCATGACGGAAAAAGACTGTGTGAAGTGCCACAATCCGGAGAGGGTGGATGCATTCAGTTTCACACCCCTGGTGCATGGCGGCGCGCATTGATGTGGTGAAGGTTTGATCTTCCAAGACAGGGAAAGGGGGTCGTGATGCTGGAAAAGATTTTTCAAAGGTTACAGGTAAAGGTCCTTGTGAGCCTGGCTGCGGTGTTTCTCTTGGTCCTTGGAGTTATCATCTCTCTTAATATGTTTGGCCACAAAAGAGACGTCAGTCAGCAGACGACGAATGCCGGTCTCCAACTTGCAGATGCCGTGTACACAAGTATTGTTTTCCCCATGTCGCGGGGGGATAGTAAGACCGTAAAAAGCCAGATGGGCGACTTCGGTAAGTCCCTGACAGAGGTAGAGATCTTGATTTTCGGCGTCGATAAAAAGATTGTTTATGCCTCTAAGGACGACAGGGTGGGAAAGGATCTGGCAGAAGAGATCCGCGAGCCATCCGTGAAAGAGGCAGTTGAGAAGAGCTTGGCCGAGGGCGAAGTTCATAAGACCAGCTATGAGGAGACCCTTGACGGTGCGAGATATCTTTCGGTCGTGCGGCCCATCCTGAATGGAAAACGCTGCTATCACTGCCACGGCTCCAGCCATCCGGTCCTCGGCGGCCTGTTAGTGAGACAGCTCAACGAGAGCACATATGCCAGTATGTCGGCCCTTCGCAACAGAAACCTGATCGTTGGGTTGGGCGGAGGAGCCTTGACCATTTTGCTGGTTTCTTTCTTGATTGCCAGGCTGGTCATCAGTCCGGTTAAGGAG
>CAYSYZ010000251.1:0-1887 GCA_964435205.1 uncultured Desulfovibrionales bacterium
GCCCGTGTCAACGGTGAGTTATGGTCGGATAATAACAGCGGCACGGCATACTGGACCTGGCCTCAGATTATTGAGTTCGCTTCTATGGAGGAAACGCTATATCCCGGTGATTTCTTGGGCTCGGGGACGGTGGAGCGTGGTTGTGGTATGGAGCTCAACCGCTGGATTAAGCCAGGCGATGTCATCGAATTGGAGGTGGAAGGTATCGGCATCCTCAGGAACCGCGTTGGAGAGAAGCCGCCCAAGCGTATGTTCACCCGTTGATATGTCCGTCTACAGGGTGTTTTGCACACGTTCAAGCATCTGGGATGATCGGACTTTAGATAGGGTTAGAAAGGAGGCGACACTACTATGAGCAAAGAGTACACGGTCCCAACCTGGGAACCGGGGGTCAAGCAATTGGCTCCCAATATCTATGCCTATATCCAGTCCAAGGCTACCTGGTATTGGAGCAATGCTGGATTCATTGTGGGCAAAGATTATGTAGTGGTCGTGGATTCGCTGGCTACGGTTGGCCTGACAGAGAGGTTCAAGGATGAGATCAAGAAAATCACAGATAAGCCAATTCGCTATCTGATCAACACCCATCACCATGGAGACCATACATATGGAAACCATGTGTTTGCGGGGGCTACCGTAATCTCGCATGACTACTGCCGCCATGAGTTAATGGGAACAAGCATAATGGACTCTGGCCTGCTGAATACCATCTTTCCTGAGTTCGATTTTCGGGGAATCGCCGTCACGCCGGCCGATATCACCTTTGACAAGAAGCTTATACTGCACATAGATGGGCGGGAGGTCAGGCTGCTGCACTTCGGGCCTGGACATACTATAGGCGACATAATCGTGCATCTGCCCCAGGAGGGTATCATCTTTGCCGGCGACTTCATTTTTCTGTATTCTACCCCGCTGGGTATGGAAGGGTCTTTTGCTGGTTGGCTCAGGAACCTGGATGCCTTGGCGAAGCTGGGTGCTGAGACCTACGTTCCCGGCCATGGGCCGGTGTGCGGACTGGAAGGGCTGAATCTATGTCGCGATTATCTGGGCTTGGTTCGACGCGAGGCCAAGAAACGCTTTGACAAAGGCATGACAGTTGACCAAGCTGCTAAAGACATTGATCTACGGCAATTCAGGCAATGGCCTAACCACGAGCGCATTCTGCTCAATGTAGAGCGCCTGTGGCGCGAGTTCCGGGGCAAAGACCCCGCCACCTCTAAGATCAATATTGCCGAAGTCTTCCTGCGGATGGACGCCATGGCCAAAGCCGGAGAGTTATAGCACAGAATTATAGTTAGTTGAAGATGGCAAATGGCCCAGCCTGTTCAATGTCCGACAAAATCTCGTTTTGTTAACAGGAAGTCTTTCCGAAAGCCTTAGGAATTTCCTAGCCTATCATCTTGCCACCACTTCTTGGCTTGAGATCTGGCCCTGAGCCCCCGCCATTCAATTGACCGACCTTCTACCAATCCGACGAAAATCTGCAGAAAGACAAAGAAGCTTGACAGTACGGCGGGGGATGATGCAGTATGGATTGAGATTTTGCGGGGAACAGATTATTACTAGGGCGTTACGTTAAGGAGGTACGCCCCTTCTTCCCGGTGGCTGATATGGATTTAAGCGAAGAAAAGCAACTCGTCAGACAAGCACAAAAAGCCCCTGATGCTTTCGCCAGACTTTACGACCAGTATTATCCCAAAATCTTTGGCTATGTCCTGAGGCGAAGTGCCAATCTTGAAGCTGCTCAGGATATCACTTCGGAGACATTCTTAAAGGCATTGGGGAAGCTCTGGCAATTTCAATGGCGCAATGTCTCTTTTTCTTCGTGGCTTTATAAAATCGCCACCAATGAGATCAATCAGTACTTTAGAAAAGCCGAATACAAAA
>CAYSYZ010000252.1:0-1121 GCA_964435205.1 uncultured Desulfovibrionales bacterium
ATCCAGAACACGATTCACTCATTGGCGCCGCTTTCTGTTTTAGCTCACATAAGACGGCTAAGTGAGACGAAAGGAGGAAGGGCGATGAGCGCTGACCGAGTATTTTGGCAAGACGAGGGAGTTGAACAACCAGATTTTAAGGGCAAAGGTTCTATTATGAAGCTGATAGATGACACAATTATTTTGAGAGCAAAAGAGTATGAGGAAGCAGGAAAGTACATCGGGGCGGTACCTGATATTCTCTATGACCTCACTGCTGAATTTAGCATAGAAGAATACCAGAGGGCACTTAACGAATTACAAGCGAGTGGTTCAAGTTCCATCCATGGAGAAACAAGTGGCATTTCTTGGCAGCTCCAGTTTCTGCTAAAACAAGATCAAAAGACGGTTGAGATACTTTTCTGCGACCTAAAGGGAGGTTATAGGACAGTATACGCACCTTGGGCCATCGAGCAAAACCTTAGCAATCTTTTGATATCGTAGAGATTTTCTTTGGTCTTGCCCCGCAGCGGCGGGGCTTTTTTGTTTCTCTTGACTTTCTTGCCGAAATGGTTTATTTGTAAAAATGAGCAAAGAGGGGGCTTTCTCCCTTCTTTGCCGTACCCCGCATCTAATGTGGAGGTGAGCAAGATGTATCGAATCCGAGATTTCGCTCGATTACCTCGAATTTCACATATCGTCTGGGACATTGATGGTACAATAACAGACGCCCAAGAAGCATTAGATCAAGAGGTTGGTGCTAAGATTATTAATCTTGCTTTGGCCGGCATTTATCACAGTTTTATTACTGGTCGTGAGGCTGCCTGGGTGATAGACCGAGTGGTTGAACCAATGAAAAAATTTTTCAATTTTCCGCGCGCCCGTGATAATCTTATCTTTTTTGCTGAAGTGGGTTGCCTTAGAATTGAGATGGATCCGGACGGCACAATTACCGTCACTCCTCATCCCGCTTTAGAAAAGCATCCTCTAAGAACTAACCAAGATGGAATTCGGGATAAACTCAGAGAGCTTGTTTATGATCCGGATAAGCTTGAGAAGTATCAACCTGGTACACGGATTTCGGCTGACCGTCAAGTAATTTATGATGCGGCAGGAAAGGGTAGAGCAAAAGCTTTTCTGAT
>CAYSYZ010000252.1:1154-1873 GCA_964435205.1 uncultured Desulfovibrionales bacterium
AGCGCAATAAACTTCGTGCCTATTGTCAATAGAGACAAACTCGGAAAAAGTTGGGCAGCCGGTAGAGCGATCGGGTATATTTGGGAGAAGAAGCTGGGCAAGACAATTGTCTTAGAAGAGGTGATTTCTAGAACTATTGCCGCAGGTGATGGACTGGCAGATTTTGACTTCACGGTACCCACGTTCTTACCCGAGCTCCAATCAGAACTGCGTTCAGGAACGAGTATTCCGATTATCTTTGTGGGGACTGATGAAAACTTACCCCAACCAGGAACAGCAAGATATGCATACAGAGAAAACATCATAATTGAGCCAACAGGTCAAGGGAATGTAATTTTTGTTCCCGGAAAGGCCGTCATCCAGCTCGAGCCCGTCAAGGGCGCAGGAATGGTCTCTGCTGTTTTGGATTTCCTTCATATGTGGGGCTACACCCAGCACTTCTAACGAGAACTGATGCAACCTGTTAATCTAAACAAGGGAACGGTTCTCCGGACGGCTACGATTAAGAATTTCTGCCCCGCCCTGGGCGGGGCTTTTTTTGTTTATGCTGAGCTTGCCGAAGTATTTCTTCGTTGGGGACAGTCCTAGGGGTCTATTTTACCCATGGCCAGGGACTGTCCCCGAGTTAAACTCGGTCCCCTTGACTTTTTTATCTAAATAGGATAGAACAAGGATGACGCCGTTCATTAACAGTCTGGGCGGGCAAGCCATCACAAGGA
>CAYSYZ010000253.1:0-1867 GCA_964435205.1 uncultured Desulfovibrionales bacterium
GTAATTTCAAGCAGATTGAGATACCTCTGGACACCGGTTTTCACCGGTGTGACGACTTTTGCAGGAACCTCGCTTACAATTATATTTTAAACCCGGTAATCTTCAAAATTAAATTCAGCAGACCTCCCACCGTAAAGGCTACGGCCAAGATAAAACCACTGATGGCTACGCCGATTTTCCAGCCCCTTTCTTTGACAATGACCAGGAAATTTGCCAGGCACGGGACAAACAGGGTCAAGGTCACTATGGCCACGAGGATTTGCTCGGCGCTCAACGCATGCACCCGGGCCAACGCTAAAAGACCGGCTGCACCATAGTCACGCCGCAGGAAACCGATGAGAAATGCCTGGGTGGTCTCTACTGGAAGTCCCAGTACGCCTTTAATAAACGGCGCAGCTCCGTTTTCCATATGTATCAGTATCCCGGCCCTATCCATTATAAAAAGTATAAATGTGCTCAGGGCAAAGAGGGGTACGGCCTCTTTTAGATACCACTCAATACGGGACAGGGTCTTAATGAGGATATTCCCGATCTTGGGAAGGCGGATGGGCGGGAGTTCCATGACAAAATCTGAAGATTCGCCCGGCAGATAGCGTGCAGCCAGGTAGCCGACCACCGCCAGGACGAGGCCTACGACCCCGCCCCAGAGCACAACCATCATGGGAGAAAATCCGGAGAGCATGCCGAAAATAACGGCCATCTGCGCCGAACAGGGGACACCAAGGGCCAAAAGGAGAGTAACGATTATCCGGTCACGCTTACTATCCAATATGCGGGTCGTAAGCGTAGCCATAGTGGCACACCCCAGTCCCAGAATCATAGGCAGAATGGCCTTCCCATTAAGACCAATTAACCGGAAGATCTTGTTACTCATAACCGCCAGGCGGGGCAGATAGCCGGAATCCTCCATCAGGCCAAAGGCCAGAAAAAAAAGGCTGATGATAGGTAAAATCAGCGCAAAGGCATAGGTCATGGCCATAGTGAGAAGCCCATATCGGCCAACCAACAGGTCTTTTAGCCAGGCAACTGGCACCAGGCGCTCAGTCCATCCTATGAGAAAGGGGTTGATATACTCTCCGAAAACCGTCTCTTCCATAAAGTCCACAGCCACTCCGGCACCAAAAATGCCGATTACCTGATAGAGTAAATAAACCACGCCTATCAGAATAACCACACCCCAAAACGGATGTACGGATAGTTCGCCGATGCGGGTGGAGATACGCTTCCGTTTGATAGGATTAATCATGGTCACCCGGCGCACAATTTCATCCACCTTTTCCAGGCGGGCCTGATTAATCAGATAGCTTATGGGTTGATCGAACTTGGCCTGGCATGATCTCCGGATCGCCTCGATCTCATTGACCTTGGATTCCGGCAGGCGTGCATGCAGCCATCGTTTAAGACTTTTATCCCCGGAAAGGAGCATGATAGCGATGGAACGAGGGCTTATATTCTCTTCCGGCAGGAAGTCCGCTATCTGAGAAATGGCCTCTTCCAGGGCCGGAGGATAACTTATATCCAATGTGGCCTCTCTCAGATCACCAAGCTCTTCTGTTATTCTTTCCAGATTTTTTTTCTGTGTGGCTACTGTGGAGATGGCCTTTGCGCCAATCAGCGAGGAAAGCTCCTGGTAATTTATTTTAATGCCGCGTTCGCGGGCCTCGTCCTCCATATTAAGCACCAGAAGGAAAGGCAATCCCATTTCGGCCAATTGGCTGGATATAAGGAGGCTGCGTCGCAGGTTCTTGGCATCAGCCACCTGGACGATTAAGGCGTTCTTTTCATTAAGTAAAATATTGCGTGTAACTATCTCATCTTCAGAGGTGGGCAGCAGGCTGTTTACGCCCGGCGTATCCAGCACAGTAAT
>CAYSYZ010000254.1:0-1861 GCA_964435205.1 uncultured Desulfovibrionales bacterium
AAACGGGCAAGGGCTACTCTAAATAAGTTATAAAATTAATGGTGACCACCACTAGCGTGTCGATAGCGTCCCGCAGGGAGTGCTCGTGCGAATCAGCGGCGAATTTCAAGAGTGGCAACATGACCGTTTGATAATCCGGTATCGCCATGATTCATTATCTCCTTTCAAGCCCAACATCCTAATTTTATATCATTAGTATTAACGAGGAGACTTTATGATGATCTCAAATCGAATGTCAAGCGTATTATGTTGATTTACCTTACCAATGCGCTTAGCAGTGCGGCGTAAACTGGAGAGTTAAGCAGTTTGCCGGAAAACGTTTGACCACGCTTTGGATATGTATTGGCTTGCCTGTTCATGGACAGAAAGACGCTTGACTCGTTAGTGAATCAATCTCAGGAACTTCGCGGT
Organism: uncultured Desulfovibrionales bacterium; assembly: GCA_964435205.1. Classification (GTDB taxonomy): domain Bacteria; phylum Desulfobacterota; class QYQD01; order QYQD01; family QYQD01; genus CAYSYZ01. Next base: position 412 of record CAYSYZ010000254.1, read on the forward strand.
GAGTTATTGACCATCTATGAGAGGATTCCAGGCAACCTTTGCGAGCGTAAGACGCATTGTTGCTCTTTGTTGCCAGAGACTTCCTTCCTGGAATTCTTGCAGCTTTATAGGGCAGTGAGGCAGATGGCTGGCGCGCAAAGGCAATCTGTTATCTCCGGGATTGCCAGGTATTACTTTGTGAATGCAGTTGAGCGGATTGATTACCCCTTTCTTCAGGACAAAGATTGTATGGTCTACCAGATGAGGCCATTACCAGATGTGCGCTGGCGTGTGCGCTGGGGTCGGGCCAAGACATGTAGTTGATCATTCAGCTCTAATGTCCCAGAGATAGGTGTTTTCAAGGCCTATATTGTCTTTTTCAGCCCCAAAAAGAGCCCCATAGGGTGCAGGACCCTCCCGAAGTTGATATCTTTCACCGCCTTCTATGACTTCTCTCCCTTTGGCTCGAAAGCCCAAAAGTGCTTTCACCTTCTCAACGAAAGGTCTGCTCCCCACCGCAATACTGACTGTCCATTCCTCCTTGCGGGCGTTTTCACCATCTCTCAAGTATTCCTCCACCCACCCTTTGTGACTACTCCTCAACTGATCATAGGACCAGGCTCCAACCAACCTTTGCAGCTTCCCGTAATCGATCAGCACATTCTTCCTTCGGGGATGCTGGATCTCATTGTAGCCGGAGAAAGACCACATGGATGGGTGACTGACCACACCGGCACGCACCATGTTGGTATCAATGTAGGCCATGCATCGTGCCAGATGATCGCCGCTTTCCACAGCCGTTGCATGATAACGATCTTCCCAGTAAGCTCCCTTTCGATCTTTTCTCTGGTTGTATTCCTGCCCCGTTCGTCCTGCCACCAACTGCATTGAATTGGGAATCACGTCCCTGTCCTCATCATCGGCAACGAGCAGGTGAACGTGGTTGGACGTGACCATGTAGTTTAAAATCGTCAAACCATACCGTTTCCTGGCTTGATATAACCATTGCAGATACCGATGCCGATCCTTTGAGAACTTTAGGAGGAATTCTCTCTTATGGCATCGATGGGTAATATGCCAGATGTGGCCTGGAATATAATGTCGCTTCGCTCTTGCCATAGACTCTTGGGAAAAACAGCCTTTTTACCCTCGGAAAACGCGTTATAGCCCCATTTCAGGGGGTAACTTCAGCACTATTTCGATCCGATATCAAATACTTGCCATGGCCCGACCCTATTACCTATTACAGAAGATTATCCACATCGGCCTTACCTTGAATGATATCCTATCTGAACGTCTCTTCATAAACTCCAACCTCACCGATAGAGTCCTTACGGTTTTTACCAATTTCGTAGTCACCGTTGGGATACTTCTGCATGTATTCCGACGCAACGTCACGAGCCTCCTCTACAGAGTCATAACGAGTCTGTAGAAAAAGTCCTTTTGCAGAGAGGTAGTATCCCCTTATCAG
>CAYSYZ010000255.1:0-1820 GCA_964435205.1 uncultured Desulfovibrionales bacterium
ATCTAGTCTTCCCCCATTCAGAAATTCGTAACTGCTTTGATGATGATTCGCGAGTTCGAATGGCGGTATCTTATGTTCAAGAAGTAATCAACACAAAACGACGCGATTCTGAAGAAATTGTAGTCCTGCCCGCCGGATTCCATACGACTGACCTGAAAACACTAAAAAAGCGAGTCGCTAATGCAATGAGGACCTTTAGGGGCCATAAGCTACTGATAAGCGCGGGGATGGACTCTCCTGCCCCCGACAAAACACAGTACAGCTTTCTTATGGACCTCTCTAAATACAAGTGGCAATTTGTTAAGAAGTTCAATACGGAGGACAATCCTGGTAATCGTGAAGACCCCAGGGCCTATCATTTTGGTGGTCAAAACGTTTTCCCGCTGTGCTGCATGGACGGCTGTGCTTTTCGCAGGAGAACCCATCCCAACAGGAGCACCTATCCCAATTCGATGAGATGGGAACGTGATTTTTATAATGTTGTAATTGATAATGCCCACTTTCATGGATCAAAGAAGTACGGGAAACGGGTGTGGAGAGTATTTAATGCAGCACCAATTGTAGCAGGCTTGGCACGACTAGCCGAGTCTCAGAATACGCCAAAAACAAAAGGTCTAGCTGTGATTAGTTTTTTCACAGACCGATCTCCTTTCGACAACGGCGCAAATTGGTATTATTTAAAGTGGGGCAAAAATAGAATAACGTCAAAGGATTATGAAGCCGGTTCTGGGCAGTATAAAACTTGGTATCGAGTTTTAGAAATACAAACCTGACCTGGATCGTAATCCAGTTTCTTTTACAGTAATTTCACCAAGACACACAAGCTGTAGGACGGTCATGGGTACGTACTTGGCTATGACGCCTGAAAGCACAGCGCTGCTCTGTGCAAATACCCTGTGGCCGTCCCTTTCAGTATGGCGCACGGCAACGCTTTTATCTTTCAATTATTAGGTTAACACAAGAACAGCAGTCTCGTCCGCACCTTCAGGATTTTGCCACAAGGGTAAAAAGACCGCTCTCCCCAGCGTATTAATCTTACCCTATCCTTCTTAAGTCAATTTTCTCCTCGGACGCTATCTGTCCTATGTCCTGTGTTATATTTCATTCCGCCGACAAAATATATGGGGAGGGCATTATGATGCTGGACAGAAGGGACTTTTTGAGGACAGTCGTAGGTAGCAGCCTTGCCTCTATGTTGAACTTCGATATTGCAGGGGATATCCACAAAGGAAATCGTCCGGTATCCATACAGGCCTTGAGCTTTCTTAACGAAGAGATATTTCCTGCGAACAGCAAGCCCTGGCTCCGGCGGTTTTTCTCTGAAGAAGCCTTGGACTGGGCTATAAGAAATGAATTTTATGCTTACTGCATCTACACGGAAAGAACCGGCGAGATACAACTCATATACGGAACCTTAATGAACCCATGCGTCGTGGCTGACTGGAATCGGGAAAGAAATGCCTTTGCGCGGTATATTGAAAAGTACCATCCCCGGAGTGTTAAGGAGGCGCTCTTTTATTTAGACCTTTATCCCCATAAGCCGGAAGAAATAATCGGCGACTTTCAGACGGGCCGGTCAACTACGGCCGGGGTCATAGAGTCGATGCTGAAAGACACGAGGGGAATCCTCCTCTGGCACCAACAACTAGAGGACATGATTAACCTATTCGTCCGGGACAGGACCAAAATCATGGCCCTCAGGAAAGGTATAAACGCAAAACGGCCTGAGGCTATCAAGCTTTTAACGCAGATACATATCGAGAAAAATCTGACGCTCCTGGACTTCATCCAGAACCGGATGATCCGTGGTCACAGCCGCT
>CAYSYZ010000256.1:0-1820 GCA_964435205.1 uncultured Desulfovibrionales bacterium
GGCAAGGGCTACTCTAAATAAGTTATAAAATTAATGGTGACCACCACTAGCTTATTAGACTTTAAACCTCACAAACCTTCCAATTTTCATCAACCCATAATCCTGTGATCTGCACATTAAGACCCCCGGACTTAACGGTTTTAATCGCAGAAAGAATCTGTTTTATTTGAGTCTTTTTGTCTGTAGGATTTCCTGCGCAATCATGATGTCCCACTATGGCAATCTGTTTTGAATTGTGACGTTCAACCGAGGCCTTAGCTCTTCTTTTAATTGACTCGATCGTAGTTCTGTCTCCATTCTCAGCCAGAATCTTATTAGGACTTGGTTCAGTGACCATATCCACGTAATCTACCCCATGCCTGTTTTTCATATATTCAATTACAGGTAGCTGCACTCTGCCGTCCATACAATTAATAGCGGTCGCAAACATATTACTTGCACCTATTGCCTTAACGTTTTTCATGATGGAAGAACCGCCCTTAGCTCTTTCAATATTTCTTTTACCGGAGGCACATCTTTGAACCATTCATGTTCAGTAATTTCATTGGTGCAGGCCCAATAAATCTGTGAAATTAACAGTTTCAATCCGGAAGGCAGCGGTTCTGGGTTTAATCTGCATATGCTTTTCCAGCGCTGCCTGTCCTTTTTCTTTACATCTTCGACAGCCTCACACCATGCTGTATTACGATAGTATATCCGTGCTATTTCTTTGCTTACAGGGAATCCATTTAACGTAAAACGGCACTCATCCAGCGTGCCAAGGACATCGACCAGCGTCAGACGACGTTCGCTTCCAAAGCCAACTTCTATCTTTCCGTCTTCATTTATCGGTCCTGTCTTTGAAAATTCCTCAGTTATAAGATCATTAACTCTGTTTGTGAGGTTTTTCAATTTGATTATTTCGTTATCACTTAAACCCGAAATTTGTTGGGCTTCTGTCCAAGTTAAGTACCTATCCGTTATCTCCAGTTTGGTGGAGACATCCAGGATTGGCGTATCCAATTTCTGGTTTGGGTGAGGCTCACTATCCAGGCCCAGATCCCGGGGCGTTATCTCTCCATCTTTCAGGCGGTTAAAAACACTACTGCCCGGCGGTAGAAAATTTCTATAAATCACTTCAAATTGATCGCTTTTAAGCCCAGGACTTATAACATGTAACAACTTAATTTCCATCGTGTTTGTGGGCTTCTTGATCTCAGAGAGTTTTTTAACGGTATTATTCTCTACAAGCCCTGCGTAGTGAGTGGGAATATCGATTTTTTTCAAGTTTTTCAAAAAAAATATGCGCCAAGGAGCGCAATGTCCGCTCCTTTATAAAATGAATATGGTCGGGCATTTCTCCCCAGTCGAATATAGAGTATCTATCTGAGAAGATGAATCTTGACCGTCCTGGATCGTTATGGGGCACCCTTTTTAGAATTTTAAGGTCTTTTACACTACCCATGTTGCACCTCCTGATCATCTTTTTCTAACGCTTTTTTCGTTGCGGTCTGATATTCTTCAACTTTTTCTTGAATGCGCTTGTCAGTCAAACCTAAAATCTTGGCAGCCGCTAATGCGGCATTGTCCGGTTCTAAAACCACCATGGGCGCCACGGCTGAGGGCATTCTGAGGCTGGAATAAATATCGCCCCCGCTAAATTTATCGCTATATGGAGGGCATGCGATAACCGGGCAGTAGGTTTGGGCGTCTGTAAACCCGCTTAAAGCATTGCTTCTCCCTGCAACAGTAATAAACACTACATCTTTCTTTTCGTACTCTTTTATGGGTCTTCGCGTAATCGAGTGGGTAATTTTTTACTCTTCTCTATTCCCCTCTTT
>CAYSYZ010000257.1:0-1815 GCA_964435205.1 uncultured Desulfovibrionales bacterium
CCCATATTCCCTCCCCCATCAAAGGGGGAGGGAATATGGGGGTTTCCGGATGAATACCAAGTTAAGCTCTTATTTCTTATCGACTCGAGTTATGGTTTTCTTAAGCTCCGGCCTTTTTGGGTTATAAGATACATTTATTAAAGCTACCCGGTATTTCCTCCGATACTTCGGATATAAACGATTACTCCCAGTCCTGTGAGAGAACATATCCTTTCACAGGAGACAGGCGACGTGACAGCCCCCTGGAAGGTGCCCCGATGGAAAACTATGGTCATGGTCATACCGTTCTAATCGTTGATGATGAGATAAACGTACTGAAGAGCTTAGAGAGAGTACTCCGCAATGAAGAATACTCTGTCCTTACCGCAGGCAGTGCAGAAGAGGCCCTGGACGTTTTGCAGACCAGGCCGGTTGACCTGATCATCTCTGATATAAGCATGCCGGGGATGAATGGGCTTGAATTGCTAAAGACTGTCAAAGAAAAATATTCTACCGTGGCCCGTATCGTTCTTACCGGACACGGTGAGGCCCCGGTAGTTATTAAGGCGGTTAACGAAGGGGAGGTTTTCCGATTTATTACCAAGCCCTGGGACAACGAGGAGATAAAGGTTTCTATCCGGCAGACTTTGAAACATTTTTATTTCTTGCGTGCAGCACATAAGATGATGCACCGGCTGAAAGAGCAGGACCGCCTGATACAGGAACTGGAAAGGCAGCACCCCGGCATAACTAATGATGCGAAAGAAGATGTTTTTGTGCTGTCGGACGAATACTTTTCAGACTCGACCATCGAGCAAATGAACGAATATTTTGCAGATACGCTGGGCTTGAAAAATGATGAAAAAGAATAGGATGGAAAGTGATGAGCTTCCTGGTGCACGAATTTTCTGGCATGGGTTACAGCCCTCCGACGATGGAAGCATTTTCTTTGGGCAGAGTTATGGTGAAAGTGGTCCCGGTGCCTAATTTGCTGTGCACGGAGATCTCTCCTCCATAAGATTTTATTAACTGAGAACACATATACAACCCCAATCCGGTGCCAGTTGGCGCTCCCGCATTATCAGATTCTTTTCCAGGCTTGGTAGTAAAGAAAGGGTCAAAAATCCGCTCCAAATTGTCCGGCGGTATTCCGGAGCCGGTATCCTGGAACAGGATATAGATATTTTGGTCGTCGTGTTTGGTGGAGATGGTCAATTTTTTCTGTTGGGAATTTTTCATGGCGTCCGAGGCATTTTTTGTCAGGTCATATACTACCTGGGAAAAGTCACTGTAGACGCCATAAAAATCTGGAATGGATGGGTCAATATCCACGTATTTTTCCATGCCATGTTTTAAATCCATATCCGCGTCTAGAAACTTTAATTCCTCTGCAATAATGTCGTTGAGATTCAGTCGCCGCTTCTCCTTGGTTGCTTCCTTCCTGCCCTTTGACAGTAAGGAGTCAACGAGTAACTCGGTCTGCTTGACCGCCTCCAGGAGCTTGTCCAGGTTATGAATATGTTTTTCGACTATTTTTCGAAAGTTATCAGGGTCATCTCCGGGGGTTTCTGACAATTCCCAGATGATTCTGAGGGCGAGATCAGTCCTGCCGTGAACAACCATAATAGGTCCTCGAAGGTTGTGAACTATACCCTGCACCATTAGGCCCACAATGGCTTCCCGTTCTTTTTTCATGAGCTCCTTAGTCTTGACTTCAACCAGTTTTTCAAGATCCTGGTTAAGCGTTTTTAGCTCGTCCTGGGCGTTTTTAAGGCGGAGAAGGATCCGGACCTTGGCCCGCAGCTCTTCTGGATCATAGGGCCTGGTTATATAATC
>CAYSYZ010000258.1:0-1740 GCA_964435205.1 uncultured Desulfovibrionales bacterium
GCCTACTCCATGGGGTGGAAGAGATTTATCTGCTACGGATATCGAGGGCAGCGATTTCTGGGATGCGGGTTGGGCCCTAAAACCGATGACGTGCAAATAGATGCCTACGGCAGTTCCGGGGACTACCTGGCATCTGGAATCGACGGAATGACGATCATGGTACACGGAAATGCCCAGGATCAGCTCGGTCAGATACTGAAATCCGGCAAATTAGTCATCTACGGTGATGCCGGGCAAACGTTCATGTATGGGGCAAAGGGGGGTGAAGTCTATGTTATGGGAAATGTTGCCGGCCGGCCGCTTATCAATGCTGTAGGCCGACCCAGAGTGGTCATAAATGGCACCGCCCTGGACTATCTGGCAGAATCTTTTATGGCCGGAGATCCCCTGAAGGGAGGCGGATTCGTCATACTCAATGGAATGGAATTTGACAATGAGGGGGCTGTGAAGCCGCAGGTAACGCCATACCCGGGTTCAAACCTTTTCTCCCTTGCCTCCGGAGGGGCTATATATGTACGTGATCCCCACCGGATGCTCGTAGAAGAACAATTAAATGGCGGCGACTTTGGCCAGTTAACCCAAGAGGACTGGCGACTTATACTCCCTTATCTCAAGGAGAACGAGCGCCTTTTTAACATATCCGTAGAGGATGATCTCCTTGCAGTGGACGGGAAAAAGAAGAGACCGGAAGAGGTTTACCGTAAAATCGTTCCACTAAAGGTAAACCCCGTTAGAATTTCCCGAAGGGAATCCTATTTAACAGGGTGAAAAAGCGGGTATGATAATCAAAATATTATACCCGCGCTCCCGCACGGGGCTTTCTAACGGGGTAAAGGAACCCGCCAGGGAGCCGGTGGAGGAGTAGATCAGCAATCTTTACGCCGTTGCGGCGAATTATTACCTTAAAGGATACTATGGAAGTAAAGAGAGACATAACGAGTATCGATTCGGATTTTGCAATAAAGGTAGCGTCGGCCAGCAGCGTAGACCTGTTCGCCTGTTACCAGTGCGGAAAATGTACCAATGGATGCCCGGTCACCTTTGCCATGGATTATAATCCGCATCAAATCATCAGAATGGTTCAACTGGGCCTTACCGAAGAAATTGCGCGCGCAAAGAGTATCTGGGTATGTGCATCGTGTGAAACCTGTTTCACGCGATGTCCCAATGAAATAGATATACCAAAGCTGATGGACCACCTGAAGCACTGGGTGCTAAGCCAGGGCAAAAAACCGGCAGAAGGCGCTGTCGCGTCCTTCCACCAGGTATTCATAGACACCATCAGAAGATTTGGCCGGGTAAATGAAACCTTTCTTATGGGGGTCTACCTGCTAAAGACCGCAAGAGCAGAACAAAGGCTGAATGCTAAACAGATTTTGAAGAATCTCGAGCTTGCCGTCCGGATGCTAAGACGAGGCCGTCTGACGTTCATTCCGCAAAAAACCAGAGGTAAGCAAGCGGTCAGGAAACTTTTTGCAAACAGGAATGCTCATTTGGGACGCAGATGAATGCAGATCGTCAAGCTTTTAAATATGAAAGACTATCTGCGGATATCCATGAAAATCCGCGCCCAATTAATTTATTGATGGTTAACCTATGGACATAATATACTATCCAGGTTGTTCTCTCGAGTCTTCTGCAAGGGACTATGATGAATCAATAAAGGCTGTATGCGCGGCACTTGATATACACCTGCATGAACCACCCGACTGGACCTGCTGCGGGGCGACCTCGGCACAC
>CAYSYZ010000259.1:0-1721 GCA_964435205.1 uncultured Desulfovibrionales bacterium
CCTTACAATGCGGTTCGGACAGGATATTAAAGAGGATGAACCGCAAGTACATGCGTGATGAGTACCTGGAAAAGATGGCCAAATTAAAGACAGTCTGTCCGGACATCAGCATAACCACCGATATTATAGTGGGTTTTCCGGGTGAAACTGACGCTGATTTTGAAGATACGTTAGACATAATCCGGCGTGTGCACTTTGCCGGGGTTTTCGCCTTTAAGTATTCAGATCGGCCTCCAGCCAGGGCTGCAAAGTTTAACGATAAGTTGCCGGAGTCAGTTAAACAAGAAAGGCTGTCCAGAGTGCTTGCCTTGCAGCGAGAGGTGACATATAATCGTAACAAGTCCATGGTAGGCAAGAGAGCGGAAGTCTTGGTTGAAGGTTATAGCAAAAATTCGCCCCAGGAGTGGATGGGGCGTATGCCTACCAATGAGATTGTTAATTTCAGCGGGGATGGTGACCTGTTTGGAAAGACGGTTGCGGTCACCATCGAAAGGGCTTGTTTACACTCATTAAAGGGCAGTCTGGCAGGATGATCAAATCCGGAGGATAAGGATATGTTCAAAGAAATGAAAGAAATGAAGGTTTCTGGTATCGCCATCGATCCCGTAACCAATACCCCGATTATGATTTTGCGGGAGGTGGACGGCGAGCAGGCCATTCCGATATGGATTGGTCTATTGGAGGCTACGGCTATAGCTACGGAGTTAGAAAAGATTCAATTTTCCCGGCCGATGACCCACGACCTTCTTAAAAATGTCCTGAAGGAAGTCCTCGCGGAGGTGGTTAAGATTGAAGTTATAGATCTGCGGGAAAATACCTTCTACGCGGTCATCACCATCGCGACTGGGAACAGAGAGTTTCAGGTCGATGCCCGTCCGAGCGATGCCATTGCCTTGGCCTTGCGAACCGATGCGCCAATTTATGTCCATGAAAAGGTGATAGAGAAGTCAAAAAATGTGGACATGAGTCACAAGGCTGAGGTTAAAAGTGAGGAAGGTAAGAAGTGGGCTGAGATTCTGGAACGTCTCTCGCCGGAGGATTTTGGCAAGTACAAGGTATGATGGCCTATGATAGATTTTCATACCCATAGTCTTTTTAGTGACGGTGAACTTCTCCCTTCTGAATTGGTACGGAGGGTGGAATGTCTGGATTACGAATTTGTGGCTATCACTGATCACGCTGATAGCTCAAATATTGACCTTATTGTTCCCCGCATTGCGAAAGTAGCCCAGGATATCAACCGGTATAGTAAGACCAGGCTTATACCGGGGATAGAGCTGACACACCTTGCACCATCGCTGATCCGGCCTTTAGCAAAGGAAGCAAGAAAGCTGGGGGCAAAATTGGTTATTGTGCACGGTGAGACCCTGGTTGAGCCAGTAGCTCCGGGGACCAATCGAGCGGCTCTTGAGTCTCCCATTGATATCCTTGCTCATCCCGGGCTGATTGGCGAAGAAGAAGTAATGTTGGCCGCAAAGAAGGGGATTTTTCTTGAGATTACCTCCCGCCGGGGACACTGCCTGACCAATGGGCACGTGGCTCGCCTGGCCCTACAGCATAATGCTTTTCTGTGCATTAATTCCGATGGTCACGGGCCAGGTGACTTGATGTCAGAAGCTATGGCTGAACAGGTAGCTCTGGGTGCGGGCATCCCCAAGAAGGAGGTTGAGGTAATACGACGCGGTATGACAAAACTCGCCAAGGACTGTCTGTCCGCCTAA
>CAYSYZ010000260.1:0-1671 GCA_964435205.1 uncultured Desulfovibrionales bacterium
TTTAATTAACTAGAATTCATAACGTTTATTATCTTCTCCCATATTCCTCGAACAATGGCAGATACCCCTTCTACATTGTGCTCAATAATCGTTTTTTCAACTACCATAGCCTGGGTAAAAACCGGATTGTAGGGAATCTTGCCAACAAGGGTAAACCCTGTTTTGACGCAATACTCCTCAATTTCTTTTGACACATCCAAATTAATATCGAATTTATTAATGCAAACCATAGCTGGAATTTTGAAATATTTGACCAGATCACCTACCCGTTTAAGGTCATGCACTCCGGCAACCGTCGGCTCGGTGACTATCAGCACGACCGATGCGCCGGTGGTAGCCGCGATAACCGGACAGCCAATACCCGGAGGTCCATCTATGATTATCAGATCCAGATCACGCTCCTCAGCCAGTTTCTCCGCCTGCCGTCTTATCATGGTAATTAACTTGCCGGAGTTCTCCTCAGCAATGCCCAGCCTCGCATGAACGAAGGGACCAAACCTGGTCTCCGAGATAAACCATTCGCCGCAGATATTTTCCGGAAACTCTATGGCTTGAACCGGGCAAAAATATACGCAGACCCCACACCCCTCACACCCCAATTCATCTACCACATGGTCTTTACTTATGGCCTCAAACTGGCACAACTTCACGCACTCATCACAACCTGTACACAGATCAGGATTGATCCGCGCCTTCTTCCCGCCTCTAAATTCTTCATGTCTCTTTATCTCAGGCCTAAGGATCAAGTGCAGATCTGCAGCATCCACATCGCCGTCCACCATCACCTTGTTCTCCGCCAAGGCGGCGAAGGCCGCTACCAGGCTGGTCTTACCAGTCCCTCCCTTACCGCTGATTATGGTCAGTTCCTTCATGAGTTCCCTTACATATTAAATATGTCTTCTATTTTCTGGTATAATTCTCTGAATTTTTCTTTCCATTCCGGCATAACGTCCACTATCATCTGGCCACGCGAATAGGCTTCCGCAATCTTTCGATCCATAGGTATCTCCATGAGAAGGGGGATACCCTCCCTGGCCAGATATGATTGCACACGGCTGTCGCCATTTCCGGCCCGATTGAGCACTACTCCGAGCGGTATCTTGAGTGCCCGCACCGCCTCTACGGCCAGTATAAGGTCATTCAGGCCAAAAGGGGTAGGTTCTGTCACCAGAAGGGCAAAATCAGAGCCCTTCAAGGCAGTAATCACCGGACAGGACGTTCCTGGCGGGGCGTCAACAATATTTACCTGCTCCCCCACTATCCTCTCCTTAACTTTCCTGATCAGGGGCGGCGACATGGCCTCTCCAATGCGCAGGCAGCCATGTATAAATTCTACCTGGCCCGCCCGGCCCTGTTCGATAACGCCCAATTCCCGTTTTGACTCCAGTACAGCCTTTTCCGGACAGACAAAGAGGCAGCCGCGGCAACTGTGGCACAGCTCAGGGAAGGTGAGCACATAATCTTTTAGCACGGCAATCGCATTGAATTGACAAATTTCGCCGCACTTCCCGCAATAGTTGCACTTAGTAAAATCTACCTCCGGGACAAAGGTATCAACTACAGTCTGTTCGTTGATAACCGGCTTTAAAAATAGATGAGCATTAGGCTCTTCCACATCGCAGTCCAAAAACCTTACCGCTTTATCCAATGACACAGCCATATTCACGCCCA
>CAYSYZ010000261.1:0-1638 GCA_964435205.1 uncultured Desulfovibrionales bacterium
ATTAGCATTATTATCAAATTATTGTCAAGAAATTTGTACTTTATTTTGTCTGATTTTTTTCTTGCGGATGTCAAGCTATACCTAGCTTCCAGTCACCAGAGTCCCAATAATATCGGAGAAGGGGGCCTGCCTGGGCTTGATACGGTTGACTTTTTCATGACGGACAATTAATATCCGTTAAGTTTCCAGCGCCTTATATAAGGAGTATTTTTCTATGCTAGATGGCAGCATTATCCAGATAGTGCGTGAAGCAGGTCTAATGGTAAAGTGTGTTTTGTCGCTGCTTTGTGTCATGTCCGTTCTTACCTGGGCGATAATCTGTAAAAAGTATTTTCTACTGCGCCAAACAAGGCTTGAATCGACTATTTTCCTGGAGATGTTTTGGAAAAGCCGCACGCTGGCAGACGCATATACTAAAAGTAAAAGCATTAAAAATTCTTCTATTGCACAGGTGTTTAGGACCGGATATGGGGAGTTACAGAAGTTTGGAAAGACGGTCGGTAACCCTGAGGCAAAGAACCTGGAAGTGGCCTGCATGGAAAATGTAGAGCGTGCCCTTGGCAAGGCTGTTAGTTGCGAAGTGAACAGGCTTAGCAAAGCCCTTTCTTTTCTCGCGACTACTGGTAATACGGCTCCTTTCATCGGGTTGTTTGGTACCGTGTGGGGGATAATGGCTGCTTTTCGTGGCATAGGATTGCGCGGGTCCGCCAATCTGGCCACCGTCGCCCCTGGAATTTCCGAAGCCCTGATCGCAACGGCAGCAGGCTTAGCGGCGGCCATACCGGCGGTAGTCGCCTTCAACTATTATGTTAATGGCATCCGTAAGATAGAAGCGGAGATGCAGGCTTTTGCCAGTGAATTTTCGAATCTTATTGAGAGAGAATACGTATACCGCCCATCGGGCAGCGCAGCGGTTAAGGGTTCCGGCAAGGAGGGCTGATTGATGGAGCTAGGAGGTGATAATAAGAGACTTCTTTCAGAAATTAACGTAACTCCGCTTGTAGATGTGATGCTTGTGCTCCTGATCATTTTTATGGTAGCTGCGCCGATGATGATACAGGGCATGGAGGTTGAATTACCTAAGACGACTGCCAAGGCCATAGATAATAAGGAAAAAACTATCGTTATAACTATCGACCGGAATCAAAATGTTTTTGTTAACGATGCCCGGATACCTCAACCTCAAGTTAATAAATATTTGCAGAATCTTAAGGACATGGCAAGCGGCGGCGAAGTTCTCCTTCGGGCCGACCGGGCTGTCCCGTATGGTTTTGTAGTAAAGGTTATGGCCCAGATAAAAGAGGCAGGCATTGAAAAACTGGGGATGATAACACAGCCTTTAGAAGAAAAGCGATGAATCCTTGGTCAGGATTTGGTGAAAAAAACTGCTTGCGGGAATGGGGCTATTCATTAATCTTCTCCTTTTTTTTACACATTGTTATTCTTTTGGTGGGTGCGCTTTCTGCCACTCTTTGCTTTCCCCGCTATGATCTGAGGCCCGTTTATAGTGTACGTTTAGTTGACGCGCCTTTATCTGCCAGGCATACCACTGGCCCTAAGTCCACGAGTACTGGAGACGTCGGTGTTAACGCGGAGACAAAAAAGGTTATTGGTAAAAAAATATCAACTGGCGAGAAG
>CAYSYZ010000262.1:0-1591 GCA_964435205.1 uncultured Desulfovibrionales bacterium
CCGGAAACTACAGACTCAAAAAAGTTTTGCCCTTTGCCGGGAATCATCTGAATTTTCCCAACAACCAGCTTGGCAGACAGGATAAGTAAGATCATAACGAACCAGGCATTCGTTACGTGCGGTGCCATTATCTGCGGCAGTAAGCCGTGTCCGCCGTGTACGGGGAGATGGAATAGATCCAGTAAAAGGTTAATAAAAAGAATTGGGTGCTCCATGGATTAAGTTGCCTCCTTTGTCCGGATAATCTTCCACAATTCAGTAAAAGCCAGAACCATAATACTGACCACAAAGACTGAAAGGCCAGCAATCAGGCCTAGAGGATGCACAAATTTACTTACTATCAGCATGTAGAGAACGATGCCCACAATAACTAGGCGCAGGTAGTATTTGGCATAATAGATGGCCTTATGCCCCAAAACAATCTTCTGGTCAAATATCTTTCGCAGCGCCCTTTCAAACCAGGAAAAATTAAAACTGGCTACCGCCCCGCCAGCTAAAACACCTAGTGCGAAATGCCCAGAGATCACCACAAGACTAAAAAGGGCCAAAACCAGACATAGCACCAAGCTGGATACCTGTAGTTTCTTTATGACCTGTGGTGAACACCAAAAATCTAACATGGATGTCATAGATCTTTACGTTTTGCAATGCGAACCAGATTTCGAAACCCGGCTATGACCCCAAAAATAAGAAAAATCACGGTAAGCCAGGGTTTCGTACGGCCGCCAAAAAGATAATTATCAAGATAGTATCCGATGAAGAAACCAACAAATATCGACGCCGCTATAGATATGCCTATAGTGCTCACGTCGGCAAGTGATTTAAAAAGCCGCCTTCGATCCTCCTTCTTCATCGGACAGACCAACTAAACGACCGCCACTGGCTGCCACCTACGCTCATCAAACAACAAGGCCAAAAAAGCAGACTACTTGATATCATAGCAACCCGGCAAAGTCAACATTTTTTTGAATAGTGATTCATAAAATCTTGAAGCACTCATCGACTCCATTCAACGTCTGATCTAGATCCACTCTGGTATGACTGGTGGAGATGAAGATGGCTTCAAACTGTGACGGAGGCAAATAGATGCCCTTTTCCAGCATGTTACGATAGAATCGAGCGAAGAAATCTCCATCGCTGGTTAGTGCAGACGTGAAGTCAACGACGTCGTTTCTTGTAAAGAATATGGTCATTAGGGAACCGGCGCGGTTGACTCGAGCGGGTATGGAATGCCGCTCAATGATATCTTTAATGTTTTTTTCCAGGTAGGCGCCCTTTTCCTCTAGATCTTCGTATACGCCTTTTCGGGAAAGCAGATCCAAGGTAGTTATGCCGGCGGTTACGGCCAGAGGATTGCCGGAGAGGGTTCCGGCCTGGTATACATCTCCCTCTGGTGCAATGCGCGACATGATATCTTTGCGTCCGCCGTAGGCTCCTACTGGTAGCCCGCCTCCAATAATCTTACCCAGACAGGTTAAGTCCGGGATGACACCGTAAAAAGACTGTGCGCCGCCCCAGGACATGCGGAATCCACTGATTACCTCGTCAAAGATAAGCAAGACGCCGTGTGCCTGTGTGAGTTCCCTTATCG
>CAYSYZ010000263.1:0-1524 GCA_964435205.1 uncultured Desulfovibrionales bacterium
CCAAATCGCGCCTGCTCCCAGGCGCACTCATTCCGGCGAAAGCCGGAATCCAGTAAATTCAATATGTTCTGGATGCCGGATCAAGTCCGGCATGACGATTTCAGGACTTTTTGCGAATTCTTCATTATTTAACCAGAGAAAGAACGGAGAGCCTCTTCGTACTCAGAAATTAACCTTTCCATCACCTCTTCCATACCGTTCTCGTCTAACCCACAAACATCCAACGACTCGTTGTGAAATACATAATTGAGGCCATCCGCCCCTGCCCCGATCCCTGCCATCATGGAGATAGCATCGGCCACGTGCACAATATGGGCAATCTGCGCGTCTTTTTTACATAACAAAGGATCATGATGGTAACGAATAGCTATGCACAAATTGTCGGCCAACTTCCACCGGGCAGCGATCTTCTCACCCAGTTCGGTATGGTCAAAACCCAGGACTTTCTGCTCGGCATCATTAAAAGAAACCTTTTCTTTTTCTACAGCCTCCGTTATCTTCTCGAACTCTTCTGAAACAAATTTAGCGAGTACCAGCTTGCCTACATCGTGCAAAAGGCCACCGGTGAAAGCAGTATCTTTTAGATTACGGTGTTTTTTCTCGGCAATGATTCGACATCCCAAAGCCGTGGCAATGGAATGTTTATAGAGTTCTCCTTCTTCCAGTTGGTACCCGTCGACTTTTTTGTTCAAGATACTGCCGGTGGCCTGTGTCGCAGCAATACTCTGCAGGGCTGAGAAACCCAAATAGGATGCAGCGTGTGCTATGGAAGTAATTTGACTCCTCAAACCATAAAAAGGCGAATTACACACTCTTAAGATACGCATGACCATCGCTTGGTCAAGCGAGATTACATCCACCAAATCCTTCATAGATGTGTTAGGGTTTCGTGACAGCTCCACGATTTTCATAAAAGTAGCTGGCAGAGGGGGAAGATCATCTATGCGCTTTACTATGTTATCAATCCTGCTTTCAACCATAACACCCGCTCCCTTATATTTTCTTTTCTCCAGACGCTGAAATAACTTTTGTCTCTCCGCTGGCTAAAATGGTCACAAGGGTCCTTTTACCTTTCCCGCCCATGTCCTGACCCGAAATCTTGATGCCCATCTGACCGCAAGTATCGATCACCTTCTGGCTGAGACGGGCACCCATTTGCGATTGCATAAAATCGGCACCTCCTGCAATCTTGGCCAAAATACTTCCATCGATAGCTCCCTTTTCCTGAATTAGACTGACCATTTCCCTTATATCTCTCTGAACAAAAGGCGCCAGGATCATATGTCTTCCAGCTCCCACCTTTTTAACCCGATCGAAGAGGATAACACCGATTCCCGTCGTAATATCTGAAATCTTTATAGTATCTCCCATGCCCCCAGCCACAACTTTACCCGGAGCATCAACTTTAATCTCACCCATAAAGACTCCCACAACACCGAACTTAAAATTGAAGATCCCCGCAGCAAGCTGCGGGGAATCTCCGTATGTAAGGTAAAAAGCATAGTATTCGCTCGCTAACCCCGC